>NZ_JABXKQ010000174.1 GCF_017114945.1 Nostoc sp. JL34
ATAGTACAAAAATACTATATAGAGCGATCGCACTGTGCCAGTTGCGTAAGTCCTGGTATTGAGAGTCTCCTGATTTGCAAAACGAGATGTATCTTTTGGTAAATGAACCTCAAAGCTTCGTTGATGAACCTCAAAGCTTTGGCGATGAACCTCAAAGCTTTGTCGATGAACCTCAGAGCTTCGTGAATGAACCTTAAAGCTTCGTGAATGAACCTCAGAGCTTCGTGAATGAGTCTTTAATACTCGTTAACGAGTATTAAAGGCTTTCAATCAGGAATTAGGAATTGCAAGGTTGTTGTTATATTCATAGCCGCGTGTAATCTGCCGCCTTGCCCTGATTTATGCTCACAACTCCCAGCCACACTAACAAGCTTTCCCTCTTTTTGCTTTTCTGCTTCACCCTACTCCTGACTCTCTTCCTCTCTCTACCTTGGGTAAATGCCAAAGAAACCCCCAAACCCAAGCCACAAGTATGGCAGATTAACGGTATCGTTGCTGCCCTTGATGATAAATATGACAAAGTGAAGAAACTCGCTTTTGAGAAATTCAATGAATATGATTTGCAAAATTTGAAAGCGGTAATTCAGAAACCGGAGGTAATTGCTCAGAAAGCTGCCAACATCCTCAAGGATAAATCCGTCAATTGAGGAATATTAGCTTTTATACTTTGAATACTTTAATTGCTTATGGTGCTTTGGTGAAATCATTATAATCTTGGCAAGGATCACAAGTGAGTCCAGTATTAGTTTTAGATCCGATTGTGACATTAATATCAGTCGTAGCTGTATCAGTTATTGCACCTTCTTGGATGCTATCAGAACACTTCACTTTCATAACAATATTAGGAACAGGTTTAGTAGTCACAATTTCACTAGCGATCGCCTTGCAAAAAGCTGATTAATTGGAATGGTTTTCAGGATTTTTACTGGGTTTTTCATCTAGCGAATTTGTGCAAGATTCAAAGCTACAACATAAATACTGAGGCAGAGGATTTTTTATTTGTTATGATTTAATAGTGAAGGCAAACTACTGGAATCAACCAGATACTTTACCCATCTGTGTGACTCTGTAGTATTTGATTGTTGACTTTATAGCCGAGAAATCCTTGAAGAAGAATTCAAAAATCAGAATTCAGGAGTCAGAATAAATTACTAGATGGTTGGAAATCACTACTTTTTTTGACTACCAAATCCTAGATTTTGTGGAGATTTTAAACCAATTTATCCCCTTCATCTTAAGCCAGCTACATTCGCAAGTCATACATAATTCATCATGAATTA
The DNA here is from genome assembly GCF_017114945.1 of Nostoc sp. JL34. Classification (GTDB taxonomy): domain Bacteria; phylum Cyanobacteriota; class Cyanobacteriia; order Cyanobacteriales; family Nostocaceae; genus Nostoc. The sequence continues at coordinate 1,281 of NZ_JABXKQ010000174.1, forward strand.
TCACTACTGACTCCTAAATTCTGTTTTGATAAAATTGAGGCTAATAATTTTAAGTAAACCAAGCAGGGCGCCAGAATAACTACCAAAGCCAACACCTGAGAAAACCAGACCACCGAAATAGTTGAGCGATGAATAGTTTGTTTGGTAATTGGGCCAGCACCCTAAGAAAAAATTCCTTATTGCTGGTTCTTTCAATGGTGCTGCCAACGTTTGGAATTAGTAATTCTGTCTTGGCAGCAGAGCGGATTTATGCATCTTATTCAGCTTTAGAGCTTTCCATTTCAGTCTCCACTTTAGAGAACTACGCCAAAACAGGTGTAATTAACGAAGACTTGGCAGGCTATCAGCAATATCTGCCTCTACAACAGCTTCAAGAATTGCGGCGGATTTTACTTAATCGAGTGAAAGTTAGTCCGGTAGTTGTTTCGCAACTTCTCTACACACCGCAAGGAGAATTTTTGCTGCATCGGTTGGCGCAAGTGATTAAAACCAGTCAACCAGAACCAGGATTGGCTACTTTGCGTTCAGCGCTAATTTTAGCTTCTGGTGAATCGGGAGGGTTGACACTTTTGAATGTGTTGCGTAAATATCCCACCAGCAGCATTCGTCTTGATGTCGCCGAAACTCTGGAAATTGCTACGGAATTAGAGAAACTTGTTAACCAAACCCATCAGGCGATCGCAGCAGTTTCCGAAAAGTCTAAAATAGAAGCTGCTAGCATTTCCCAACCAAATTTCTCGCAATTGCCCGATTTGCAGGTTCCGGGAAAGTTGAAGTCGCAAAAATACACCCTGAAGTTTTTCGATTCAACCCGTAATCGGCTTTTATTGACTGATGTTTACATTCCCAATGTCCAGAATGCTGCACCAATAATTGTAATTTCTCACGGCTTGGGTTTAGACAGCAGTAACTTTCAATATTTAGCCACTCATCTAGCTTCCTACGGATTTGCCGTCGTCGTTCCCAATCATCCTGGTAGTGATGCTAAACAATTGCGTTCTCTGCTAAATGGACGCGCCATTGAAATCGCAGAACCGAGTGAATTTCAAGACCGACCTTTGGACATAACATATATACTGAATCAATTGCAAAAAGGTAATCAATCTGATTCACGGTTTAAAGGTCGGTTAAATCTGCAACAAGTCGGAGTATTTGGTCAATCTTTGGGAGGCTACACAGCCTTAGCTTTAGCAGGCGCTAAAATTAACTTTCAGCAGCTAAAACAAGACTGTCAACCAGCAGCACTGCAAAAAACCTGGAATATGTCTTTACTGCTCCAGTGTCGCGCTTTAGAATTGAGCATCAGCAAGTCTGACAAGGATTATAACCTGCGCGATGAGAGAGTGAAAGCTGCGATCGCAGTTAATCCCATTACTAGTTCTATTTTCGGCAAAGCTGGTTTAAGTCAAATTAAAACTCCAGTGATGATTGTCAGCAGTAGTGATGATACAGTTGCACCAGCTTTATCCGAGCAAATTTTACCTTTCTCCTGGTTAGCAAATTCACCAAAGTATCTCGTCATGCTTGTAGGTGGCACTCACTTTTCCACCATTGGCAATGGCAACCCTGCAAATCAACAAGTAGCATTACCTGCCGATATGATTGGTGATGCTTCTCAAGCACGTCGTTACATGAATGTTTTGAGTTTACCTTTCTTCCAAACATACATTGCAGTCAGGCCGCAATACACACCTTACCTGAACGCCGCCTACACTCAAAGCATTTCTAGTAAGTCGCTTGGGTTGAGTCTCGTCAAGTCATTGAATACAACCGAATTAGCTCAATTGCTGGATACGAAAGGAGACAAACCCGCAAAAAAAAACTCCCCAACACCATAGTCAGTTTCGGATTTTGGATGTTGGATATTGGCGTTGCATTGTTACATGTAATGATTTTTATTTGATTTAAACAGATGTAATTAATAGGAGCATCCCAAAGGTGTAAATTTAATTTTTAGCTCTGTCTGCATGAGACAAAAATATTTATGCTAAAGATTAATTCGTACTTTTACAAAATAGGGATGTTCTCTTTTGTGTTTATAAAATTAGAGTCTCAATTTTCGCTTGGACTTCTTCAATTAACTCTTGTTCAACTTTCTCTACAAACAAAACCTTTCTAGCTTTCCAATCCAGTGATTTTATCTGATCGGCTAACACCACGCCACTGGTGATCATTCCGTCAGGAAGCGGAACTTCAAAGCGAAGACCTTTTTTTTGATTAGTAATTGGACAAATTAAAACTATGGAAGCCATTCGATTGTATTTTAATGGCGACATAACTAAAAAAGGACGATAGCCCATCTGCTCACGCCCTTGAGGTTTTAGTTCAGTATTAAGTGTTTCAGCAATATCTTCAAATGACATTCCTGATGTTTTTAATGCTAATACACGTCGGATAGAATCAGCCGTAATTTGCTTTGCTGTGCCGCAGTCTAACCTAACAATATCACCTCTGTCTGGAATATATGGTTGAACTACCAAACTTCATTCCCCACAGCAGATCCAGTATCTATTTCAGAATGGAAATTATCTGGAGTCATACCTTCCAATAATTCATCAAGGGTATATTTTTTTCGCTGCTGCGGCGTGATTACAATACTATTGCCTGAGACACTGAAAGTTATGTCTGTCCCCTCTTTGAGATTAACTTGTTCAGCCAAAGCTTTGGGAAGTCGAATAGCTAGGCTGTTTCCCCACTTAGCAACAACTGTAGTCATAACTACCTTAAAATAAATGCTTTCTTAGAGAATTTCACACTCAAACATAAAACTTTCGGAGCTTGACGCACCTAATTTTGGACTATTTTACGTATCTACTTTGAATATACCATAATTTGTATTTTCGCTATGTTACGGAAGCCTTGCCGCGCCACTACACCATCTTCTAGTTATTTGCACTTACCTTAATTACTATAAAAACCATAACCAGCACAGATATATGCGATCGCATTCAGACTTCTCGGCATATACTTTAAAGAAATGTCACATTTAATTACGTTATTGTAAAAATCAGCTTTACATAAGTTCAGTTATGAGCCAGCCTGAATATACTACAGCCCAAGCAACAGCCCTGACTAACCACGATCGCAAACCTATTCACATACCTGGCTCTATTCAAGCTCATGGCGTTCTCCTGGCACTCAGTACTCAGCTAGAGATACTGCAAGTTAGCAACAATACCCAAACATACTTGGGCAAAGAGCCAGAATATTTGCTCAGTAAGCCATTGAGCTATTTGCTTGACCCTCAGCAAGTGGAAATTGTCAAGCAGTGCTTGGTGAAAAAAATTGGCAGTGCTAATGCTTTTAAAGTATTAATAAACACTTTTAATAATGAACGATACTTTGATGCTATTGCTCATCGTACAGAAGAGGCTGTGATTCTGGAGCTAGAACCGACGGACTCTGAATTGGAAGTGAGTTTCTTAAGCTTCCATGCTTTGGCAAGTGAAGCGATCGCAAAAATGCAAAGCACATCCAATCTGGGAGAATTTTTGCATTTGGTGGCTGAAGAAGTCCAAAAAATCATCGGTTTTGATCGGGTGATGGTCTATCAATTTGACGAGTCAGAAGCGGGTTCTGTTGTTGCAGAAGTTAAACGGGAAGATTTATCACCTTATTTAGGACTCCATTATCCCGCTACAGACATTCCAGCGCAGGCTAGGGAGTTATACACGCGCTGCTTTCTCCGATTTCTCCCCGATTTGACTGCCGAACCTGTCAAACTAGTTCCAACGGAAAATCCGACAACACATCAGCATCTTGACTTAAGCTACTGTCTGCTACGGAGTTTTGATTGGTGTTGTACTGAATATCATCAAAATATGGGGGTGAAGGCTCTTTTGGTGATTTCAATTATTCAAGAGCAGAAGCTTTGGGGATTAATATCCTGCCACCATCAAACACCAAAGTATATTTCTTACGAAGTCCGCAAGATGTGCGAATTTTTGGGACAGATTGCATCTTCAGAATTAGCACACAAAATTAGTAACTCGGAATGGGATTATAAGGTAAAACTCAAATCGCTACAGTCTGAGTTTCTAGAATCTATTTCTCAGGCAGACAATTTCATCGATGCTTTAATTAAAACAGAAATCCGCTTGCTCGATCTTGTTAGTGCCTCTGGAGCGGCGGTTTGTCTGGATAATGAAATTACCCTGGTGGGAACAACACCGAATATTGATGAAGTTCGGGCGCTCATTGAATGGGCGGATACCCAAGTTAATGACAACCTGTTTTCCACTGATTCTCTGCCGAAGCTTTACTCAGAGGCGGTGAAATTTAAAGATACTGCTAGTGGTTTGTTGCTACTGCGGATTTCTAAAGTCCGGCGCTATTACATCCTTTGGTTTCGCCCTGAAGTTATCCAAACGGTACACTGGGCAGGAAATCCCAACGAATCCATGCAAGCTCAGGCTGATGGTAGCTTTAGCTTGTCTGTGCGAAAATCCTTTGAACAATGGCAAGAAACGGTTAGATTAACTTCTCTACCTTGGAAAGCTTGTGAACTTGACAGTGCGATCGCTCTGAGGAATGCGATCGTTGGTATTGTCCTCTCGAAGGCGGATGAATTAGCTAAAATCAACCTGGAGTTAGAACGCAGCAACCAAGAACTAGCATCCTTTGCCTACGCGGCTTCCCATGACCTCAAGGAACCTTTGCGGGGTATTTATAATTTCTCAATGGTGCTGCTAGAAGACTATAGTCAAGTATTAGATGATGACGGAATTGAGTGCTTGCAAACAGTAGTCTCCTTGTCTGTACGCATGGAAACTCTGATTAATGCTCTACTGCGACTCTCGCAATTAGGACAAGCACAACTGCGCTTGCAAGCAACTGACCTCAACGAATTACTCACTAAAGTAATTGATGTTTTTCGTGCTAGTCGCCAAGACTCTGGGCTTGTGGATATTCGCATTCCTCGGCCTTTACCAACAGTTTTGTGTGACCGAGTGCTGGTTAATGAAGTCTTCAGTAATCTGCTTGGTAATGCGTTCAAATACAACGAGAAAGCAGAACAATGGGTTGAGATTGGCTACTTTTCTCAAGAAGAGGCAGAGGGGCAGGGGAGCAGGGAGCAGGGAGCAGGGAGCAGGGAGCAGGGAGCAGGGAGCAAGGGAAAAGAGTTTTCCCCTCTGCACCCCGCACCCCGCCCCTCTGCCTCTTCCCATGCCCCATGCCTAATCTTTTATATCCGCGATAACGGTATTGGAATTCCAGAGCATCACCTAGAAACCATCTTTAGATTATTTAAGCGGCTCCATTCTCAGGAAAAGTATGGTGGAGGAGCAGGTGCAGGACTAGCTATTGTTAAGAAGATTGTTGAGCTTCATAACGGTAAAATTTGGGTTGAATCTACCATAGGCATTGGCTCGATGTTCTATTTTACGCTGGAATAGTTTAAGATAATGACTAAATATGTATTTTTGTTAAGTTCTTTTAAGACTACGAATGACAAAAAAACTTCATGAACCGCTGCTCGTTGTTGAGGACAGCAATGAAGATTTTCGGATGCTACAACGTCTAATGCGGCGGATGTCCGTCCAGAATCCCATACACCGTTGTACTAATGGGGATGAGGTTTTAGACTTCCTCTATAAATTGGGGAACGATGCCTACACTAAAGGCGAAGACCCACCCAATTCTAAAGTAGCATTACGACCCTCTGTGATCTTGCTCGATCTGAATTTGCCAGGTATTGATGGCCGTGACATTTTAGATCGGCTCAAGCAAGACAAGAGTTTCAAGGGAATCCCCATCGTTGTTTTTACCACATCATCTAACCCCAAAGATATTGAATTGTGCTATCAAAAGGGCGCAAATGGATATCTGGTAAAGCCGATGGATGCTCAGGAACTAAAAAAGACGATTCAGGCTTTTGTGGACTACTGGCTTGAAGCTAATATACCGCCTGTGTTGGAGTAATTTGTTTATTACTTTGTTGATCAGGTAGTAGGGACAATAGCATAACAAAGGAGACGGCTCAGAGGACACAGCGACATTTTCCTCTTTGAGTCACTGTGTCTGCTTGTCTCTGCTAGATGTGTTTTCCCCATCTTCCTGTTTTTCCTACCGTTTTCGACTGCTTGAATTGCTTTAGAATTCCTAAAGAATTTAGATTTTATTTATATTTATTTTATATTATTTTTAGAATTATGCAAGACAATACTATCTGGATAAAAGGGATCTATATGGCTCCCTGATCCTCATAACCTTATGTTGGACACATGGACGCTACTTATCATCGATGATTGTGCCGCAGATCGGAAAATCTATCGTCGATATCTTTTGAAAGATCCGCACCAGTCCTACCAGATTTTGGAGGCAGACTGTGCAGAAGAAGGACTTGCTTTGTGCCGAAAAGTCCGCTGCGATGTTATTCTGCTGGATTTTTGCCTACCTGATATGAGCGGGTTAGAACTCTTCGATCAGATGCAACAGGAGATATTTAAGACTTCTGTGCCCGTGATTATGTTGACAGGGCGTGGCGATGAAGAGATCGCTGTGCAAGTAATGAAACGGGGGGCTTTGGATTATTTAGTCAAGCAACACCTGACACAGGATGTACTGCAACTAGCAGTCCGCAACGCCATCAAGCAATCGTGCTTGCAAGCCCAACTCCAGAAAACTCAGGAGAGACAGCGCCTAATTGCCACGACTGCTTTACGAATTCGCCAGTCTCTTAACCTAGAGCAAATTTTAAATACAGCCGTAGCCGAGGTACAACAACTTCTGAAGTGCGATCGCGTGATGGTGTATCAGTTTACCCCAGATACAGATGGTAAAATAGTTGCCTCATCAGTTGAGTCATACCTGACTGTAGCATTGTGCGATCGCGTTGGGGCTGGCGAAAAGGGGACAAGGGGACAAGGGAGACAAGGAGACAGGGCACTGATGACTAGGGAAGAGTTTTCCCAATCCCCATTACCTCCAGAGGGGGCCCCACCTTCCCCAATGCCTTATATCGATGAACTTGGCTTGTGTAATTGTCTCAGCCTCAAAGAACAATTTAATACTAAGGGAAATCTGGTGGTTCCCATTGATCTGAGCAACAATGGGAATCCAAATCCCAAGCTTTGGGGTTTATTGATTGCTCACTATAATTCTGGAGAACGACACTGGCAAACTGATGATGCCCAAATGCTCAATGAAGTTTCGGTGCAATTAGCGATCGCAATTCAACAGGCGGAGTTATTAGCCCAAACTCAAGCAGCCCTTGCCAAAGAAAAGCAACTTAATGTATTTAAATCTCAAATCATTGCAACGGTTTCCCATGAGTATCGAACGCCTCTAACTTCAATTCTGGCTGCTGCATCAACTTTGGTAAAACATAGCCAGCAATTGGATGAGTCTAAACAAGAGCGGTTCTTGGGAATCATTGAACAGAAAGCAAGGTATATGTCCAAACTCGTGGATAATATGCTTCTGGTTAACCAATTTGAACTGGAAAAACCCAAGTTTAAACCAATCTCATTAGATTTACTACAATTTTTTTCTAACCTCATAGAACAAGAGCGAGAAACAACTGGCGATCGCTACGAATTGATTTTTAAAATTACTGGGAATAATCAGGGATTTTGGGGCGATCGCGGACTTTTAGAGCAAATTTTTATTAACTTAATATCCAATGCAATTAAGTACTCTCCAGATGGGGGTACTGTGGAATTCCACCTCATCAGTAATGAATCAGAAGTCATCTTTTCTATTAAAGATCAGGGAATTGGTATCCCGCTGGCAGATCAAGAAAATTTGTTTCAATCCTTCAGTCGTGCAAGTAACGTGGACACAATTCCTGGTACAGGCTTAGGGCTAGCGATCGCTAAAGCTTGCGTCGAGTTACATGGTGGCAATATTACCTTATCCAGTGAAGTAGGGCAAGGAACTAAAGTTACAGTCAGCTTACCGAAGTTATACCCAATGGGTCAACTGTCCCCATCATCAACTTGATCTGTAGCAGTTTGGTTATCAGTTCTCAATTAATTTCCATATTTAAAAGCTTGTCATTACCTACATTTTTATAATAGTCAAAGTATCGCGCTGACCGACATTTAGCCCAAAAATTCCGAGAATGTTTTAAAAGGATTAAGCGATATAATTCGCTATTACACAAGCAAAGTCATCTACCTGGACTAACGCAAAATCAAGGGCTTACTAACCTGCAAAGTCAGCTACAGTCTCGTGTAGCTGCAACTTAAATTTGCCATGACTAGCAATAAATTAGACTTATAAGCAGTAATTTTAATCAGAAATACACTTGTTTCACATGAGTTTCATATGAGTTTATTTTAGGATACTCATTTGATACTATTTGCTCTAAATAAATAATTTTACTTAGCATTATAGCCAGATATATGTTTCTGACTCCCACTCGCTTGATATTTTTTTGTTGATATTACTAACTAGTAAATTTTAGAGGGATAAATATGACAACTCAAACGAGCAAATCAGATAAAACTGTAATTATCACAGGAGGGAACAAAGGATTAGGTTATTACTGTGCGAAAGCGATCGCAACATTAGACCCAAATTCCCATGTGATTATTGCTAGCCGCAACCAAAAAGAAGCGGCTTTGTCTGTCAAACGATTGATAGCCCAGACAGGTAACAAGTCGATAGAAGCATTACCGTTGGATCTTGCCTCCACAACATCAATCCGCACTTTTGTCAAAGATTTCGCAGCAAGCAATCGCCCTCCTTTGCGTGCGATCGTGTGTAATGCAGGTATACAAGTTGTCACTGGCACAACTTACACCGAAGATGGTTTTGAAACCACTTTTGGAGTCAATCACCTTGGACATTTTCTGCTAGTCAATCTCTTACTTAGACACTTAGTTTCTCCAGCCCGAATTGTATTTGTCACTAGCGGTACGCATTTCCCCAACTCCAGTCCAAATCAAACCCTGAGTATGCCTTCTCCTGAGTATCGCAATGCCAAATTACTAGCATTTCCTGATTTAGCTTCCACTCAAAAAGAGGAGGATGCTTATACAATCGGCAGGCGACGCTATACCACCTCAAAGCTTTGTAATATTTTATGCGCTTATGAGTTATCACATCGTCTTCAGTTTCAGGGATACAGTACCCAGCAGCACCCAATTACCGTGAATACCTTCGATCCTGGACTTATGCCAGGTACAGGAATAATCCGTGACTATGACCTAATCAAGCGTTTTGCATGGACTTTTCTTTTGCCAGGATTCCGCCTTTTTGCACCATACGTAAACACACCTAACAAATCTGGAAAAGACCTTGCCAAACTGATTCTTGACCCGGAATTCGCAGGAGTTACAGGCAAATATTTTGTTGGTCTGCGGCAAGTCCCATCTTCTCAAGAATCTTATGATCGAAAGAAAGCCCTAGAACTATGGGAAACCAGCATTGAACTAGTCAACCTCACTCCTAATCAAAACCACGGATATAAATTAATGCTTAATTAAGCCTTGATTGCCAAATATTAATACTTTGAGCATTAAATGAGTATTTAATAGAATTTAGAAGCTGTAAGTATTGATTTTGTGTTATTTCAAGGTTTTCTCAACTTAAACAAGCCATTTGACTGGACTTCCCACGACTGCGTAGCGCGGGTGCGAAAATTGTTGCGCCTCAAACGTGTAGGACATGCGGGAACCTTAGATCCAGCCGCTACAGGGGTTTTACCGATCGCACTTGGTAAAGCCACAAGATTATTGCAATATCTCCCAGAAAACAAAGCTTATAAGGCTACCATTCGCCTGGGTGTGCGGACTACAACCGATGATTTAGAAGGTGAAATCATTAATTCTCAACCTTGTGCTGGATTGAGTTTGGCAGAGGTAAAAACTGCACTAGCACAATTTGAAGGCAAAATTGAGCAAATACCACCGAATTACAGTGCAATTCAAGTGGATGGGAAACGCCTCTACGATTTAGCACGTAAAGGTGAAATAGTGGAAGTTCCAGTGCGGACAGTGGAAATTTTTCACACAGAAATTTTGGATTGGAGAGAAGGAGATTTTCCCGAATTGGATGTGGCGATCGCCTGTGGATCTGGTACATATATAAGAGCGATCGCTCGTGACTTAGGTGCAATCTTAAAAACTGGTGGCACTCTTGCGGCTTTGATCCGCACTCAAAGCAGTGGTTTCGATTTAACAGATAGTCTCACTTTGACCGACTTAGAAACTAAACTGCAAGCCGGGACATTTCAACCTTTTGCCCCTGATAAAGCCTTACAACATTTGTTATCTGTTACTTTACCAGCAACATCTGCTCAAAAATGGTGTCAAGGTCAGCGAGTTTCTCTAAATTCTGATGTTAGTGGGATAGTGCGAGTTTATGAAGAAGAGACTCGTTTTTTGGGTGTTGGACAATTACAAGATGAAGTGTTGATTCCTCAAATGGTTTTTGAACCAATTTCTTAAAGCTATTGTTCTAAGTAAGTGGGCGTGAATAATTAAATTGCGTAACATAGTTTGATTTATTCTAGCCCACTTACCAAGAATCGTAGGTTGGGTTGAGCAACAGCGAAACCCAACAAAGCCTTGATAATGTTGGGTTTAGTAAAAAGGCTTCGGGGCGCGAGGTGTTAAACCAAATAACTCGTATTGGGTACGATCGCAAAGAAGGCATACTCATACCAAGCAGTCCAGATGAAACTGCGAATCCATCGCTGACGCTTTTCGGGACTCAATTCATATTCAAATGCCCCACGAGATACATCAATAGAAGATAGGTGAGAGTTGCAACCACAGCCGTGTTGATAAGTAAAACCGTATTTGGAGGCAATACTTTGCACCTTCATTTGAATAGCAAACACCTTACCTGCATGGAGTATGGCATCCCAAGAACGTTTGTGTTCGATATCGCGTTTATCAAATCGTAAGGCACGTTCTTCAAAAACATGATCGCGGTAAATTGGTGCTAAATGCACATGATAAAAGCTGGCTGGTAGTTCATAACCAAACTCGTTGAATAAATCTATGCCAATGTGAGCCACTTTTATTTCATCAGCATAATCTGCCCCTTTGGACTCCACATCATGGAGAATTTCTGCAAAGTTCGGATAGCTGTGTTTAAGAAAGTCTTGCCCAAAAAAGTCAAGGGTTTCCCATGCCAGTTGTGCAAATAGCTGGGAGAATGACGGTATTAAGTGAGCTAGTTGGGGGCGATCGCTAAATAAGTCAACATCACCATGTTCTAATTTGTATAGAAACAACTGTGCCATCTCAACATAGTTTTGGGGATGGGAAAGTCCGACACTCGTGGTTCCTCTAGCTATGTCTTGCCACGTAGAAGGTAGTTGAGAAACATGAACCGCATTTTCTCCAGCAATGACTGCAACAGGAGGACATTCGAGAAGTTGCATCGACAATCTCCTTTAAGACTTTAATGTGTAATTTACCTTAAGCGATCGCTGTATCTATCTTCTGAACACAATTAAAAATGTTTGACAGACTGTCTTTTGACAGCAAACACAATTTCATTGATAATTTTTGGGGCACTGCTTATTTCTCTCTTGCTCTCCTCAAAGAATTTTCTTCAGGCTCCTGCAATTTTCTTATATATTTTCTCTCCTTTAATTATCTCCTCATAGTACCGCTCATAAGGGGTGAACCTGATTGATTCTTGTCGTCCTAAACCTAAAATACCAAAGGTGCAAAGACTATTATAAAAGAGTTCGTGTACCCGCTTTTGAAGTACCTGATTGAAATAGATGAGGACGTTACGACAAAGGATGACATTAAACTCATTAAAAGAACTATCAGTTGCCAAATTATGCTGGGCAAAAACAACATTTTCTCTTAGAGAGGCTCGAAAAATAGCATTATCATAAGCTGCTGTATAATATTCTGAAAAAGACTTCTTGCCGCCAGCTTTCAGATAAAGCTGAGTATATTCCTGCATCAATTTGAGGGAGAAAATCCCACTTTTGGCATTTTGTAATACCTTATCGTTAGTATCAGTGGCATAGATACGGCAACGGTGGTAAAGTCCTTCTTCTTGCAGTAAAATTGCCATTGAGTAGACTTCTTCGCCAGTGGAACATCCAGCGTGCCAGATGCGAATAAATGGATAGGTTTGCAAGAAGGGGATAACTTGATTTCTGAAGGTGTTATAAAAGCTGGGATCGCGAAACATTGATGTTACATTCACCGTCAGAGCAAGCAAAAATCGTTCTAAATAGGTACGGTTGTGGAGTAACCGCTCTTGCAATGCAGAAACATTAGCTAACCCCTCTAACTGCATGAAGCTCTGAATGCGGCGTTTGAGTGAGGAAATAGCATAATTGCGAAAGTCATAACCGTAGTACTGATACACCCCTTCCAAAAGCAGATGTATTTCGATGTCCTCTAAGATCGGTTTGGGCAGAGGCATAATATTTTCTAATTTATAATGACTAATTTATAATGACTAATTCATAATTATTACCCCACCAATAAATGGGCTTTTTTAAATAATGATGCTAAATTTTGGGTAATTTCCATAAATCGATTTAGTTGCTCATTAATAGCAATTAGGGATTATCAATTAATAATTATTTTATCCTATAGCAATTCTAGATAGGTCATAAACGAGAAATAATCAGAACAACTAGCGTACTCCTACAGATAAGTAAGCTACGCCCAGCAAATACACCATAAGGACACAAGTTACAGGTACTCCTGCCAAGAAACAAGTTACGCGCAGCAGACGTACCAGAAGAAAGAAATAGAGAAGACATTTACAAACAATTTAGCATTGCTGTAAAACCTAAGAAGATTTTACGCCTCAAGTAGCTTGCTGAATCAATTAAACTTGATGATAATGCTACTACTTATGGGTTTTATTTTAACCAAGTACTGTTAATCCTAAAACAGCGATCGCAATTATTGAAATCCCAGCTAGCCATCTGACCTGATAGCGGAGATTTTTAATCTCTTGGCTCAGATTTTCTGCCTGTGGTATAGAATATGGTTCCAGTTCTGTAACTTCGATGGCTACTTGTTGGGGTGTATTGGGAGGTTTTTTAAAAGAGACTTGCGTATGTAGCCAATTAGTAATCAGTTGAGGACAGTTTTTCTTAAACCAATTTAAAGCTAAGATTTTAAAAACAGGTTTGGACATTCGGGCAATTAATTTCATCACCCTGTTTAAAGGCTTTGAGCGAAGCTTTTGATTGATCAGATTGACTGAACCAACATCATAGAGACAATCCAGAATTAGTTTCACAGTGGCTTCTTCACTGTTAATTAAGTTTTGCAGTAAAAGCAGAACATCATGCATACGCTCTGCTTCAATATACTTTTCTGCCAAGTTTTCTGGAGGACTTGCTAAAGGACTTACGGTTGTATTTAGAGTGTTTTGTCTTACTATCGTCATATTGGTAACATAGCAGCCATAATAATGTCAGTACACCTATCTACCGAGAGAAAGATTTTTTATCTAGAGAGAGAACCTAAAAGCCAAAATTTGTTTGTGAGAGAGATGATCATATCGTGTCTGTAAAAAAGCTATTTGTCTAGTTTCTATGAATCTTTTATGTAGTGTTGGGTAAATAAAGTTTTTTATGAAGATGCTAATACCTCAATTTGTGAAACAACTCGTTCTAATTCCTCAATAATTACAGTGGTTCCAGTCTTTCTGAAGGCATCTACAAGCGCCCGATAATACCAAAGAGTACCTTCTTTACGCCCCTGAAAACGTTCCCAAAGTGATTCGCCTAAAACGCGATAATCTTTGAGAATAGACTGGGCGTTGTAAAGTTTATCTGCTGATGACACGAGTAGAACTGATGGGGAAGCCGTAGGAATATGAGCAATGTATGCTTCCTTGCGCTGACGCCAAGGGGGTTTTGGAGTTGTATCAGCGTCAGTACAACCATCTACAATTGCAGTTACATTGTCACCAAAGCGACGGCGAATTTCTTCTCGTGTTGCAGCGCCACCTTGGTCTTCGATCGCATCGTGTAAGAGAGCTGCGATCGCTTCATCTTCATTTGCGCCGTATTCTAAAGCAATACTGGCGACACCTAATAAATGGGCAACGTAGGGGACACCTGAACCTTTACGAACTTGGTTGGCGTGCAGTTGGGTGGCGTAAGTGAGAGCTGCGGTAAAGCGTTCTGAGAGCATTGTTTGGAAGGAATAATGTAGATGCGTAACAGCTTGTAGTCGAATAGCAATGATGTTAATATCAATTTTATAACAAACCGCCCCAGACACAGAGAACGCAAAGCAGGAGAGGGGTACAGAAGTAATTGAATCTCAGCCTAAAATTGAGATATCTATCAAGCTTGCTATGAGATCATCATGACCAGCGAAAAAATAACGGTGCAGTCTTTGTATACTGTCACTGATGAAGAATTAATGCTGATGAGTTCGCAAAACCCAGAACTGCGGTTTGAACGCAATGCTAATGGAACGTTAGAAACTATGCCCGCAACTGGTGGAATTTCTGGTAATCGAGAAATAAAAGCAGGAGCCTATTTGTTGAATTGGGTAGAAAGTCAGGATTTAGGTGAAGTTTTTAGTTCAAGTACAGGTTTGAGATTAGCAAATACTGCTGTCAGAGCGCCTGATGCGGCTTTTGTGGCTAAAGGACGTTTGCCAGAAGGTTGGGATGAAGAAGACAAATTTATTAATTTAGCACCCGATTTTGTAATTGAAATTCGTTCTAAAAATGATAGCTTGGCAAAACTCAAAGCCAAGATGGAAGAATATATTGCTAATGGTGTTCAATTAGGATGGTTAATTGATAGTAAAAATCAACAAGCTTTAGTTTATCGCCGAGATGGTTTAATTACTCAATATCCGGCTACGGCAATATTAAGCGGTGAAGATGTTGTGCCTGGGTTGATGCTGCCTTTGAAAAAATTATTGTAAGAGGATGTTTGAAAAGTTTTTTTTGGTAATATCTAAGCCTCGAAAACCTAACCCCCCAGCCCCCTTCCCTACAATAAAATGGGGGTTTAAAAGCTTCTTGACCTTTCCGGGAGAGGAATAGAAGCGGGGTTTTGAATATACTTTGCAACTTTTCAAACAACCTCTAAGAGCGATGCCCACATCTTGCTACGCCTACACACTTTATACCCATTTAATATGACTATGCGTCAAAATAAAATTTGATTATAAAGTAAGCTGCAAACTTTTTTTATTAAACATATTTTAGCAATAAGTAGGTGGGCATAAAAAAACCAGACTATGTAAAGATAAGTAAATACAGAGAATGCATCGACATGAGGTGACTTATATATGGGCGCTCGTTTAAGAGTATTTCTAACTCGTGAGCAAGATCAAACTCTGT
>NZ_JABXKQ010000109.1 GCF_017114945.1 Nostoc sp. JL34
TTCTTCTGCTTAATTTTTTGTTACATACTTATAAAATTTCACCACGACTTACTTAAATATCGATAACTTGTTGATTTGAGAGGGATTTTATGGAATTTTCTTTATGCAAAATAATGCCAATTCCATCGCGGGCAATAGCAAAAGCTTGTAAGTCTTTTTCTTCCTCTTTGAGGCTACGAGATGCCATCCCAATGTTAGCAACGCCTGTACGCGCATCAGCAATACCGCGAGATGAACCTCCTGTTTGCACATCCACTCGTACATCAGGATGCTCTGATTCAAATCGCTTACCAATTTCTGCTGCCAACGGTGCTACTGTACTAGAGCCTGTTAAAACTAACTTTCCCTGTAATTGATTGGTTGGTTGAGTAGCTGTTTTTGAAGATTGCGTACAAGATAGTAGTCCCAAGCAAATTGTGAAACCGACAGTAATAAATGCTAGGGGTTTGAGTTGTTTCATCGAAAAATTGCGTCTAAATTTTTATTCAAAACAGAGCAGACAACAGCCTAAATCAATTGCTTTACCAGTGTTGACCTGTCGAATCGTCGGTACAAAATGATAAAGTACTGCCTTGCCATCTCGTGTCGCCTCCACAAAACCTGCTGACCGCAAAATTTTTAAATGGTGGGATAACAAACTCTGCTCTAGCTTCAAGACAGCATTCAGTTCTCCGACGTGTTTCGGGCCTTCCATGAGAATTTTCACAACAGATAGACGTGTCGTATCTGCTAAAGCTTTAAGTTGACGGGCGCAAAAGTCTGTAGATGATGCATTTTTAAAGTTCATCACTTATCCTTGCTATGGCTTGAATAATCATTGATATGAAAAATTTTTCAAACCTTATAGAGTGTATCATATTTCTTTTTCCAGAGTGATAGAAAGTGCGGAACGGATCGCACAATTACAGACTATGCATGAATAGCGATCGCAATTCAGATCATGACTCATCGGATTCAAGACGTTTGCCCAAGCTGATAACATCGTCAACAACATATCCCAAACGTTCATAAAATCTAATAACTTCGCTATTTGTAGTCCGCACTAGCAAATTAATTTTCGGACAACCTGCTTCCACAAGAAGTTGTTCGGCTTCTGAAATCATCAACCTTCCAATTCCTTGACGCTGATATTGTGGGGCAACTGCAAGGTAATTTATCCAACCTCGATGCCCCTCATACCCTGCCATAACTGTTGCTATAAGCTCCTGCCCAGTTGTACCTACAAGAAAAAGATGGGGTTGTACACAAAGCTTTCGCTCAATGTCCCTTTTGGGATCATTCCAGGGTCGAGTTAAACCACACCGCATCCATAGGGCAATGACGGCAGACTCATCAGTAAGTTCAAAAGTTCGGATCTCTATGTCCGCCATAGTAATCATGCTATTTGCATAGCATCGCTATGATCACACTACCTTGCTAAACCATCCCGTCGATTTGCGCCCTACACAAAAGACCAATCCCCCAAATCCTCGCCATGCAGAGATACCCGGTAGTAGCCGCAAGAAATGCGATCGCACTTTACAGGATAACCCAGTACGTGACATTTCTCGATTAGCGACGATACCAAAGGTGGATATGCAGTAGTGGTCTGGCAATCCAAAAATGTTGGGTGAGAGCTGGGTAAAGGGGGAGGGTTAATCGGTTTGGGATTTAAACCCTTTCCCCCTTCCCCGGCGAGTTCACTTGGCGAACTAATAGGGTGATTTGTCTTGCCTTGGATAAGGGTTATTGTTACGCTTTATATCCGCGAAAACAAACTTAATTTAACTAATCCCATTTCCTCACTACAAACCTAACACTACAGTTATGATAATCCCCTCGATCAGCAGCCATTATAGAAAATCAAACTACTCTTCTTATTGAGCGACAGTTTATAATATTCTATAAAGATGATTAAAAAGAATGATTAAGCCTAAAAATGTGTATCGCGGACACTCAATGGAAAAAGTTGGTCAGTATTTAAAACAACTATCAACGAAAAAGAATGGTCTGCCGTGACTGAATTAGAGGTAAAAACAGCAATTGATGCTTGGATTGATCAAGGAATAGAGCCTTAGTTATTGCCTACATAGCTATGCTTTGTGCCGACATGAATAACTGAGTTGCAAAACTGGGAGGCACAGAATACCCAATAATTGACCCTGCCGTAGCAGTTTCGTTGGGAAACTCGTACCAACCAGGAAACCCTTGCAAGACTGCCGCCCCTTCAATAGACAAAGATTTAACTATCCCATCCGGCAACCAGATATCAGCGAACTTACTACGGTTGCAACCTTTGTGATCTGTGAAATGCGTAGGTGCAGCCCGCCGCAGGCATCGCAGAATGGTGTTACAGGGTAAATTTCCAGGTTTATACTTGGACTGTGTACGTCCCCCAACTCTTTCTATTAGCAGTGGTGTCGGCGTATTCCCGGCTAAAAATTTCTCTAAAGCTTGTTGCTGTTTAGGTAGCAGCTGTGAATTAGGCATCGTGGGGATGAGATGCGCGATACCTTCGGCACACTTCGTGAACGCCTCGTACCATCCACAAGATTTAGCTTCCATAGGTAGTGCAACACGACAACCCCTACTGGCAACCAGAGCTAACCGCCGACGCGCCTGGGGTAATCCGAATTTGTCCATGCTGACCACGCTGTAGTTGACCGAGTACCCCTCTTGCTCCAAAGCATCCAGGATGATGGCAAAACTCTGACTGTTTTGATAGCGTGGAACATTTTCGAGAGTAAACACCCGTGGCTGCAACTGTCGGATGGCTTCTGCCACAGCGATCGCAGCCGTCAGATCGTCGTTAGTTTCCTCACCCTTACCCGCTTTGGCTGTGTGGGCTTGGCTGAAGTTGGCGCACACCGGAGAGGCGTGGAGGTAATCGGGGCGGCGGGGAAAACCTATGAATCCTAACTGTGCTATTTCTTGAACTGTTAGCTGGATGACTTTGCAGCCATACTCACTGAAGTTGTGGTGATGGGTTTTGGCGATCGCCCTGCTCAAGTCTGGTTTTGTGGGGTCGAACTCCACCGCAATGACTGGACGAATCCCGGCTTCAACCATTCCAGCTTCAATCCCGCCACCACCCGCGAAAAGTACTACGGCGATCGGGGCATCATCTGGAAGCGTTGGTAGAGAGATTAATTCTGGGATTACTACCCCCATGCTTTGGCAAAATTCTTTCGCTAGCTGGTACTCTTTTTTGGTACAAGTCTTGGCTGCATGAATGAGAATATCACCCCGGTAATTGATGGGCCAGCCACGGTTTTCAACATTTTTGAGAGCATGAATAATTGCCCATGCCCAAGGCTGACGAACAGATAGCGCTTTCATCTGTTTTAAAACTCCAGCAATTGAACGTAAGCGTCTAATGCTGCGATCGCTGGATGTGGATGTATTTGCGACTTCAGCCCATTGCAAATTGTGGCAATAGTTCCAAGCTCTATGAAAGTGAAATGAATATTGGACTGACGGTCACAACAGCGATGTAGAACTGTTAGAAGAACAAAATTCAACTGTCTGAGAATTACATCTTCAGCTATATGAAGTCGCCAAGTAAGGTTTTCGGAAGTAACCGAACGCCAGGGGTTATCGAAAGAACACTTTTCAACTTCGGGCAGCACTTTTACCTTAAACCTGTAATCTCGGTCAGTAGTAAAACATTCATCAGGGGCAAGAGCCGCCCATTGTTGTAAAAGCTGTTGGTAAGTTTCAATCATTCTCAGTTCCCTATCTTGCGTAAAAGACAATGTTTATCCTCCAGTAGAGCCTTAAAAACTACGACCACGAGATAAATTCTTGAATCTGGTAAACTGATGGTCAAATAAAAGCTTGACTGTACCAGTGGGGCCATTGCGTTGCTTGCGAACAACTAACTCAGCAATGCCACGATCTGGGGTATCGGGGTTGTACATTTCTTCGCGGTAAAGCATGATCACAACATCGCTGTCTTGCTCAACAGCACCACTGTCTTTTAAATCACTTAGTACAGGGCGTTTATCGTTACGGTGTTCAACTTCGCGGTTGAGTTGGGACAAAGCCAGTACAGGCACATCCAAATCTTTGGCTAATCTTTTTAATCCCCGGCTGATTTCACCGACTCGTTGAGCCATGTTCACCCGTGAATCAGTATCAAGAGCCATCAGTTGTAAGTAGTCAATGATGACAAGCCCAACACCACCGTAATGGGATGAAATTCGGCGGACTTGGCTACGGATTTCATTAAGAGAAGGGCAAGATTCGTCGTTGATGAAAATCTGTTGTTCGCTTAACTCCGCGATCGCCACACTTAAGGGTTGCCATTGGCTGTCAGAGACATTCCCAGTTTCTAGAAAATTGTTTTCAATGCCAGATTCGCTGCTCAAGAATCGCTGTACGTACTCATCAGTAGACATTTCCAAGCTGAAAACGCAGATCGGCATCTTCCCAGTTTTAGCAACATTGAGAGCGAGATTACCAGCCAAAGCGGATTTACCAACAGAAGGACGAGCAGCCAGTACATACAACCGTCCTTTGCGAAAACCACCGCCGAGTATACTGTCCAGGTCATAAAATCCACTAGCCAGTGCTGGTGAGCCTGTACCAGCATGACGCGCTTCAATTTCGGTAAAAGTGTCGGCTAGGGCATGAGAAATATGAACCAAGTCAGAGGCAGAATGCTCAGACTTAATGCTGTAGACTTTTTGTTCGGCTTCGTCGAGAATTACAGGTAAATCAGTTTCGGTGGCATAGCCGAGTCGAACAATCTCAGTGCCAGCAAGGATTAACTGCCGCCTTTGGTATTTTTCCATTACCAAGTCAGCTAAAACATCGATGTTCACAGCTGACACAGTACGGTCAACCAGACTGGCCAGTTTATTGCGTCCACCGATACGGAACAATAAACCATTATCAGACAACCAGTTAGTGATGCAAAGCAAATCCGTTGGTAATCCTTGGCTGTACAGTCGTAGGGCTGCTTGATAAATGTCTTTGTGGGCATTGATGTAAAAAGCATCTGCCACTAAGCGATCGCTGATTCGGCTCATGGCGCTTGGGTCGAGCATGATGCCACCGAGTATTACTTCTTCAGCCTCAATGCTTTGTGGGGGTAAGCGGTCTTGTTGAGATGTGAAGTTTGATTTGTCTTGTGCCATAGTTCACCTCATTTGAAAATTTTGATTTCTAGAAAATCTAGATTCCATATTGTTCACGCAGCTTGCGGATGTAAGTACGCATACATTTGAGAATGTGTAAGTTTTAACCAATCCAACCATTTGAGGGTTGCGCCTACATCTTCTCGGTCATAGCGAGTGCTGAAAGAAGCGATCGCTTTGTCCTTGCCAACTTCATCCATGCGGTCTAGAAGTTCAGAGAATGTGGCTTTATGCCAATCAAGAGAACGATTTGAGTAGTAACCGATGGGTTGTGTTTCATCCGGTTTTTGTTGTGTTGTTGGTTCTGGTATTGCTGAGGGTTTAACAACTTGTGACCAATAGCCCAGTAATTCTTCTAGTCCGGCTTTAGAGCCTTCTAAGTTACTAATTGACTTGATGACAGTGGGGATTTTCTCTTGCCAAGATTCACGCTCACTCCACTTAGCCCTCTGTTTTGCGATCAACTCCACCAGTCGGCGATCGCACGTTTGGTAAATCTTGTCCCTGGTAGCGGTACGCCAGGGGAAACGCCAACCACGCATTTTGATTTCTGTCCTGTACACGGCTGGTAACGAGTCAGTTGCCATGATGCTTGGGTCTACTAAAACCATGTCAACCAAGTCTTCAATTGACTGAAATTTTGGTTTTTTAAGATTGTTCGATTGTTCGTTTTTATCGAACGAACTCGCCCCAATAGTTGATCCTCTTGAGGGGTTATCGGTTTGTTGCGAAGACTCGGATTTTTTTGACAAGGAAGCGGGTAATTGTGGGGTTGGTTCTTCTGGGGTTGATTCTTCTAATCTTGGTTTTTCTGGAGTTAGTTTTTCAAGATTTAGTTGTTCAGTTTCACACACACACGATTCTTGGGCGGGAAGTGCGTTCTGAGTTGGGGGTGCTTCTTGTATGTGTTTTTCTTCTAATTTATTTTCTTCTAATTGTTTTTCTATATGAGGGGTGGATGACCTACCGATGGATGACCCACCTATGGACGATCCACCGATGGATGACTCACCTATGGATGAATGATTTTCTCGAAATAACTTTGTGTCTTCTTTGCTGGTAAAAATGTAATATTGCCAGTCAAACTTACCATTGTTCGGATTGTTCTCTTGAACTCTCACTAAATAGTCATTTTGTTCAGCGTTTTTGATAGCATTACGGATTTTGTCTCTTTTGTACCCCAAATGTTTTTCGATTATCGTAAAATTAATATCAAAGTTTTCATCGTGAGAAGCTACCCAAGAAATTAACCTAAATGTTGAATCAGTAACGTTGTAATCACGAATTAAACTGTTGGGAATTGCAGTAAACTGTTTAGAGGGTTTACCATTACGAAATCCCATAGAATCCTCCTTGAATATTAATAATCTTGGATATAAACCTCAGCAATAGCGATAACTTGAGGTCATCTTTTACCTCCAACGTGCGGTCGAAAAGTTAGATTAATCCGTGTACTAACGACTTTATTGGTCTTCGGAACTTGATGCAGATGAGTACTCTGACAGCCTGGAAGCATCACTAGCAGACTCCCATGCTCCAACCAAAAGTCAGTAGGCTTGCCCCCGATGGGCTTGATTTGGAATTTCCTCACCGAACCTAAACTGATTGATGCGATCGCTGGGTTAAATCCCATCGAAACTTCACTGTCGTTATGCCAGCCGATACTGTCTTGTCCGCTCCTATATTGATTGCCAATGACGATGCGAAAGTTATAGCCAGCAGTTGCGGTGATTCTGTCGCGTAACTTAGCCAGAGCGTCTGTCCAAGGTAGTGGTTTGAGTAGTACGCTTTTAGAGTAGAGGTAATCACAGCCTTCATCGCCATAAATGCACTCTAGGCGAGGCACAGGCATTGTTTTACCCAGCATACGTATTTGATTCTGTTGCCATTGCAGTTCTTGGCAATGTTGATAGAGTTCGTCGGCTTCTTCCTTGTTCAGAAATTCTGGATAATAGTTGACTGGTAAAGTAGGAGCAGATTCGGGAAATAAAGTTAGTTGTTGCATAATTCTTCTTTAGCAATCGCTTGAACAATTTCTTCTGCCCGTTCTTGTGAAATAGCCTGTTCTGGATTTTTGTAAAACCCAGCGATCGCCGACTTAGGACGAATAATAATTTGCTGCCCTGTTGCGCGTTTGTCCTATACAAAGCACGAGATGGTAATGTTGTCTGTTGCCCAACGAGTACCCCGTTTATCCTTACGAAAACAGAAGCGCGGCATGATTAGAACAAGTGACGGCGGGTGCTGCTGTAAGAAATCCGCCCGATCATCACAGGGTTCGAGAAAGCTGGTCAGAAGGAATGCAGCGACACCCACACGGGCTTTACAGTAAGCATTCTTGATAATTGGGGATGCGAACTCCGAATATGGCGGATTGGTACAGATCCAATCGCACTCTGGAAATTCTTCCCATGATTCGGCTAATGTTGCATCGTAGTGAAAATGTGCCTGTTTGTTCGGATCAATGTCGTTAGTCCAGATATGTTCTGTATGAGTCCACACATTTAACAAAGAAGCAATTGCTCCCATTCCCACACACGGCTCACCAATCACACCAGACAATTTAACGTGCCGTAGTAATTCCGTTGTGAACCATGATGGAGACTCATAAAAGTTCAGTGGATGTCGGGTGACAGTCTCGATGACAGTGATTTCTGGTACTAATAATGGTGCAACAGTCATACTTCATTCTCACTAAATTCAATGTGGCCTAAAGTCTGAAGTTCAACAGTCAATCCACTTAAGAAATTTTGGAGTTCGACTATTGCTAATTCTTTGGATATGTCTTTTTCTGACGTATAAATAAGTTGCCTGTGATGCCCAAAATAAACTTCTGTACGAGTTAAGTTTTGCTCTGTGTCAGTTAACAGAGTCAAAGTAAATCTTCCAAGTTTGCAAAAGTAATAAGGACGTTTTGGACTCCAAGGCTTTCCAGGCTGCCAAGTAAATTGTTTTTTTTTCCCAATGTGAACGCTGATAGATTCAAAATCAACGTGGAAAATATTCAGTAAGGCAAGCATTTCACCACTGTTGTAATGGTCTATAACGTGCTGTTTAATGCCTGATTCTGCCAAACCGTCAGGAATATCAATGTGAGCTTCAGATGAGATTTTTTCAACTACTGTGATTATGGCTTTCATATCCGTTTACCCATCTTGTAATTTGTGAGAAAATATTTAGAAACGTGTATTACCCGCGCTTCAATTAAACCTCTGGCAACAGACGTTCTTCAGGGAATAAACAATCAGTTTCATATTCGTCATCATCCTCATAAGTAGGTGGGCGGAAAAATTTACAGCTATGTAACGAAAAGTTAAGTAGTAGAACTGGGATTAAATTTTACACGCTCTGTACTGTAGTTTCCTTTTTCTCCTCTAGCTTGAATACCGTCAATTACGGCATAAGCAAGGTCTAATTCATCGTCAAATATTCGCCCAGATAGCTCAGATTTTTTTAGGTGTTGCCATTCCAATTCAATTGGATTCATTTCGGAGCAATACTTGGGTACTGGAGTTTGGACTAATTCAGATTCAACCAGCAATTAAGAGAACGGTAAGACAAAGTTACCCAACTTCTTTGAAAAACTGAGTCAAGCTCAATTATGAAAAAATCAGTCCAACCTAAGCAGCAGTTGAGCTGGCTTTGTTCAGTGATTCTTGGGATTTAGCTTTTTTAGGTGCGTGTTTTTTGACAGTGGGATAACGTGGACGTAGAGGTGGCTGATGCCCTTGGGCGCGACCAGGTGATTTACCGCGAGTTTTAGGGGGTTGAGCAGGAGTGCCAATGGCGGCTAAAATTATTGGAAAAGCTTGTGCCACACGTCCTGGAGATAGTTTATCCTGATTCGATTGCCAAGGCAATGGGGAGTCGATACAGGCAACTCTAGCTAGCCATAGTTGCCAAGTTAACAGGGGCATCAGGTGGCTCCATCGCTCTGCTGCCTGAGTAGAGCCAAGTTGAGGCTGTGTCCAATATAACCTCTGCTTTGCAAATCTATACCAATGCTCCAGGGTAAAACGGCGCAAGTATTTGTGCCATAGATCCTCTAATGCAGGCATTGTCTGACCCAACCAAGCTAGCCATAAGGGTTGGAACTTACGATAGCGTCCGACTGGTTGGATCACCTCGACGCGAATGATTTCCATTGCTCGGTTTGGGGATTGAAGGAAATGAAACCCACTCCAACGCATTACTTTAACTCGACCAAATTTTAGGTCTTCAACTTCTAGAGTTTCAGTTGCCACGGGCCAAGTTTCAGGATCATTGAGCTTAAACTTATGACCTGGAGTTTAGACAAAACTGGACAACATGAACGAAAATCCTCGATTTTGACCAATAGAAACTGTGCATTTTGGCGGTAAATATCCGACTATTTGCCGCCAAAATAGCAAAGTTATCCAGTTTTATCAAGAAAAAAGGAAGCAAAGCAGGGTGCAAGAAGGAAAGATAGAAAAGTATGTTTTAGAATCTAATTGTTACCCAATATAGTAAACACTTTACAATTAGAGTATTACTCAATAGTTCCACCATGCCAGCAAAAGACATATACCATAATGAAGTCAAGAACGCATTGATAAAAGACGGTTGGACTATCACAGATGATCCTTACTTTATCAAATATGAGGATGCTGAACTCTACGCTGACCTAGCAGCAGAAAAACCGATCGCCGCAGAACGCCAGGGGCAGAAGATTGTTGTAGAAATCAAGAGCTTTGTGGGCAAATCGCTGATGTATGATTTTCATAATGCCCTGGGACAATACATAGTCTATCGGAAACTCATTCAACTTACTGAGCCAGAATATAAACTTTATTTAGCTGTTGATGATGTTGTCTATGAGAACTTTTTTCAACGTAAATCTGTACAAGCAGTCATCAATGAAAATAACCTGCTGTTAATAGTTGTAAATACAGAAAAGGAGGAAATTAGGCAATGGATAAGCTAGAACAATACCGCAATACTATCAAGAAGATATTGACTGATTATTACGAAACTACTAATACTCAAGTTATAAAAGATACGGGAGTTGAAGTAAGCGATCGCTTGGCTTTTGATGAAACAAGAGATCAATATCTTTGGTTTCGGTTCGGCTGGGATGACAAAAAGCAGATACAGTATATTATCATCTATCTCTGCATTAAAAACGGCAAAGTTTGGGTGGAAGAAGATGCAACTAATTTATGCGTTGTTGATGATTTACTATCAGCCGGAATACCCCAAGCCGATATTGTTTTGGGTTTTCATCATCCCAGTAAACGAGGTTTAACAGAATTCGCTACTGCTTAAGGAGGCAGATAAAAAAGAGAAGTTTAGCGTTTTATGAGCCAAGGATATGAATTCTAAAATGGCTATAGCTCGCTTGTAAATTCCATAAACTTCTCCACCTGTTTCAACTTTTAAATAATTAGGTGTACTCAACTTCTGGTATTGGTAAATCTTACTGGAATTGAGCAAATCAGCCTACTTTGGAGTCAAAATTACACCCCCTTAACAGGGGTAAGGGCGACAAATTAAGGTTAATGAATCCTATGTCTACAGTCGCCCTACATCAAAAATATCGACCCCAGACAATAGCCGAATTAGTTGGACAGCCCTACATCAAAACTGCTCTGACTAATGCTGTCAAATACCTGCAAATTGCACCAGCTTATTTGTTTACAGGTTCTAGAGGCACAGGTAAAACTTCAACTGCTCGGATATTTGCTAAATCCCTAAATTGCCTCAACACTAAAAAACCAACTGACCAACCTTGTGGTATTTGTCAATCCTGCCGTTCAATTGAAACCAGTAATAGCCTAGATGTCAGTGAAATTGATGCTGCTTCTAATAATGGTGTAGATGATGCCCGTGCTTTAATTGAGCGGAGTACATTAGCACCTGTTGCAGGACGTTACCGAATTTTTATTCTCGATGAGTGCCATTGTCTAACCGGTAACGCCTTCAATGCCTTACTTAAGTGTATTGAAGAACCGCCACCTCATGTAGTATTCATTCTCTGCACAACAGAATTACACAAGGTGTTACCTACCATTGTCAGCCGTTGTCAGGTATTTAATTTCCGCACTTTGTCTGTTCAGGCAATTGTACAGCACCTCCGTATTGTAGCAGATGCAGAATCTATTTCTATTGATGATGAGGCACTAACAGCGATCGCACGACTCAGCGATGGTGGATTGCGGGATGCACTGCAATTACTGGGTCAGGTGAGTCTTTTAGATGAAAATATCACTGCCAATCATGTCATGGAAATCGCTGGTGGTGTGACAGAAACAGAATTAATGTCAATTTTACAGGCAATATCCACTAACAACACCTTTAACTTGCTGCAAGTAGCAAGAGTTTTAGTGGACTCTGGTAAAACGCCCAAATTGATTCTCTCCAACTTACTGCAAACATACCGAGATTTACTGATTATCAAGTCTGCACCCAAAGAGCAATGCCTGCTAACTGGTTGTATTAACTATGCTCAACTCAAGGTTTTAGCAAATCACTGGAATTTCGAGACGCTTAACTTGTCCCTAGCAGAGTTACAAAAAGCAGAAAACTATCTTCGGTACACAGTAAATGCTGCTGTGTGGCTAGAAGTTTGCTTACTGAACCTGATACCCAGTTTATTGCCTGTCAGTGCAACCAAGACGCTAACTGCTAAACCTGTAAATGACAAAGGGCATGATAGCAAATTGTTACCAGCAGTTGCAGCCAATACCGCTAACCTGGCTCAAATTTGGCTTTCTGTGATGGATACAGCTAAACCCAGCAATCAAAAGCTGTTGGCTCATGCAAATCTTGTTAAATTGCAAGGTGACAAGGCAATTTTAGAGGTTACACCAGCTTACTTGAATAAGTTTGAGAGTAGTAAAGAAGCGATCGCTAAAATGCTGCAACGAGCTACCCAAAGTCAACAACCAATGACTGTGTTAATTAAAACTGCCAACAAGAGCAGTAATGGGAGGGTAAAAGCATGATTGTCTTGTTAACAGGTGACGACCAACACGCCATCCAGGAACGGCTGAACCAATACAAAGCAGAGATTGATGCCCAATGGCTCACACTTTGCTATCACCGATTTCCAGCCGATCACCTTGACCAAGCTATGCTAATAGCTCGTACTCGTTCCCTGACTGGTGGTAAAAAACTGGTAATTGTGGAAAATTGCCACCTCAAGCAGTGGGGTGATACTGAGTTGTCAACTTTGCAGCAGCTTGTTCAAGTGCCTGAATTCACAATTCTGGTGTTTGTCGCCACCAATGTAGATAAGCGCCTAAAGATTTACAAACATATTGTCAAGTATGCCAAATTGTTTGAGTTTCCATTGATACCACCTTGGCGTACTGATTTAATTGAACAGGCGATCGCTACTCAGGCTAAAAAAATTAAGCTGGTGCTGTCAAAGGATGCAGTGGAATATCTAGCAGAAGCAATTGGTAACGATATGACCCGTGCAGCCACAGAGTTACGCAAACTGTATATTTATGGTAATGGCAGACAACTTGAGCTTGCAGAAGTAAAAGAGTTAGTGCGATGTCAGACTCAAAGTAGCCTACAACTGGCATCTGCTATTCGCCAAGGAGAAAGCAATCAAGTTTTGCACCTGCTGGATGATTTACTGTCACGCTCGGAACCATTAATGGTGATTGTTGCTACTCTCCTAACGCAGTTTAGAACTTGGTTATGGGTTAAATCTGCAATTGTTTCTGGGGTTAAGAAAGATAGTGAATTAGCTCAAATGTGCAGTATCAGCAATCCTAATCGCATTTACTATTTGCGTCAGGAGGTAGCAAATACAAGCATCAATGCTTTAGCTAAGGCACTGACTATGATGCTGGATTTGGAGATGTCTATTAAGAGGGGTGCTGAAAGTAAGGATTTACTGCTAATAATTCTTAGTGTTAGCAGGTTATTTAAGTTAACTTAATCAACATAAAGTTGACTGATAGTTTTGGATTTTGGATTGTATATTTGATTTCAGTCTAAAATCCAAATTCACTAATAATGATATTAGTATTTAACATAAATTTCACGAGTTATGTTTACCCTTATCTCGCCTTAGACAACTTCAGTGCTATTAACAAACCAATTTTCAACCTTTAAATTATTAAAAAATCCAAAATCAGAAACATTATTAGTTACCAGTATTAAATTATTACAGTAAGCAATACTCGCAATTTGACCATCTACAAAAGCCGGAGTTTTACCAATCTTGGATAATCTAGCCCTTTCTTGGGCGTGCCATTGTGCTGCCTTTAAATCGTAATCAAGGACTGGTAAATTTAATACCGATTCATGAATATAATTCCAAAGAGACTCTCGCCGCTTAGATTCTGGCAACCGCAAACAGCCATGTAAAAGTTCATGAATAACAACACTAGAAACAGCAACTTCTGATTTATGAATATCTAGTTTGTGCAAAACGTTGACATTAGGAATAGGACGTGCTGGCTCTGAGAGAATATTGGTATCAAGTAAGTATTTCAAGCTCATAGCTCAATTTCTCTTCCCACACTGCGATCTCGTAAGTCAGCGAAATCATCATCAGTAAAGATAATCCCCTCGCTTTGGATTACTTTTCTAAATTTTTGTAATCCCTCCCAAAAATTATCCCCTCTAGATTCCTCCTTTTTTTTGCGGAGAAACTCAAACAAATAGTCCCGTTCTTCTGTGGGTAAACTTTCAATAGAATTAATAATTTCTTGTAAATTCATTATAGAACCTCCTAATCAAGTAAACCCTACCTTTGCTAACTCTATTTTAATCTCTAAATCTAAAGCCTCAGTCTCTTACATTTAGCCAATTTCTGCAAAAATATGATATGCGGGCGCAGTGGGGGCAAATGTTTCTGGAGGGCAGAAGCAGCGATTAGCGTAGGCGTAGGCGTAGCCCGCCGCAGGCATCGCCAGGGTAATCATCAATAATCCACCAATTTTAACTTCAATTGACTCGTAACTTTGGATTTGGGATTGGACATTTGATTTCAGCCTAAAATCCAATAACCCTATTGTATAACAATGTTTTTGTCAATAGTATAAACGAAGCAAAATATGAAATAAATTCACCAAAACGAATCCGTAAAATCTCCAGCATTATGTTAAGATATCTTTAGTAGAAGCTCATGCAATTTTTAAGTGTGATAGCCCCTCGGCTATAAACTCGTTTTGTATGGGCTTTTTACTGTTGATCTATGCTGAAGGTTATTTCTACTCTTTCAAGGGAGATACAACGACAAAACAATACAAGGTAAACTATGATACATAAATCTGATAAGACACCTCCAAAGGCTAAATTACCATTTTACATTTGGTTATCTAGTAAGTTAGGAGCGTCGGTTGTTTCCCAAACAGCATCTAAAGACAGACGCAGTAGCTCTTTGATGGGTACTATCGGTAGTTACGCTATTAGAAAAAATTTGAACTATAAGAAAATACGACTATTGGTAATTGAAAAACTTAAACAAGAAAAAATAGCCAAGATGAAACTTGTCAAAAAATTAAGGATAAAGTCTCTAGGAAGAAAGTGTAATTAAAAAATAGAAAGTCCGACCGAGAATAAATCGGTCGGAGAAAAGTTTTTTGTTACTTTATTAAATTGCAAATGGCATCGATTTCATTTTCAGTTCTTGGCTTTAATCCAAATTCGCGCTCACCAAAATAAAGATTGCTCATGAAAATCCTTTAATTAAATGGAATCAAGTTTTTAATTATTTCAAAAGTAGTGGGCTTTAAGGTTTCAAGCTACCCAGAAATTCCGATACAATCTTTTAAATTAGTATTTGACCACGGAATTCCGCCGAAAAAATCCTTACCTGCCTCCAATATTTTGATAATCTCCTCAATACGGTCTTTTGATTCTATCGTAGGTGAAGTTATCTCACGTAAGTGTTCAATATATTTCTTCCAGTCTGCCTCTACTGCGTTAGCACCTTTTTCAAAACTCTTAATTGTATCTCGCCAAAACTGATCAATTCCATCTGCGAACTTATCACTTATACGCTGTTCTTCAAAATATTTAACGGTTTGCTTTGCTAAACGCTTCTGCCAAGATTCTCCAAATAATCCCCACACAGCGAAAGCTAATGCAGCAACTAAACCTACACCTAGCACTATTGGGCCACCAATAGCTGCTACGAAAGAAATTACCGCAGCAGTGCCACCACCAATACTAATGCCAAGTGCAGACAAAAGACTAACTAACTTAGCTACTAGAATATAACCGCCAAGATTTCCTAGTGCTGCTGCCCAAGCAGATAAAGCACCAATGCTAGTTAGTCCTGTAAGTCCGCCTATAAAAGCTCCTTTAGCATCGAAGGGTATTTCAATGGATATATCTAAATTTGGTAGTTTAAGTAAAGCCTCTTGGTATGAGCCGAGGAAAGCTTCAATTGAAGGTGTTAATTTATCAGAATTTACTTTGATTATCTGTTCTGCCTCATGCTGAAGTTTCTCAACTAGATAACCAGCAAGACCTTCCTTTGCCTCTTTTTTGTCATCGTACATATTGCGGATAATTTTTTCGACGGCATCGACAGTTAAAAGTTGCTCTGTATACCTTTGAAAGGAAGTTCTGCTGTTTCGTTGTAACTCACGGATACTTTGATTTACCTTATCGCGTTTTTGCTGAGTTTCTTGTTTACGAGTTGCTTCATTCTCTTCGAGTACTTGTAGTTGCTCACGCCGTGAATCTATATCAGCAAGAGTTTTTTGATAAGCCTCAATTTGTTTAGTGTACTTTTCTGTGTTAGCCTCCTTTATTGCATTTATTTCCCGCTCAATACGGCACAAATGCGCTTGAGGGAGAAAATCACTTAGTAATTTAGTAAAATCATCAAATAGCTGTTGACATCTATCAGGTCTTTCTGACCAAAATGTAAAGAATCTTGTTCGCAAATCTTCTTGAGTAATAGCACGATTTGTCCGTTCCCTGCGTGTCTTTAATACTCCTTCATTTAGTGGCTTATAGAGTCTTCTTGCTGCTCCAGATGGTATTTCTTTAAGTTGATTATCAGAGATACTAGGATCAGCATGAGTAGCCACAATGAAAAGATTACCCAGCGTTGGAAAATTACTGCTTTCATTTTCTTTTGCAGGAAGTAAACTCAGTAAGTTGCTAATCCGTCTCATATCTTGATCATTAATATGACCCTTTGCTGGTGAAGCATACACTACTACATCAGCAATCTGTGCAGCACTATTAGCCTTCTCCACATCTTTAGAAACCTCATCTGGCTGATCTGAGAAGCCGGGAAGGTCTATCAGGTTGCAGGCTTGTAGCAGAGGTGAGTTAATATAGAACCCATTTGACATCTTTTACTGTGTTGAAGTAAAGTGAGCGCAAAAGTT
>NZ_JABXKQ010000047.1 GCF_017114945.1 Nostoc sp. JL34
CGGTTGATGGTTAAGAGGCTTGCTGCACCTTCTTAGATGTCAAATGGGTTCTATAGTAAAACCAAGTTCATCTCGGAGTATGTCTAATATTCTACGGGCGAAGGGAGAAAATTTCCCTTGCCCTGCACGACTTTCGGCTTCCTTCCGGTACTTGAGCTTTGGATCATCTTTAGAGGATTTTGCTAACAAAATCTTATGACCTTCCTCAACTGGAAAGAACTTCGGGGTCATTGCTGGTGCGGCTTCTTTTACCTTTGCACTGGTATATTCATGTAGTTCATCAACAGAAATCCAACCATCTCCATTTAAATCTGCTGTACCTTTTTCTAGCCCCTCTACCAAGTAACGCGTATATGTGGATAGTCCAGCGTTTTCATGCCCTGGATTTTCCGAGCCATCCGAGCCAAAAGAATACTCTATGACAGATGAAGAAGTAAGGATAGCTCGTCCCTTACCACCTAACTGTTCCTTCAGGTTCAAAGCGCCATCATCTTTAACAGTCATACCTTGGGCAATGGCACCACTAAAGCAGCAGTCTAAAATAATAACCTGTCTTTGGGATCTGCTTTCATTGATGCTCTCATGTAGAAACGTAGCGCCTACTGCTGAAGGCTTAACCAACTTGCCGTTCTCTTTACGAGTAGTACGGGTAGCTAAATAAAGCTTGCCACTCTCATCTTTGATGCCATGACCAGAGAAGTAAAGCAACAGCAGATCATCCTTTTTGCGATCGCTAAAAAGCGTATAGATTGCATCTTCCATTTCTTGCCGCTTCGGATTTTTCAGCACTGTGATGTCTGCCTCGGCAAAGTCTCCAATTTCCGAGTGTGCCAAAACGCGTTGCATAGCATCCACATCTTTCACTGAGCCAGGTAATGTATTTAGCCCTGGCTCATACTCACTGATCCCAATCAGCAATGCTACCTTTACCATGTTTTCCTATCTATGCCGATATAAAATCTTGTGCTGCTTTGATGGCGGCTTCTAGTTCTTCCCGACTGTGGGCTTTCACTGTCAGCTTCTTGCCGTTGGCTTCCACTGATAATTCAATCGGTTTACCACCGAGGCGATCGCCCAGAAATCCCACTAACTTTTTTGCATTGGCTGTATTTACCTCAGCCATTAACAAACCCACCAGAAACCCGCCTAATGCTTTGTTGCCTTCTGGTGGGTTGGGATCAAGAACACGACCAACTGCATCTAATTCGTCAATTTGCTTAAGTTCAGTAATTAGTCGTTGAACCTGCTCGTCTTTTTCTTCCGCGTCCAAGTCAGGGTCATTGAAGGCGATCGTAAATTTAATGCTATTTGCTGTCATGCTGTACTAATAAAAGTTTAGTTAGTTTTTTTTATAAAGACTGACAATTATATGTATTTATACCAGTAAAAACCTTATTCTCTAATGAACATAACGAACATTTGTATAAATCTTCATAGAAAACAAATTTGTCTTTTTGGATATAAGTATGACAAACAATACTAGAGAGTTTCGAGGAGTTGAGCAACCTAAAACAGATGTAAGCAACAAAATAAAAAGCCCACATCAGTGGGCTTTCTAAATCAATTAAGTTATTGCTTTACTTACCGTTTCGCCAACTTCTTCGACATCTTCCGCAGACGAATCGATTGGGGTGTAACTTCCACCAATTCATCGGGGCCAATGTATTCCAAAGCCCGTTCTAAACTCATGTCTATCGGTGCTTGCAGTTGCACTAGTTCATCGCCACCAGCCGCGCGGTGGTTGGTCAACTGCTTGGTTTTACAGATATTCAATTCCAAATCTTGGGAACGATTGTGTTCTCCCACAATCATGCCTCTGTAAACCTTTGTACCGGGAACAATAAAGAATGCTCCTCTATCTTCGGCATTTCTCATGGCGTAGAAGGTAGAAACGCCTTCTTCAAAGGAGATTAAAACGCCTTTGTTACGGGCTTCAATATCGCCACTAA
The DNA here is from genome assembly GCF_017114945.1 of Nostoc sp. JL34. Classification (GTDB taxonomy): domain Bacteria; phylum Cyanobacteriota; class Cyanobacteriia; order Cyanobacteriales; family Nostocaceae; genus Nostoc. Next base: position 1,950 of record NZ_JABXKQ010000047.1, read on the forward strand.
GTTGACGGTAATCTAAGAAGCTGTGATTCATGATGCCTTCGCCACGAGTCATCCGCATGAATTCACCCCGGAAACCAATCAAACCACGGGCGGGAATGACAAACTCTAACTGGGTGCGATCGCCACTACCTGGTTGCATATCTTGCATTTCGCCTTTACGTTGTCCCAGGCGTTCAATACAGCTACCTACACCATCAGCAGGAATGTCTAACACCAAGAGTTCATAAGGTTCGCAAGGTTGGCCGTTGACTTCGCGGTAAATTACCTGTGGCTGAGATACTTGAAACTCGAACCCTTCCCGGCGCATGGTTTCAATTAAGATACCCAGGTGGAGTTCTCCACGACCGGAAACAAGGAATTTATCGGGAGAATCAGTTTCTTCGACACGCAAAGCCACGTTGGTTTCAAGTTCGCGGAATAGGCGATCGCGTATTTGACGGGAAGTCACCAACTTGCCTTCTTGACCAGCAAAGGGCGAATCATTCACCCAGAAGGCCATTTGCAACGTTGGTTCATCCACTTTAATTAGTGGTAAAGCTTGCGGTTCATTGGGATCAGTAATGGTTTCCCCAATATAAGCATCAGCGAAACCAGCCACCGCAACAATATAACCTGCGGTTGCTTCTTCCATGTCTATCCGCTTTAGTCCTTCAAAGCCCATCAACTTGGTAATTTTACCCTTGACAATGGTGCCATCTTCTGTGATTAAAGCTGCTTGTTGTCCTGAGCGGATCGTACCGTTGTGAATTCTGCCAATGACAATCCGTCCCAGATATTCTGAATAATCTAGGGTTGTGACTTGCAATTGCAGAGGCTTATTGCTGTCGCCTACTGGTGGTGGAACGTGTTGCAGAATCGCGTTAAACAGGGGTTGCATATCTACCGATTCTGCTTCCAAGCTTTCCTTGGCGAAACCTGCCATACCGGAAGCAAACAGATAGGTAAAATCACACTGGTCTTCATCTGCCCCTAATTCCAAGAACAGATCCAAAACTTTATCAACAGCAACGTGGGGGTCAGTTTGTCCACGATCAATTTTGTTGATAATAACAATGGGGCGCAGCCCTTTTTCCAAAGCTTTTTTCAGGACAAAGCGCGTTTGGGGCATGGGGCCTTCGTTGGCATCGACAATCAGAAGACATCCGTCAACCATGCCGAGTACGCGCTCAACTTCGCCACCAAAGTCAGCGTGTCCAGGAGTGTCAACAATATTAATTAGTGTTTCTTTGTAGCGAACGGCTGTATTTTTGGACAGGATAGTGATACCCCGTTCCCGTTCTAGGGCGTTGGAGTCCATAACGCAATCCGGAACGTCTTCGCCTTCGCGGAAAATGCCGGATTGTTTGAGGAGTGCGTCAACCAGCGTGGTTTTGCCGTGGTCAACGTGGGCGATAATGGCGACGTTGCGAATTGGGAGCGTCATAGAAACTTTTGGTGAACTCTAGAGGGGGTTTTAAGATTTACATTTGAATGCTAGGCTGTTTTAACAGAATTGGGTATGATTAGCGAAACTCTGTAAAGAACCTTTAACAATTCTAGCGTAATCGTCACAATTGCGGGAAGTTTTGTAAACCCCACAAAGAAGATGTGTGGTAATTACGGCATTGGGGGGACAAAAAAAGCTTCTGTTACAAACAAACGTTGCGTGAAGGGCGGTGTTGCTTTTGAGAATTGCGGTTGGTTCAGCCAGAGGAACTAGTACCGCAAAGCGGAATTAAAAATTAAAAATGAATACAGTATAAGGGTTTCGTTGATTTGGAATGGTTGGTTTATTTCCGCCGTGTTGTACTAGTATTTGAGATGCTTTGGTGAGAGGTGCGTAGGCGATCGCAATTTATTGCAAGTTTTTTAACTAAATTGCGGCAAAATCCAAAGTTGCTCGCATGAAAAATTAATCTCGGTTGAAACCACAGCCTAAACAACGCATACAAACGAAGAAAGTCGCTACAACTGAGATAATCTCAAATACCAATTGAAATGATAAGGGAGCTAGAGAAAATCCCCAAATTAGAGCAATTATCCCAGTTACCATCGCTGCAATCCGATGAATTTCGTCTTTACTTGTCCAAGCAAATAAAAAAATTCCTAAACCCAATAATAATAAGACTAAACTACTCATAAAGATATTTATTACTTAGAACTAAAAGTCAATCATTTAAAGCTACAATACTGATAAAAATTGTTATGTACAATTGATGTGACACTCTCTTTATCTATATTATCTGTACTAACAACCTCTGTACAGCTATGCGTTGACGCTGGATTCCAATATTTACTTCTATCTTGCTGGTTTGGATCTTCACTGCCGTAGTGATTATATCCCTTACCATTCATCAGGGGGCGATCGCAGATAGAATCATATCAAGTTAAGGTGATTACTTATAATAAAATTTATCAATGTAGGTTGGGTTGAACGGCAGTGAAACCCAACATGAACAAGGATCAAGCGTTGGGTTTTGTTCCTCAACCCAACCTACAGATGTTATAAGTATTTAACCGAACCTGATATCACTCCGAATTATATTTTTCCTGAAATTTTTGTTAGTTTATTACTAATTATTTTTGGTAAGAAAGAACGATCAAATTGCCAATGATCAATTGATATTTAATTTCCACTTCACCAAGGATTGCCAACCATTGTAAATCCAGCCCAATAATAAGGATGCGTAAGTGATTCATCAGCACTGTCAGCAGGTAAAGGCAAGTTCCCGACTACTCCCAAACCTTGCACTTGACCATTCTTGATGTAAATCTGCCCTTTGGCCATAGCTACCTGAGCCTGTCTGAGAGCTTCTGCCTTAATCGAAGCTGTCTTCAAATTCTCATAAAATTTCGTCATCAACGCTGCTGTACCAGCATCATTAACCGACCAAAGACTGGCAACACTAGTTTTCACACCTGCTAGCACCGCCAAACCCGCAAATCCCAGTTCGGATTCTTTATCGCCCAAGGCTGTTCTACAAGCACTCAGCACTAGCATTTCAACTTCGGGTTCATTCAAGCGCAACTGTCGTAATTGGTTCAAGCGTAACTTGTCTTCCCATAGTTGAATATAGGAATTACTCAAAGCACCGGTAGCAAAATCGGCGTGAGTTGCCATGTGAATAATCCCAAAAGGTTGTTGGCGGCGGATAGTTTTGAGATTTTCTAAGGTGGCTTGCTTGTCTAACAATAATTTGCCTTGCCAGAGTTTAGACACCAGTGTTGATAACTCAAGGGGAACTGCTGGTAAAGGCTCTTGTCCCTGAGTACTCTGAGAAACCCCCAATGCTAAAATTTGAGATTTTTTAATGTCTTTATAAAGGGTATTAGTCAAACTAAGACTAGGCATCAAACCAATACTGTATTTTTCTATTAGAAACCCCTTACCATCGTGAAGTGCTGCCATTGGGGTTGAACGTAACCCAATGTCTGGTAAAAAGACCAGATTGTTGATTCCTCTCGCCTGTAAATCTGCCTCAAGTGGTGCAATAATCCAGCGATAAAGTTGTTGAGATGAACGCAAATAACCAGTGCGGCGACGGTTTTGTGGACTAACGATTTGGTCACGAAATTCCTGAGCTACTTGGAGAACTTTGGCTCTAGTCGTTTCTGGGATACGCTTGCGGATAGGATCGCCTTTTCCAGTTACTACCACTAGTTCTAGTTGGTCGCTATCCTGCTCTGCTATGGTATTTAGCTGTTTAGTAAGTTTTTTAGCTTTGCCAAAATTTCCCTCTGGTAGAATCTCCACAGGGACAAAACTGGTGTAGATAAATGCAGGTTTTACACCAGTAGCTTCTTCAATTTGGCGAGCAATTTCTTTGGCATTATCCAGTGTTTTGATTCTAGGAGTTGGTATACCTAAATGGTCGGCAAAATCATCTGTGAAATTGCCTTCAGGAGTGGGATCGGTATTCAGAACGGGGTTATCAATCTGAGGATTATTGGGGCCAGGGTAAATCGGTTTACCTGGACTGCACTGGAATGTGCAGGGGTCAGGGGTAGGAGTAAAAGTCGGGGTAGGAATTGGGGTAGGAATCGTGGTAGGAGTCTGACTGACGTTGATTCCTATCTGTACAGGTGCAGAAGAGGAAACGCCATCATTTGCACTAATTACAAAGGCATTTAGTGACCCATTAGTATCTGCTGGCGGTGTGTACACCAAAGTATCGCCGCTAGATAAAGTAGTAACACCAGGGATGACGGGAAGGCCATTGATAGTCAGATTTCCGGTATTCACCGTATCAACCTGGATGGAGGTAATGTCATTATTAGCATCGAGAACCAGTGCAGCCAAACTAGAGAACGTTAAGGTTACAGGTTGATTTGTCTGGGTATTGGGTAGCGATGAGTTTGCTGTTAATGTCGGCGGGGTGTTGACAGAAGTAATAGTGATACCGATTGGAGTGCCGCTAGCATTTCCGCCATTAGGCAAGACTGGAAAGCTATTTGAAGCAATGATTGAATTATTCCCTGTAGTAATTGACCCTGCTGTGCCATTCACACTCGCATCACCGACGATAAATGGCACATTGTTTGGCCCACCATCGTGTTGAATTCTGACAGTACCTCCCGCAAGAGGTTGAACATTAGTACCTCCTTCACCAGTAAAAAATCCACCAGTTGCGATCGCTTCACCGATTCCGATTCCTTGAATCAGTCCGTTGGTTAGCACTTGCACATTGCCACCTTGAACAGTGTTTCCATCAACAAAATCGTCTGCTATAGATTGTGTGTTGATGTTGGTAAAACGAATATTGCTGCCAGCAGTATTGGTAGTCTGTAAAGTAACGTTGCCACCTGTAACATTTGCAGTACCATCGACTCCAATGGCGATCGCAGAGGCGTTAATAGCGTCATTAACGGCGATATTATCTCTAGCAGTTAAGTTGACTCCACCAGCCGCTCCAGTAAAATCGCCACCTCCGTTCTTGACTACAGATGAGTTTATTGCCCCTGTGGTAATACTGCCTGCGGTGGTTGTTGCAACTACATTGCCACCTGTACCTAAGCCACCAGCATCATTAGAAGAAGAATTTATGGTATCCGTGAGGATATTGCCTGCGGCAGTTAAAGTCACTGTTCCACCTGTGGCATTGCCAATCCCTCCACTATCACTAGTGTTGATCTGATTCAGGGTAATTCCACCATTGCTACTGATGACTTGAACATTACCCGCTGAGTAGCCTTGTCCAGTGGCAATAATGTTGCCTGCAATAATGTTGCCACTTGCAGATAAAGTTACATCCCCACTTCTAGTGAAATTAGGAGTTGTGTTTAGATTTCCTAGTGATAAACTAGCTCCAGAAATAGTGATTGCTCCTCCGGTTGTGGCGATTGTGTTGGTGGGATTAGCAAAGATTACAGAACCAGTTTGTGAAGTCAGGCTGAAGCTACCGCCATTACCCAAGTTTAATGTAGCGACACCAGGGGTAGTTACTCCAGCCGTAGCTCCAGTGATGTCATTGATGGTAATATTCCCTGTGGCTTGTAAGTTGATATTTGCACCCGAAGCTGCGATCGCACCCCATGAAACGGTGTTTGCCCCGTTATCTGGATCAGCAAACAGAATATTACCAGGTGTGCCATCAAATGTCCCTGTCCCACCATCGATAATGGTCAATGTGCTGGGGTCTAGCAATAAAGTGCCAAAGCTACCATTGGCGGCTGAAGTATCTACCAAACCGTTGAAGGTTAAGAAATTTTTGCCTGATACTTCTACAAAACCACCATTCCCGACATTTGCTCCCCCACGAGCCGAAATGTTACCAAAAAACTGAGTTGCACCGTTACCCCAAACAATCACACGTCCGCCGTTTCCATTCAAATTGCTATCGGCATTAATGACGGAGTTTGAGTCCACATAAGTCTGATCTGCGTTGGGTAAAGTCCCCTTACCTTGGTAATCACCGCCAATTAGCACAGTACCGCCGCCATTGGTTCCAGAGGCGTTAATATTGGCATCAACCACCGCAACTTTTTTACCCAAAGCAGTTACCGTACCGCCTGCTTGACTTGATACATCAACTTTGCCAGAAACAATCGTTGTCCCTGGAGTTGTGGGAATTGTGACTTTAGAGCCTGTTAGTTGCACAGTTCCATCAGGATTAGCAGTTAACCCCGTGTTCCCAACTGTGAGCAATTCTGGTAAGGATGCAATGGGGATTGTCCAGTTATTGGGTTGGTTGCTACTAGAGGCGAGGGGCTGAATTTCCAGACTCAACAGATTTCCTGGCTGACTAAGACGCACCCAATTTTCCCCTGGTACGGATGTGACAGAAATTTGCCCTCCCGGTGCCGAAAGTTGCCCCGTGTTGACCACAGTACCACCCAATAAATTCAAATTCTGTCCAGCACCTACTGCCAAATTTCCAGCATTTGCGATCGCTCCTGGCTGATTTGTACTAAAGGCAAATCCGTTGGGGTTTCCAACTAAACTGGCGTAGTCATTAACACCGATAGCGTTGAACCAACTGCTACCAAAACCAATGCCGTTGGCTGTTGTCGCCGTGAAAGCACCAGGCACATTTAAGCTGGCATTTGCTCCAAAAATAAATCCGCCTGGATTCATCAAGAAAAGGTTAGCATTGCCACCTGTTACCTGAATTAAGCCATTGATGATGGAAGGATTACCGCTTGTAATTCGACCAAGGATATTTTGTAGCGCCGGACTGGCTTGAAAGTTGGCAATTTGTTCTGGTTGAATGCCAAATTGTTGAAAGCTATGGAAAAGGTTAACACCATCCCTAGAAGTTGTACCGCCAGTGATATCAAGTCGATTGCCGTTGGGTGTAACAATTGTGTTTGTCCCATCGGCAGCAGGGACAATTTGTTGTGCTTGCACTAATCCCGCACTCATGCCTGTCACCAGAGGCACAATAGCTAACACTGAAGCGGCGATGCTGGACAGTAGAGATTTTTTGCGCCGCAATATGAAGCGACCTGTGGGCAATTCTACATCGATTTGTAACTTGTCTGCTAGTCCGCGCCGCCAAAGTGCTTGAGCGATCGCTTGCCTAGACCAGAGAATTTGTTCTTTTTTTCTAGTAACAGAGATGCTTTGGGAATGATTTCGATATAAGTAAAGGGGCTGTTTAACTTGACGCACCTGGGTTATTTCTGAAAGTCGGAGACACAGGTCGTAATCATAAGCACTACCAGCAAAGAACGTGTTGACACCTCCTATCCGGTCGTAAATCGAACGGCGCATCAGGCGGAAGTGGAAAGTCATGAAGTTTACCAACAGACCTTCTGGGGAGTAAGGAATGTCACAACGATGACCGTAGCCGAGAACTTTACCTTCTTGATCAATATTTAAGTAGTCGGTGTAAACAAATCCTGTTTCTGGGTAGCGGTTGAGGACTGTAGCGGTTTGGGCGAGGGCGGTTGGGGCTAGGATATCATCACTGTCTACGATCCCAATGTATGTGCCACTAGTTTGGCTGATCGCTGCCTTACAAGCCGCAGCAACTCCTTGATGGTGTGCTTGAACTATCCGCACTCGCCCATCTTGTTGAGCATAATTGTTGGCGATCGCCACCGATGTGTCTGTAGAGCCATCATCCCAAATTAGTAGCTCAAAGTCTTGCCATGTCTGCGCTAAGACGCTAGCGATCGCTTCTTGAAGGTAAGACTCCCGATTGTAATTGACGATGACAATGGAAATCAGTGGTGACATCGAAGTTTTCCCAAGTTTTCTACCTGTAACCACAATATAATGCTAGGGACTAGCACTTAGAAGAAATCGCTGTTAATTAGAGTTTTAGTTACAAATCTTTTGAAATTTGAATATCAAAAATATGATATTGAAATACTCATACAGCCATTGCATACTCAAAAATCAAAATCAGCCCAGTCGTTAAATAAGGCACTCCATTGAGGATAAATGAGAAAAGAAACAGAAACTGGTGTTCAGCCTAGAGCAACGACTCAGCAAAAAATTGTCTATTTCTCTCATCAGTTAGACACTTGGCGGAGTTTGGCAATTACTAAATGCAGTAAGAACAGTTTCAGCTTTCGGTATGGCTTGTTAATTCTGCCTGTGGTCTGGATTTTAACTGCAAATGGACTGAGAGCCACAGCTAATATTTTTATACCTGACTCGATTCAAAATAGCAGTCAATCAGAGTTACAAATAGTACAGGAAACACAACCTCCTCCGGCAACTAACCCGAACCCACAACCAAAAACACCACAACGCATTCGGGTTCGCAGAATCCAGGTTGTAGATAGCACAGTTTTTAATGAAAATGACTTTAATCCAGTAGTGAAACCGTTTGAAGAACGGGACTTAACTTTAGAAGAAATCAGACAAGCCGCAGACGCTATTACCCAACTTTACCTAAATAAAGGCTATATAAATTCCAGAGCGATTCCAGACACTCAACAATCTAGTATCGCTGATGGTGTTGTGGTAATTCGGGTGTTGGAAGGGCGTTTGACAGAGATTAACATCGAAGGAACGCGGCGATTAAACCCATCTTATATTCGTAGTCGCATCCAACTAGGTGCTGGTATTCCTCTGAATACTGGTAAGCTCGAAGAACAACTGAAATTGTTGCGACTCGATCCCTTATTTACTAATGTGGAAGCACGTCTGCGTCCAACGGGTAAAGTTGGTCAAAGTGTTCTCATTGTCAGAGTTGAAGAGGCAAACCCTTTAACTGGTAGCTTGGGTGTAGATAATTATTCCCCTCCCAGTATTGGTGCGGAAAGATTGGGTGTTGAATTGCGATCGCGCAATTTAACCGGCATGGGAGATGAGTTAGCAGGCTCCTATTACCATACACTCTCTGGTGGTTCCGATGCCTTTGATTTTAGCTATCAGGTTCCCGTGAACGCCATGAATGGCAAAGTGCAGATTAGAGCGGCATTTAATCGCAACGAAATTACCGAGCCACCCTTTGATGCGTTTGGCATTCGGGCTAACCAGGATCTTTATGAAATCAATTATCGTCAACCATTGATGCGATCGCCCAAAGAAGAATTTGCTCTATCCTTGGGATTTACCTATCAAGATGGTCAAACCTTCCTCTTTGATAACCTTGCAACTCCCTTTGGCATTGGGCCTGATGCTAATGGCGTTAGCCGCACCAGTGTAATTAAATTTGGTCAAGATTATATCAGGCGCGAACCTCAAGGAGCCTGGTTTTTGCGATCGCAATTTAATTTTGGCATTGATATATTAGATGCAACTATCAACAATGACCCCATACCCGATGGTCGCTTTTTCAGTTGGCTAGGTCAAGTCCAGCGTGTACAGCAACTCAGTAACGATCATTTATTGCTCATCCAAGCAGACTTACAGCTTACACCAGATAGCCTTTTACCTTCCCAGCAATTCGTGATTGGCGGTGGACAGTCTGTAAGGGGATATCGCCAAAATATCCGCTCTGGGGATAATGGATTTCGGGTAGCGATCGAAGATCGGTTCACAGTGCAGCGTAATGAATCTGGAATATCTACAATTCAACTTGCGCCATTTCTGGACATGGGAGCCGTCTGGAATCAGTCTAATAATCCCAATCAGCTACCCGATCAAACTTTTTTGGTGGGTGCAGGCTTAGGACTCTTGTGGAATCAGGCAATGGGAATTGATAATCTTTTTTTGCGGCTCGATTATGGATTTCCATTTATCGATCTGAGCGATCGCGGTAATAACGCCCAGGATGATGGCTTTTACTTTAGCCTTCGCTATCAACCCTAGTCAAGTCGCTTCTCTACGAGACGCTGCGCGAACGCTCCAATTAAAAATTATTAATTAAAAATTGCAATCAGTGGGGGCTTGTACCCCAAATTAATTAAAAAAGGTCAAGACTACTGAGTGCTGTTGGTGGATAGCTAGGGTTTAGTCCGTACTGAGATAAAAGATCCTCTCCGAGTCGGAGAGGGACGGGTTTTGCGTAGTAAAACCAGGGAGAGGTCTTTTGATTGGGTATATTAGTTCGTCAAATTCACGTTAGTTTAGAATATGACCCCTAATTTGAGGCGCATTGGATCAGGTTGAGTTTAATCAGCAAAATGGCATTTGACTTACTCATTTTGGTGTTTTCCGCAAACAAAATGGCATTTGACTTACTCAAAATACCATTTTGCTTTCTTATTTCAGTGTTTTCCACAGTTAATTACCTTTCCCCCTGCGTTAACCTAATCTTTTAGTAAAATATTCACTTCTTCTGGAATTTGACTTTTCTGGTGTGTATTTACACACAGATAAAATTTAAGTTTATAAATTTAACAAAGAATCACAGAGAGCAAACTTATGACAGAACCTAACTCCCAAGACAAAAACAGCTTTCTTTACCCACGTAGTCGGTATTATGGTAAATTCCAACCAGAGAACTTAGTGTTTAATGCCAACCTCCAAGAATTTTCCCAAAGAATTAGTTACATCACTTGCCTAGAAACAGGGGGAAAACTGTCTCAAGAAGAAGCTTACGAACAAATTAAAGCACTTTGGAAACAGTTAAAACATAGCAAAAAGCAACTAACTATTGGTGGAAATAAAGAAATTTAAATTAATGGGGCATTGGGCATTGGGCATTGGGCATTGGGCAAAACAGTTCCTCTTTTCCGAGTTCCGTTAGCAGATAGCTAGGGTTTAGCCCGTCCTGAGTAAATAAGTGAGATTCCCTACTCAATACTCAATACTCAATACTCAATACTCAGCACTCTTAAAGGGCATTGTTGTTCTTCTCCCGCTCCCTTACTTCCCTTTTTACACCAGTTAATTACCTTCTAGTAAAGTCCAGAAGTAGCCATCTGGTGCAATAAAGGAGAAACTTGTCTCGCCAAATTCATTACTAATAATATCTGTAACTTTTTGGGCAGTACTTGCTTTGATGCGATCGCAATACTCCTGTATTCCCTTAACTCTATAGGTATATAAAGACATACCTAAGCTACCTGGTTGGGCTGCATCAAAGCGCGATTCTAAATTAATAGATTCTGGGAATCGAATAATGTAAAGTCTACCACTGCGCGTAGCCATCAGGTCAGACTTAGAAGAACGGGGATCGTCAAAGGTAGTGACAATAAACTTTTCACCAGGGTTAAGGTCAAAAATATCTTTACCTGCTGGCGAAGATTCATAGCTAGTTTCGACATCATCCCGCACACGCAGCAAACCCAAAACTTCTTCATAAAACTTCAGGGTTTCTTTGCTGTCATCCTGAACGATAATCCCCATGTGCGTAAACTGACTAGCCTTGAGAGCGGCATTATGGTTAACTTGTCCGTAATGCGGTAGCGTATAGCCAAACCGTTGAAATAGAACCTGGCGAGCTAAGGGTTGCAGTAACAGCATTTCTCGCACACCAACTGCTGGCTCAATAAAAGGACGGCTTTTCCTATCTTTGTTGTAGATGACTTCCCAATAAGGGTTAGAGTACCTAATAGGCAAACCTGCGGCCTTTGCATTCTCTATATGATTTAAGATACCTAAGATATCCGCAGTTAAGCTTGTCGCCCAGCGATTTCCCTTAATTTTCATCGATGCTGTTCCCAAACCTTCATGGGTGGGGTTTTGCCAAACCATCAGCCGAATCAAACCATGATCTGCATTTTGGTGATAGAGGCGGATTGAGCGTAAAGACGAATTCACCCCATATAGTTGATTAGCTGAATCTGCGGTTAATTCACCCACTTCACCAATGTGATAGCCAAATTGTTCCCAATACTGAATTGCAGAAATTGGCTCTGGGATACCGATACACACTTCATAGATTCCTTCAATTGCCGTTTGTTGTTCGAGAGTCATACAAATTTTGGATTTTAGATTGGGTCAAAATAAATCAAAAATACAGAAGCTAACCAAAACTTTGAACAGTATATATATCATTTCCCGTATCGCCTACAAAAAGCAAGCTACTGTCGTCACTATCTAAATTTCGACTGCCAGCAATACCCTTTTGCAGAACTTTAATTATTCTTTGGGGAGTAAAAGATTCTATTTCTACAAAGTTTCCAGATTCTAACCATGTTAATTCTTCAGCAGATAAAGTTTGACGAACTTCTTCAGGCAATTGTTTAGCTGCTTGCGCTGACTCTGGAGAGGATTGAATAAACATTCCGCGCTTAGTAGCGATAATTTGACGTGGCGTTAGTCCGATATCAATAATCACAATCTCGCTATCGAGAAACCAACTAGCATTGGTTTTAAGACGATGAACTAAACCAATTCCTCGTGGATTGCAATCATGCACTGCATAGACTTTCAAATCGGGATTGCGGCGCAGCATTTGCATTGTGGTGTCAAAAATGCTTTGAGGATATCCAGTAATGCTGAGAATTGCACAGTTATTTTCAAAGTGAAAATTATTAGCTATTAATAGTTGAGCAATACTAGCACTATCACAAACGACTAATCTATCAAAACTATAAGCAGTCACATCAGGATTAACTGTGGCTGGTGTATTTTCCTGGTTTGGAGCAGGAAGAATTTTGAGAATTGAACCATTGATTTGCTGCCAACGTTCTAGCCAATCTTTAACCTGAGATTGTGAAACTAAAAAGTCTTGTGTTAATAATTGAATTCGCCCTAGCTGTCGAGTTCCTAAATATATGGGCAGCATTCCCATAATAACAATAATGGCAAAGAGGTTGAATGACTTTGAGATAAGACTTAGTGGAATTCCTATGGAAAGGATTATTCCTCCTATGATTTGTAAATTCCTCGCATTCTGTTTGCGACTTACAAGATTGAGGTTAGTTGATTTGCTACTTTGATAAAAGAAATTAATATACGCAAGATTTACTATTAGTGGCCCAATAATAAAAGCGAGTGTAAATAAATTAAAAAACACATAGAAAAATAACCAGCCAAATCGTGAAATAGACTTTGAGCTTTTTCTGAAACGATTATCTAGAAAATAAAGCAGTTGTTTGGGTGTAAAAAATAAGGTGTTATTTGCAGAAATGTCAGCGATCGCCTTTGCAAAAAAAGGATCAGTAATCTGAATATTACTCATACTAGTCGGTTCAAAGGCAAAGGGATGATTGCATTTTATACACCGACCTTGATTAGCTGTCCGGTCTTTTAGTTTATTGTCAGTTCCGCAGTTAATACACTTCATAATGGTTGTTTGATGTTAATTATCTAGCACCTGATTTGTTAATAAAACACTGTAGTCTTCCCGCCGACGAATCAAGCGATGTGTGCCATTTTCTAGCAAGACTTCCGCCGGTTTGGGGCGGTGTAAAAAGTGAGACGACATGGCATAACCATAAGCACCGACATCTAGAATGGCAACGATATCACCAATTTCTAAAACTGGTAGTTGGCAATTTTTCCCCAGATAATCTCGTGAATAGGTGGTGTTACCACAAATATCAGTTGTGAATAGGGAGTAGGGAATTGAGGATTTGTCTGCTTGCTTCCAAGTGACAATTTCTCGGTAGCCACCGTGTACTGATGGTACTGAAAGATTAGCAACGCTGGTATCAACTCCAACAAGCTGTTTTTCTCCTTGCCATTTCACAGAAACAACTTGAGCAAGCAAGGTGGCACATCCAGCGATCGCACTTCGTCCCGGTTCAATCACCAAATCAATTTTCTGTCCTAAACTAGTAATTCTCTCAGTTAACTCAGCCCCAAATATTTCCCAGTCAAAGGCTGTTTTGTTGTGATGATATGGGTAGCCAAAGCCACCACCAAAATCTAAATATTCCCAATCAGGTAACTGTTGTGCTATGGCGATGACTGTATCAATCACTTGGGTGAAAGCGGCTGTGGCATTAGTTCCCGTCCCTCGATAGAAGTGTAAACCACTCAGCTTTAGTCCCACCTCATTAGTTAAAGCGATCGCATCAGCAAATTCCTCTGGACGCACACCAATGCGACTATCTCCGGTAATTTCCGGCAAATTGAGGCGTAAACCCAACCGAATAGATTTCTCTCTGCGTCTGGGCAAAACTTCGCAGCACAACTGCAACTGAGCAAGGCTATCAAAATTGAGAGTTGTGACTCCCCAATTCAGGACTTGTAGCATCTCAGTCCGATTCAAATTACTGCCGCTATAAACAACCTCACTAGGATCAAAACCAGCTTGCAATCCCAGATAAATATCTCCTGGGGTATTGGCGTGAAGTCCCCACCCAAATGAGCGAAAAATTTTTAACAGCGCAATGTTGCCATTAGTAACGCTAGCAAAGCGAAATTGTGTGCGGGGATAGCTGACTGCTTTAGTAATCCGCTTAATAGTTTCGCCCAAGCGATCGCCATTATATACATAAAGCGGAGAACCGTAGTTATTCAGTAACTCCTGAGCAAGTTCCCTGGAGAATGGGGGATTAAGACGATTTTGAGTTAAATTATTTGATACCATTTACCAAAAATACTGATACAGTAAATTACGTTAGCGTAGTGGTAGCGAGTCCGCGTACTCTTTCAGAGAAGCAAGCTACGCTTTTAGCGTCTCGTAGAGAGCGTCATTATGAATTACGAATTATTTTGTAATTTCTCCATAGCCAACGATGTAACCAAAACGGATGATCCCAGGACTGTTTACTTAGTTCTTCATTTAAAACATGCGATCGCCAAAGTTGCCACATAATCAGTAACCAGAGTGTTTCACCAATCCGACGCCCTTGAATAGCTGCTCCCAGTTTGCCTTCAACGATTTGGGCCGCAATGTGAGGATAAAAGTGATTGTTGGTGCGAAGTATTTCTGGATTAAGCCAGATGCCTATCTGATGCCAAAAATCATTTAAACACCAAGAAGTTAAAGGAACCCCCATCCCCCGCTTTTGTCGCCAAACAATTTCGGACGGGAGCCAATTTTCTACAGCCCGTTTGAGGATATATTTTTCACAAGCTCCCTGTAAGCAGAGTTCTCCAGATAGACGGAATGTCCATTCTGCTAAAGGTAAGTCGCAAAAAGGCGATCGCACCCACAAACCATGAGCAAACCCCAATGCAGTTGCACGGGGATGGATATTCTGCGCTCCTTTGAGCATCAAACTGGCACGGCGGAGGCGATGCAACAAAGATGGACACTCATTGCGATCGAGAGCCGCCAACAGCCAATCTTCAGGATGCAAATTTTGGATCTGTGCATAGATATCTGGCTGATAAACTTGAGATTCGTATCCCCCAAGACGGTGAAAAGTGCGGAGATATTGCTGAATAAAAGTTTCCTGTCCGGTGGGATTTTCTCCCTGATAAACACCTGCGGCAATTAAAGGTTTGTTTGTCCAACCGGCAAACAATTGATCTCCACCTTCGCCGTTAAAAATTACCTGGGTTTCCTGACTCGCCCTTTGAGATAGGAGATACAACGGCACACACACCCCATCTCCAAAGGGCAAATCCAATGCTTGCACAGTAGGAATTAGGGCATTCTTGATTGAACTTGGGGTTACTGCAACTTTAACAAGCGGAATTTTAAGAAACTGGGCAACTTGTTCAGCATAAGGATATTCTGGAATCCCTACGTCACCAAAATCTAGAGTGTAGGCGCGGACTTTCACCCCTGCTTGCACCAGCAACGCCGCTACTACTGAAGAATCGAGTCCGCCAGAGAGAAACACCCCAACAGGCTCATCCTTTAAATCGGTAATCTGTCGCTCAATGGAGTCTTTCAGGAGAGTTCGCAATTCGGTAATTGCTGTAGCTTCATCTGTTAACTGTTCTGGCGCTTCCCGCCACGAGTGAATATTTTTAGATTCAGGTGTTTGCAGAATCCCTGATTGACAATCACTCTGCCAAACTAATTCAGTCCCCGCTGGAACTGCAAACACTTGATTAATAGGGGTTAAGGGTGTTGGAACGTAGGAAAAACAGCTATAGCCGTATAAGCCAGAAATGCTAACTTCTGACTGTTGCAAAATCGGTAAGAGTAGTTGCAGTTGGGATGCAAACCAGATCACTTGTCCTTGCTGAGTCCAATACAAAGGCAGCTTTCCGAAAGGTTCTCTTCCCAAAATTAGGCAGTTGTTTTCCTCGATCTTTACCCAAGCATCGGGTGAAGCGAATAATCCTGATGCGGAGATAGCAGCAATTTGATTTTGTTGCAGTGGGGAATTTCCATCAAGTCCTATATAAACAACATTCCAGATTTTCAGACCTAACCCCCTAACCCCCTTCCCTGCAAGGGAAGGGGGAAAATTCAAAGCCTCTCCCCTACAAGGGGAGAGGTTTGGAGAGAGGTTTTCCACGACATTAGTTAACAGCGCTTCCAACTCGTGTTGAGCGCCGTAACCCCAATAGCCAAGAAAGTGATGCGGGATGTTGCCCATCTGGACTATTTAACTTCAAAGGTTTCATCACTAATCTGCCGACCTTCCAGGAACATCTGCACTTTCCAATTGCCAACAGTTGCAGTCGGATTAATAATGTAGCGACACTGGGTATCCCAGACAGACGTATTAATTTCGCGAGTTTGATATTTGTTTTGCTTGACAATTTCACCACTTGGGTCAATCCAATTACAGAAGAGAGCCAGCTTTTTACCCAAGGGTGCATCCTTCAGGGTGACACGGTATAACACTTCTGGATTGGTTTGGCGGGAAATTGTCTTCAAGTTGCCGCTACTATTTTGTACCAAGGTGATGCCATCTTGTTGAGCAGAAACACGGGAAAGTACAGAATTTTGCTGCTGCATCAAAAATATTGTAGATGCGATCGCCACCACCACAACTGCCACCACTCCAGAGGTAATCCATCGATTCCTCCGTTGTTGTACTTCCAATGCTTGGCGGCGATTTAACTGAATCAGCGCTTCATCTAGTAACTCTGGCGGTAAATTCAACTCTTGTAAAATTTCTCTAACTTGCTGTTGGTCTAGTTCCGCTTCCCGACGCACTTGCAAACCTTCTACTTCTGTGACTATTTGTGATAATTGCTCTTGAGTCAGTCGCTGCGTCATAGCTTAACTCCTGTTAAAAAAAACTTGATGGCGATCGTTGATTACGTGCAATCAGAAGAACTCTATATTAGAAATCTCACTTTTGTAGGTACATCATAAGCTACAAAGCAAAGTTGTTGTTTTTCGGATTCGTAAACGGATAATTGAACCGTGGTTGATTAGAGTCTAAAACCTCTTTCCATAAGCATCTGAAGTTCGACATTCTCAACATTAGCGATCGCTTCTAACTGAGAAATCCCAGCGATCGCATCAGCAATATTACCTGATGTAGCACGTAACCAAGCGGCATGAGGCGCATAGTCAAGGTTTTGTGCTACTTCGTAACCTGCTCGATTAATTACCTGACGCTGCGACTCCACATCAACGCCTTCAGCAAAGCGGATGAAAACCAGTCCAGTCGGTATTGCTAGGGAACCATTGGGTTGCACTGTGTAAATTGGACTTAGTGTAACCTGCTCTGATTGATTGGGTTCGCCGGGAAAAACTGCGATTGCACCGTCGTTAAGTTGTAAAATTGCTCCTGGGGGCACAGTGCTGGGTTGATTGTAATGTATTGCATAGTACCCAGACTTCCGTGTGTAAGATACCGCAGTGCGTTGGCGTGGACTGCCGTCGGCATCACCACCAACGCGAATTTGTTGGGGATACTCAGAAAAATAGTCTTTTTCAAATCTCACTTCAGCAATCAGGGGTAAAGAATACACCTGTAGAAAATACTCAGCCGGAAAATAAAACATCTTTCTCAAGTTCTAATGATGTTATAGCGTTTTTCAGTGGTATGGAATACATTTTTTTCATCGGGATGCCCAGTTATACATCCCTACTGATAGTGAAGATTAGTAAAGCAACCTGACTTGAAATCCCCTCTTTTCTGGAAAGACGAATGGAAGGCTTATATGAACTAAGAAAGATAAAATTCTGTTTAAGCAAGTCGGCACAATAAAACCAAACTGTGTAAAAAAAAGTAAATAAGGCTCAAACTCTTTTTCCCCCTGCTCCCTGCTCCCTGCCCTCTGCTCCCTGCCTTATCCCAACAATAATTATTTACGCCTACCTACTTAAGCTGTATATTTTTAATGCCGTAATACACATATAGCACATGAAATCCGAAGTATCTATAAACTAAACGTAAGTGCAAAACGGATACTGCGGGAACACAACGCATGATGCGGTTTTACCCATGCCCAATTTTCAAGACATTTAATAGGAGATTAAACTATGGTTCAGGTTCGCTATGGTGGACAGAACGGTAAACAGTATGAATTGGCTATCAGTAACGAACACGTTGTAGTTCGTACCGAAAGCCGTAGCACTCTGGTTGGTGCAAGATCCTTTGAAGTCGCATCTGTGTCACCCGCAGCGCGTACTATCCTCAATCAATTTGAGTTAACAACGCGGTTTCGACAAGCGGGTGTAGAAATTCTGCAAGCGAAAGTTCCGAATCAGGGTGTCGCTTTGCGCGATCGCGCCCGTGCAATTCTCAACAATGAGTCTGAAGTCCAATTTGCCGGACGTGTTCTCATCGATCCAGTATCCCAACAACCTGTTATCTACACCGAAAACCTCTTTGTTAAATTCGATAATGAAGAAGAGTCGAGAGTCTGCCAAGAGGTTTTAAGACGTTACAACTTAACAATTAAACGTCAACTTGAATATGCACGAAATGCTTACTTTGTGAGTGCTACTGCAAATACTGGTATAGCCGTCTTTGACATTGCCGAGAGACTTCTGAATGAGGAATCAGTAGAACTGTGCCATCCTGAACTAGCGCGTGAATTACGCCAACGTCAGGTTTTCTCGCAGCAGTGGCACTTAAAGCAAACAACAATTAATGGTAAGGTAATTAACGCCCATGCCAACGTTGAAGCAGCTTGGAAGTTGAGCAATGGCACTGGGACAATTATTGCAATTATCGACGACGGTGTGGATCTAGATCATGAAGAGTTCCGTTCCTCTGGCAAGATTGTTGCCCCGCGAGATGTCACACGTAAAACTAACAATCCCAGACCGGGAAACGACGATAACCACGGCACAGCCTGTGCAGGAGTAGCTTGTGCCAACGGCAACTTTGGTGCATCTGGTGTAGCACCGGGTGCAAAACTCATGCCGATTCGTTTAGCTTCGGCGCTGGGGTCACAAGATGAAGCAGATGCTTTTATTTGGGCGGCTCAAAATGGTGCTGATGTCATTTCTTGTAGCTGGGGCCCAGCAGACGGTACTTGGTTTGAGCCAGACGACCCTGCACACAAGCAAAAAGTACCTCTGCCTGATTCCACACGACTTGCTATGGACTTTGCAATCAATAAAGGACGCAACGGCAAGGGGTGTGTAATTTTATTCGCGGCTGGCAATGGTAACGAAAGCGTGGATAATGACGGCTACGCCAGCTACCAAAAGGTAATTGCAGTAGCAGCTTGTAATGACTACGGCACGAGAAGCGCTTACAGTGACTTTGGTCAGGCGGTTTGGTGTGCCTTTCCTAGCAACAATGGCGATAGTTCTCAAACCACTGGAATTTGGACAACCGATCGCTCTGGTGTACTTGGCTATAATTCGGTTAATCGGAATCTGGGTGACGCTGGAGGTAACTACACGAACGAATTCGGCGGAACTTCTAGTTCCTGTCCAGGTGCAGCAGGTGTAGCAGCCCTGATTCTTGCCAGAAACCCAAATCTGCGTTGGGACGAAGTGCGAGATATTATTAAACGTTCCAGCGATCGCATTGATTCAGCTGGAGGTAAATATGATGCCAATGGTCGCAGCCCCTTCTACGGTTACGGTCGAATCAATGCTCTCAAAGCTGTAGAATTGGCCAAGCCTGCTCAAACATCGCCAATTAGCATATTTAAAGCAGTCCAAGATATCCCAATTAACGACTTGCAAACATCAACATTGTCGTTAGCGATCGCTAATACCACTCTCCTAAAATCCATCAAAGTTAATGTAGATATCGAGCATACTTATATTGGGGATTTGATAGTTACTCTCCTTCCCCCAGTGCAAACAGGCATACTTCCCATAAATCTGCACGATCGCCAGGGCGGAGCTACAGATAATATTAAAACAACTTATGACGAGGTAAACACCCCTAAACTTGCTGCCTTTAAAGGTAAAAGTCCCCAAGGAACTTGGACTCTGGAAGTTGCAGATAAAGCAGAAGGAGATACAGGAAAGATTCGCACCTTGACCATTGAAATTGGATTTTAAGCCAATCCCCTTTTAAAATCCATACAGTTCAGAATGAGTAACAAAACCCTCATGTAGAGACGCGATTTATCGCGTCTTGAAAGAGCAATCATCTACACCAATAACCCTTAACCCAAGCGTATTGTCTCGAAATGCTTCTTATTATTATGTCCGCCAAATCACCTATAATAAACAGTTTGTAGTGGGGACTTCAGTTCCCAAAGCCAGGACTAAAGTCCTTACTACGAACATTTTTATTCAGCTTGATTAAACGGACATGATACCATTGCGCTACCGCCGCAGGTAAGGCCACAGATTCCCATTCCCAGTTAGAAACTGGGAACAAGGGAAAATTTAGCGTCTCTACAACAAGAGGTTCATCTGTTAACTTTGAGTCACAGCCTCTTTGGCCAAGAACTTCTCTAATTCTGTCAGCGCATCAGCATCAACCTTAGTTTGCATTGGGCAGAACTTAGGCCCACACATCGAACAAAACTCAGCAGTTTTATAGATATCTGCTGGCAAAGTTTCATCGTGATATTCCTTAGCTCTTTCTGGGTCGAGTGATAATTCAAACTGACGGTTCCAATCGAAGTTGTAACGCGCCTTGGAAAGTTCATCATCTCTATCCCTTGCACCAGGGCGATGTCTAGCAATATCAGCCGCATGAGCCGCTATTTTATAGGCAATCAAACCATTCCGTACATCTTCGGCATTTGGTAGACCCAAATGTTCTTTAGGTGTGACATAGCACAGCATTGCAGTTCCGTACCATCCAGCCATCGCGGCCCCAATCGCTGAAGTGATGTGGTCATAACCGGGAGCAATGTCTGTCACCAATGGCCCCAAAACATAGAAAGGTGCTTCAGAACACTCTTCCATCTGCTTACGGACGTTGAACTCAATTTGATCCATTGGTACATGTCCAGGCCCTTCCACCATCACCTGGACATCATCTTCCCAGGCTTTGCGAGTTAGCTGTCCCAAGGTTTTCAATTCAGCTAATTGTGCTTCATCTGAGGCATCATGGGTGCAGCCGGGACGCAGGGAATCTCCTAAACTGAAGGAGACATCGTACCTTTTGAAAATCTCAATAATGTCTTGGAAGTGGGTATAAAGCGGGTTTTGTTTGTGGTGATGTAGCATCCACCGCGCCAAAATCCCGCCGCCGCGAGAGACAATACCAGTGATCCGGTTTCTCACCAAGGGCAAATGCTCAATCAAAATCCCAGCGTGGATAGTTTGATAGTCTACTCCTTGCTGGGCGTGCTTTTCGATGATATGGAGGAAATCATCAGCAGTCAGATTCTCGATTGTGCCGTGGACGCTTTCTAAAGCTTGATATACTGGCACCGTACCAATGGGAACAGGTGAAGCTTTAATAATAGCGGTGCGGATTTCATCCAAATTACCGCCACCTGTGGACAAATCCATCACGGTATCAGCACCATACTTCACCGCCAGGTTTAGCTTATCAACTTCTTCCTGAAGATTAGAAGAGTTGGGAGAAGCGCCGATATTAGCATTTACCTTACATTTGGAGGCGATGCCAATAGCCATCGGCTCTAGGTTAGTGTGATTAATATTAGCAGGGATAATCATTCGTCCCCGCGCTACTTCCTCACGAATGAGATCGGCCGGGAGATTTTCCCGCTGGGCGACGTAGTGCATTTCTTCGGTGATAACACCTTGGCGGGCGTAGTGCATTTGAGATACATTACCCTGCCCACGTCGTTTAGCAACCCATTCAGTCCGCATATTGTAATTCCTCAATAAACAGCTTCCCTCCGCTGGTATTACCCAGACTCAGGTGTTAAGGGTGTGATCTCAGCCTGGTTATGTAGGCACCCCTAGCATGGATGTAGTGTATCACTTTGCTTATATCTGGGGGCAAGGGTGTTAACAATTTATGAGGTGAGGGTGGTGTTAAGCCGTTTTTCGGAGTCTGGCGATCGCTAAAATTTATGGCTATTGGCGTACAAACATCTTGTGGTTTAGTGCTAAAGGTTTAGGCGTGAATTTCATTTGCACAAGGACGACCCTGTTCAACATCGGTAATGTTAGCAAAAGTTGTTTCTGCAATATTGTAGAGAGCTTCTGCTGTAAAAAACGCTTGATGTCCGGTAATGAGTACATTGGGGAACGTTGTCAAACGCTGGAAAATATCATCTTGAATAATTTCTCCTGACAAATCCTCAAAGAACAATTCCGATTCTTGTTCGTAGACATCTACAGCAAGATAGCCAATTTTCCCAGACTTCAATCCCTCAATCACTGCTTGGGTATCAATCAGCGCTCCTCGGCTAGTATTAATTAGCATCACACCTGGCTTAATCTTTTCTATAGCCTCAGTGTTAATTAAGTGATGTGTTTCGGGAGTTAGAGGGCAATGCAGGGAGATAATATCGGAGTTAGCAAATAGCTCAGGTAGTTCTACATACTTTCCACCTAGCGCTTCCAATTCTGGATTGCGATAAACGTCATAGGCGAGTAGGTGACAGCCAAACCCCTTCATAATCTGTCCTAAAATCAGACCGATTTTGCCGGTACCAACAATCCCCACTGTGCGCTCATGCAAATTAAATCCCAACAGTCCATCTAAAGAAAAATTGCCTTCTCGGACACGGTTATAGGCACGATGAATTTTGCGATTTAGGCTTAAAATCAATCCTACAGCGTGTTCTGCCACCCCATAAGGTGAATAGGCGGGAACACGCACAACGGTAATGCCTAAATCTGCTGCGGCTTGTAAGTCTACATTGTTAAACCCTGCACAGCGGAGAACAACTAGACGAGTTCCCCGTGAGGCGAGAAGCTCTAAAGTTGGGGCATCAACCTGGTCATGCACAAATACGCAAACCGCCGGAAATTCGGCAGCCAGGATAGCTGTATCCCGATTTAAACGGGGTTCAAAAAACACTAACTCGTGTTGGGTGGGAGAATTGGCTGCTGACAAAAACTGCCGATCGTAGGCTTTTGTACTGAAAACTGCTACTTTCATGCAAAACCTCAGACTTTAGTATGCTGCACGGTGTTCGAGTACATAATACCTTGACGTTTAGAGGAGCGATGTCTACAACGAGCGTAGCTGCGGCATCTATGAAGAGTGCTGAGTTGAAAGACCGCGCCACTTGCGGGCGGGGCTTGTACCAAGTACATAAGTGCTGAGTAGTTTTTTACTTACTTAGGACTCAGGACTGAGTGTGGTCAAAAAAATGATGAAGAGAGAGAGCTTATGTAGTGCAGAGGACTTACCCAAAGACTCTCTCAAACTCTAATTTTTCCGTGTTATATGTGCCTCTGTGGTTCGTTTTTCTGGTACTTATGCGTAGCACTAAATAACAACGAAATTGCTTGCCCTTAGTGAGAGTCCACTGCTGAGTTGCGCGAATTGTACCTGAGTAAAAGCGCCAGCGCTGCCATCTTGGTCAAAGAACAGTGCGCCTGTAATATCGTCGTAAATAAATCGTTGAGCGATCGCACTCGCTGCTGAACCGATGGTAAGTTTATCAGCCGAGAGTGTACCTACTGCTAAAGAGCCACCGAAACCAGCAGCCGATACTTGAATAACTTCATCAGTCGTATCGAAGTCAGCAAGAGTATCAATGCCTTCGTTATAATTACTGAAGGCAAAAGTATCAGTGCCATTTCCCCCGTATAGAGCATCATTGCCTTTCCCTCCAGTCAGGAGATCGTTGCCATTATACCCAAAGAGCACATCGCCACTATTACCCCCCACAATATTGTCGGCGTAGACTGTACCACCGATATTTAGTTCTTGAATATTCTTGTAGCTAACTTGATTTGTGCCAGTAGTAATCGAGCCTTGGTTAGTGGTTGCATTGAAAGTCGAAGTAATTCCTTTGGTAGTATAGCTACCGTAATTGACTTCTAAATAATCCGAACCTGTACCCCCATTTATCGTTTGGGTCACTAAAACAGAGGGGGCGGTAGATGGAGCAGTCAAATAGAAAGAGTCATCGCCATTTCCCCCATTTAGAGTGTTAGCACCCTTGGCTCCATAGGCGTAAAAGGTATCGTTACCATTGCCTCCATTCACAATGTTATTGCCAGACGAGTAGGAAACATCGAGGGAATCGTTACCTGCACCCCCACTAATCGTATCATTGCCAGAAGTGCCCCCATTGAGCACATCTTCGCTATTGCCCCCTAAAATATTGTCAGCGTAGGCTGTACCAGTGATATTGAATCGTTCAATATTCTTGTAGCTAATTCGACTCGTACCAGCCGTAATCGAGCCTTGGTTAGTAGTTGCATTGAAAGTGGAGGTGATTCCTTGAGTAGTATAGCTACTGTAATTGACTTCCAAATAATCCGAACCTCTACCTCCATTTACTGTCTGGGTTACTAAAATATCTGGGGCGGTATATGGAGCGCTCAAATAGAAGGAGTCATTGCCATCCTCGCCATTCAGGGTATTAGCACCATTGACTCTATATGCGTAAAATTTATCAGAGCCAGTTCCACCTGAAACAGTATTTTTGCCAAAACTATCCTGAATCGAAAATTCGTCATTTCCCGTATCCCCATAGAGGATGTTATTCCCAGAAGAAACAGAAACATCTAAATAATCATCTCCTCCGAAGCCATAGAGGCTGTCACCACCCCCGAAGCTATAAAGGCTGTCATTAGCGTTAGTACCATTGATAATTGCCATAACTTCTACCTAAATCAATTTTTCAGAAACTTGAGATATTAGCCTGCGGGTATTGCTGTTTTAAGGCAGAACAAATTAGCCGAAATTTGACACTTTCGGTATAGTTTGTGCCGAACTGAAAGCACTAATTTTTTAGTGTCATTCAGCTTTTTGGATGGCTTGTAAGCATTATTCAGCTAACCTTCTACATACGAGCATTAGTTAATTTCATTACTATAGTGTCTGTTTATTTAAGTGTCACTACTTGGAATAGCATTTTTCAATACTTCAGTTTACTTATCTACTTTTGTCTTTTTTAATATGACCATTGCCGTATTATTACTAATCTGAGAAATATTTGTAAAAGCAAGATGTACCTCGGCAACGCCAGTTAAATATGCGATCGCTACACTAAAGGCGATCGCACTCCAGCGCTACTCAATTTAAAGCTTTTAACCACCAAGTATTTTGGGGCGATCGCCTTTCTGAAATCTGACCCATGACTGTTGTAAAGCAGCAGGAGCAGGATTCTTGGCATCATAAACAACAATCACATTAGTTAGTGGGCGGCCAGCGGTGACTAAAATTTGACCGTTAGCAGCAAAAGCTTTTGATGCACCACCATCTAAATTCATCGCTTCGTGACAGCCGATCGTTTTCATCACTTGCGCTTCTTGCTGTAAGGTTAAACCACTATCGAAATTTATCAAAAATAGCTTTTTACCATCAGCAGGAAACCCGATGGCAGTTCGTTCGCCAGTACCTAAAACATGAGGATCTTTAAATCCCTCAACATCTGGCTTCAGCCAAATTTGTCCCTGTCTCAACAGTCGAGGCCCGCAGGTGATAGACAACCAATGTTGATTCCATTCCGGTTTACCATCAACCCGTGCTGTCACCATTTCCGGTTTATTGCCAACTCGCAACCCCAAAGTAGTGCCAAAATTTTCCCACTGGCTGTATTTGAGGAATCTCCCTGCCGCTACCATATTACCCATCACTGTTTTTTGGGCATTCTTGGCAAAAAAAGTACCGTTAGCAACAACAGCGGCGCGATGACGAGTCACTAGATTGTTAAATTCTTCATCACCACTAGTTTTTTGATTAGTATTAGCCAAAGTTGCATTATTCGCTAAACCAATAGTAATGAAGGTTTTGGGGTCAGTGAGGTCAATGATAGTTTGATAAAAAGAGAACCCATTTACCTTACCCCTCTTCACTTGTACAGTTTGAGCGGCTGCGGGGAGTGCCAATGTTAATCCTTGTGCTAAGACAGCACCTCCTAAAAACAAGAAAGACCGTCGGCACATTTTGGAACTTGGCATAATCAACTCTTCACTATATTGTTTTTATTAGAATGCCCAAATTTTTGGATAATTTTGCCCAGCAAACACTTGTGCAATGGGGAGTAGGGAGTAGGGACTGGGGATAAGGGAAATGACAATGACCAATGACCAATGACTAATGACTAATCATTACCGATATATTATTTTTTACAAACCATACGGCGTTCTTAGCCAGTTTACAAAAGACGCCCCCACACATAGCACCCTAAAAGATTATATTGATGTGCCTGATGTGTATCCTGTGGGACGCTTAGACTGGGATAGTGAAGGATTGCTGCTGTTAACGAACGATGGACAATTGCAACATCGCCTCGCCCATCCGCGTTTTGGACATAAACGTACTTACTGGGTACAGGTAGAGCGAATTCCAGATGCAGATGCCATCAAAAGGTTGCAAACAGGTGTGGAAATTCAAGATTACCGCACTCAACCAGCAGAAGTTAGGCTTTTACCAGAAGAACCACAGCTACCTGAACGCACCCCACCGATTCGATTTCGCAAAAATGTACCGACAGCTTGGCTAGAAATGACTTTGACAGAGGGAAAAAACCGCCAAGTACGGCGCATGACTGCGGCTGTAGGGTTTCCGACTTTGCGACTGGTCAGGGTCAGCATAGCTCACCTACAATTAGATGACCTACAATTGGGTCAATGGCGTGATCTCACTGCATCTGAATTCCAATTTCTGCATAATTTCAGTAAATCGAAAAGTTTTTCCCCAAAGGCAAATCCTTTCTAACAAGAATCGACGGCGTTGCATAAATGCGGGATGATTCAGTTTAATACAGGTATTTCCCAATACCTCAAGTAATGACTCCCGGTTCGCCCATTTTTTTGGGAGATAGAAAAAAGCCTACTCAGGAGTAAAAGATTGACCACCAAGTTGAGTGTAAATAGTAGTCGGGAACCCAAGCGAAACAAGAATACGCTGCTGTAATGGTGAAAGAGCAGTCAAATGGGCATAAACTTCATTTTTCACCTCAATCAACAGCAGCGTAATTTCTTTAAATGCCGCAAGAACAAGTTCAGCAGTGGGACGTGCAGTTTCTCGTTTAGGATTGCCAACATAAAGTCCAGCAAGCTTTTCTTGATTTTTCTCCAGATGGCGACGAACCTGAAATTCTAAAAGGGTCAACACTCGCTTTCCCATTTGAAAGTAATCGAATCAAACCAGTAACATGGTCTTCACGTTGTAAATAAATCGGTGTCAACGATAGAGGAAAGCCTTTAAGTCGGGCAAATCCTCGCTCGGTTAAATATTCATCTCTATAGGTACGAACAGCTTGCTTTAAAGAAAGTTGAGCCTGATTTTTATTGGTAACATATACTCGCCAGCCTAATAGTTGAATTTCTCGTGAAACTGCATCTTCATCGATTTTAAAATCTGGGTAGAACGAAATTTCTTCTACTGTTTGAGATGCTCGTTCGAGATATAGTCGTTTCAATTTTTGGACTCGTTTGGTTTGAATATCAATTTGAAATAAACCACTAGTCTGATAACGCTTGAGAATATCTGCTATAGCCGATTATCATTGATCAGACGAGGTGAGTCTTTTCTTGCCACAGCGAGGTATTTTTAGTTGTGCGAGAGCATCGGAGGTTTTCTGTATACGTTCACGTAAATACTTTTCTTCTGTCTGTGCAATAGCAAATGAATGTACTACTAATTGTCGCTCCTCCCAAAATATTTCTTGCTCGTTAATCTCTACTTTTTGGAGAAATTTTAGTTCAAATCCTTCCCTACGGGACGCTCCGCGAACGGCAATATCTCTAGTTTTTCCATCTGCATAGTCATAATCAATAGTAGTTAATTCTTGTTTTTCATCCCAAACAGGTTGAAGATATTCTGCTAATTGTTCTCTTGGCGCAAGCTTTGCATTTAAAGGACAAAGATAAAAATCCCCACCCAATACAATATGAGTTATCGTCCCCATTGATGCCATTTTACAGTCACCAATATATAGTAATCCTGACTGTTTTAGTATTGAACGTACTCTTTCGATTGCTGTAATATATAACGGGTCATCGGCTTTTTCTCCTGACAATATTTCCGTTGCTATTGGCATTCCTAATGGGTCTAATGTCGATAACATTATTTTGACTTCTGCCAAGTCCGGGCGGTGGTCTTTGCTGTAACCCCATTGAAATAACCCTTCGGGATTTACCCCACAGTGGCTTGAAGCAGTTGTACTATCCAAACGTACCCTTGCAGTAGACTACTTCCCAGTTCCTCCTCGAATGAGTACCAATTGCTATCACTGTCAAAGTAACGTAGTACTGCTTCTAGGCGGTCATCCGTAAGGTCGAGTTCACCTAACCCTTCTCCAACAAATGTTTTCAATGTTTCTAATCGCTTAGAAGCCCAAGTTTGGACGTGATTTAAACGGTGGTCTGCTTGCGATAAGATATGTGTTAACCAAATTACTGCTATCTGACCAAGGCTTTCACCTTGCCAATTTCCGTGTGTGGGAAAGTGCTTGTCTAGTAGCTTTTGTACTCCCATATGCTCTATTTGTGTTAGCAGTACAGGTATATCATCGACTCGTTCATTTGTAATTATGGGTTCAGTAGGCATAACATTGAACATATACCTACTGTGCGTTTTTGGGAATATCTCGCTCCCTATACTTCTGACTCCCTATTTTTCCTAACTCCTCAAAAAATGGGCTAACCGGGAGTAAATAGGCGATTAGTGTTATTAGGTGTTGCGGTCAGCCCTAGTAATAGTCAGGTACTAGGGGATAACAAGATCAGCCCTAGTAATTTAGAAAACAGCCCTAGTAAAGTTGATTTATCCCCTAGTAAAACTAGAAGCCGTGATGTGACTGACTTAGGTTAAATTCTTCTACAACGTAACCCATGACAACTCCTTTTGAACAAATGGAATTAATCTCATACAGTTCCGAATTCCAGGCTAGTTTGGAAGAATTTTTGGAAATAATGTATTCGTACAGAGGATATAAATTTGAGCCAACTGGCTTACAATCGGATATAAGGAATATTGAAAATATCTACCAAATTCAAGGGGGAAATTTCTGGATTATGAGGAAAAATGCCATAGTAATTGGAAGTATTGGATTAAAGATATTAAACAAAATAGATAAAATAGGAGAGATTAAAAGGTACTTTGTTTTACCTTCATATCAGGGTAAAGGAATAGGTACATTATTAATGGAACATTTATTATTGAATGCCAACAAAAACGAATTACATATATTAAGATTGGATACGATGAGAAAATCTATTGTAGCCAGAAATATTTTTGAAAAATATGGATTTAAAGAAATTAATAAATATAATGACAATGAAATAGCCGAAATATTTATGGAACTCAAATTAAAAACTCCCGGTTCGCCCATTTTTTGAGGAGTTAGGAAAAATAGGGAGTCAGAAGTATAGGGAGCGAGATATTCCCAAAAACGCACAGTAGGTATATGTTCAATGTTATGCCTATTTGACTGCTCTTTCACTATTACAGCAGCGTATTGTTGTTTCGCTTGGGTTCCCGACTACTATTTACACTCAACTTGGTGGTCAATCTTTTACTCCTGAGTAGGCTTTTTTCTATCTCCCAAAAAAATGGGCGAACCGGGAGTAATGAAGTAATAATCGAATTGAATATTTTTTGTAGTTCAATTACCTGAACGTTGCTGTAAGTGATGAATTGCTGCTTTCAAGGAATGATATTCTCGTGGCGTAATCTCTCGAAGAGATCAAGGAAGGACAACAGCGTTTTTTGATAATCGAGAAATCCAAGGGCCCTGCTCTTCGACATATCGTGAAGGCATTCGATTTCTCGACCCAAATCTGCATCGGTATGCCACCAAGAGGAAAGTTGGGTCAACAAATGCGGCTTGAGACCGTGTTGAGCAACAATACCATCCCACACTGGTTCAGCCTCTCTCATCTGCTTAGCCAAAGGAGTCGCATACCCTGGGTAAGGTGCGGCCTCGATGCCAAAGAATGCCGCGAGCTCTGGCCACAGCCAGCGCCAGCGGAAGATATCACCATTGACGATGTTGAAAGCCTGGTTGGCGGCTTCAGGCGTAATCGAAGCCCACTCAAGATGCCGTGCGAGCAGATGTGCGTCAGTGACATCAACCAAGCCGTTGTACTGCTGGGGCGAGCCGGGGAAGAGAAAGGGGCGTCCGGTTTCGCGGCAGATAGTCGCGTACACTGAGAGTGTGACGCCCATATTCATCGCGTTGCCGAGTGCGTAGCCAATGATCGTTGATGGCCTGTGAACACTCCACTCGAAGCCTCGCTGCGCGGCCTTTTCAAACAGAATGTCTTCCTGCACATAGTAGAAGTTCAGACCGGGGACGCGAGGCTGCTCCTCCCGGAACGGCGTGTCCAACGTGCTTTGTCCATAGGCCTCGAACGAGCCTAGATAGTTCTTCCCGCCGGTCACAAGGGCAACGTGAGTAAGCCTGGGTGCCGCATCCAGCGCCTCAAGCAGGTTGCGAAGCATCGCACCGTTGACATCGCAGTTCTCTTGCTCGGTAGTCTGGCGGGACCAGGTACAGAAAAAAACGTGCGTCACATCGATTCCTGCCAGCGCCGACTTCAGTTCGTCACGGTCGAGCAGATTTGCCGAAACGGGAAGGATTCCTTGCTCTGTCGATGGGTTGCGGGCTAGCCCGTACACCGTCCAATCGCTCGTCTTTACAAGGTGGTCGGAAAGGTTCTTGCCCACAATGCCTGTCGAACCTGCGACAAGCGCAATCTGTCTCGTGCTCATCAAGATCATCCTTTCTACTCTAACTGTCAGTTTCAATAGTGCCACAGGTTGAAAATAAATAAGTATGTATGTATGTATATATTAATATCAGTACTAGTTGTACCACTATCACGTCTACGGCAAGTGATAGATGATTTTAGATCAAAGTGCGATGCCCCTTGGCAACCACTTCGTTTTACGGAAAGAAATTTCTAAACTAGAGGAAAAAGCACTCGTTAAGCCTGTAAGCAGTGCATGGGATTGTTATCATGGAAAGATGTTTAACGACAGCAATAACTCCCAAGCTAACCAAGGTAGTGTTCTCTA
Organism: Nostoc sp. JL34; assembly: GCF_017114945.1. Lineage (GTDB taxonomy): Bacteria > Cyanobacteriota > Cyanobacteriia > Cyanobacteriales > Nostocaceae > Nostoc. The sequence goes on from NZ_JABXKQ010000047.1 coordinate 33,033, forward strand.
CAGACATGGCGACGTTCTGATCAGACGTATTGCTACCTTACCTGTAGCTGCTCAAAGGCGCATAGGTGCTACTCTGGCTCATGGTGAAATCACAGGACACAGCCATCGCATTCAGCAACCCAATGCTGTTCAGTTGTGGGTGCATGGTAATGAACTTTTTCTTGAGGTTAAAGAACCAAGTGCCACTTTAGTTCATGAAGAACATCGGGCGATTGAATTACCCCAAGGGCTTTACCGCGTCTGGAAACAACGTGAATATCGCCCTGATTCTTACGTGGAGGTGATGGACTAATGCTCAAGATCATGTCGCAGGGACGTGTACCAAATAAACAAGTTTTGCAGCGCCCAAAGGAAAGCCACGAGCCTGTATCGGCTGAAAGTGCTAGAAAACTCATCCTTGAGCATCGCGCTTGGGATGGTATGCGCGTTTTAGGTCATCTGGATTTAAGCGGTGCGTTGAATATTTACAATTTACCTGAAAATCTAACTTGTGAAAGTATTGATATCAGCGATTGTGTAAACCTTACTACCCTTCCCAAAGGACTGCACGTCACTTATTGGATCGAATTGGCCGGAAGTGGGATTACTAGTCTATCTGCGGGGCATGGTTTTGTCTTGCGCTGGCGAGGCGTGCAGGTGAACGATAAGATTGCCTTTGAATCCCAATCTATGAATGGGCAGGATATCCTCAATATAGAGAATGTTGAGTTGCGCCGCGTGCTGATTGAACGTTTGGGATACGAGACATTTTTGCAACAAGTGGGAGGATTGATCCGCGATCGCGATCGCGATGCTGGTGGAGAACGTCAACTAGTCTACATTCCTTTTGAGGATGATGAGCCACTTATGGTCTTGAAAGTCATTTGTCCATCTACAGGACATATTCATATCCTGCGCGTTCCCCCGCACATGCAAAGTTGCCATCAAGCAGCCGCCTGGATTGCAGGCTTTAATAATCCAGATGACTATAACCCTGCGATCGAGGCGTAAGAACCTAAGTTATTCTAGTAATTTCATCTGACTTTTTGTTGCAATTTACCCAGCAGTAGCCATACCGTGAACGAACTAGGGTATGGACAAGCTACTCAACACACAGTTGTGTTTGAGGACTTGAAAACATGGTTCAAATGTTAGCAGGGCTTGCTTTTTGAGGTTACGTCGTGATATTTTCTATTCTACATTCTCTCAAATATTTTAAATCGATATAGGTATCGTATTTTTTTAATAAGCATTGGGGACACCCTTTATGAGTGTCCCTATCTAGAAAATCAACATGAATTCTAGATCAATCCAAAATTACTTGCTATTGCCGTTAGCACCATTACCATTGCTGTGAATGACACGTTCAGCGAGTTTTTCCGGCACTTCTTGGAGATGGTCGTATTCCCAGTGGAAGGAACCAACGCCGAGAGTGAGCGATCGCAGCTCTACAATAAAATTTTGCATCTCTGCTTGTGGCAAGTATGCAGAGACATTATCCCAGCCTTGCCAGTCGTTTCTCCCCTCATAGCCTAAAATTTGCCCCCGTCTACCACTCAATAGTTGCAGCACTTTGGAGGTAAATTCACTCGGTGTGGTAACATCCACCCGCAGAATTGGTTCTAACAGGGTAGGTTCCGCTTGGGGTATCCCCGTTTGCATTGCCAATCGGGCAGCTTGTTTAAAAGCTTGTTCGGAACTGTCAACGTTGTGATAGGAACCATTAGTCAGAGTTACCGCCAAATCCACTATTGGGAAGCCCAAAGGCCCGTGTGTGAGAAATTCCCGCACGCCCATTTCTACGCCAGGAATGTACTGTTTCGGAACCACGCCACCGACAATGGTTTCATTAAAGTTGAAACCTGTACCGCGTGGTAAAGGCTTGATTTCGAGAAAAACATCACCAAACTGTCCGTGACCACCGCTTTGGTGTTTGTAGCGCCCATGAACTGAAGCCACTGTTTTGCGGATGGTTTCTTTGTAAGGCACTTGCGGCAAGTGGGTTGTCATTGGCAAGTTATATTTGCGGCGCAGTCTGTCTAGGGTGACTTGCAAATGAATCTCGCCTTGACCCCAAAGGATTACTTCGTGAGTATCGCCGTGTTGTTCCCAAGCAAGTGAGCAGTCTTCTTCTAACAACTTGGTAATAGCACCGCTGAGTTTAACTTCATCGTTGCGCTTTTCTGGTGTAATGGCGAGGGCATATACAGGTTCCAACTGTGCAACTCTGGGTAATTCTATTGCCGACTGCTGTTCTATAGAGATTGTATCCCCTGTTTTGATTCCTTCTAAACGGCTCAATGCGACAATTTCACCCGCACCAACTTCATTAACGAACTGCTGCTGTTGTCCCATGAGGCGGTAAATTCCACCAGTGCGAATGCTATTGAGGACAATGCCATCAGTTAATTTGCCTCGCCAAACACGCACGAGAGAGAGTTTGCCACCTTGGGGAGTGTAATAAGTTTTTAATACCTGCGCTAGAGGTGTATCACCTTTGATGTTTTTTAAACGACGTTCTGCTGTGGTTTCTGGTTCGGGGGCTTCTCGTAACAAGGCTTCTAATAGAGGTCTAACACCATAATCTTGTTCTGCCACACCAAAGAAAACGGGCACTACCAAATCTGCCCCTAATTCCATTTTTAAATCTTTGAGGATTTCCTCTTGGGGTGGCTCAATGTCTTCTAAAAGTTCTTCGAGTAAATGGTCGTCAAAATTTGCTAAGGCTTCGAGCATTTCTGCCCGCGCTGTATGTTCTTCTGCTTTTAAACTTTCGGGGAAGGGAATGGGGTCGGCAGGTGCGCCTGGATGATATTTATATGCCTGTTCGCTCACCATATCAATAAAGCCGGTGAGTTGTTCCCCATTCATGATGGGATATTGATGCGCTACTAGGGGACGGCTAGATACTGCTTTCAGGGCGTGTAACGTTTCCAAAACGTGAATATTTGCCCGATCCATTTTGTTGACGAAGACGAGGTGGGGAATTTCCCAATCGTCGAGGAATTTAAATAGAGGCGCTAGGGTAAGGACTCGCTCGCGGATGGGTTCGCAAACTACAATTGCCGCATCCACTCCGATTAAAGCATTGTACGTTTCTTGGGCAAATTCTACACTTCCCGGACAATCAATAAAAGTGAAGCGAATGCCGTTATACTCAGTGCTAGCAGCGCTAACTTCTACACTCATGTGGCGATCGCGCGACTCGGCAGCACTATCTCCCACTGTATTGCTGTCCTTAACATTGCCTTTGCGAGAAATTGCCCCTGTGACAAATAACAAGCTTTCTAGTAAAGTGGTTTTTCCACTTAAATAAGGCCCGACAATTGCAACATTGCGCGAACCCGATTTTACTTTTTCGTTCATAAAACCTCCCTTGCGGTAATTTATTATTAACCGCATGATTCTGTATGTATCAAGGGATAAAAAAATGGTTCTCTGGAGTCAAAATTACCCCTTCTTTAATTTGTTATTATGCTCCTTTTAATCGGAAGTTAAAAAAATTGTAGTCTGTCGTAAGATTTAGCTTAAGAAAAGTTAACTATCACAAACTTTTATGCCGAATTAAAAATTTTTGTAAAAAACTTTTTATGAAGTAAATTTAACTGAAAGTGTTGCGAGTCAGAAAATCAATGGGAAAATCATTCTTTAAATATCGCATAGCAGGGCTAGTAAGTTTGATGCTGGTTGTGAATATTTCCTCCCCTTCTCTTTCTCTATCTCCTCCTGTCGCCTCAAAGCTGGCACAATCTAATTCTAAAACTGCCATAGACTGGTTAAACCAAGGCTTACAGGCAATTCAGGTAGGAAGAGTACAAGATGCGATCGCAGCCTTTAAACAAGCAACCAAACTAGATCCGGCATTAGCACCAGCGTACTATAATCTTGGGCTAGCATTCCGACAAACGGGACAATTACAACCCTCTGCGGATGCATTTTATCGAGCGACGCAAGCCGATCCTAAATTTGCTCCAGCTTTTGCTAATTTAGGCGGTGCATTATTAGAAGGCAATAATTTAAAGTTAGCTAACGATTATTTGCAACGATCCTTAGAACTTGATCCTAAACTAGGATTTGCCCACTATAACTTGGGGTTGCTACGAGAACAGCAACGAGATTGTGAGCGAGCGATCGCATCTTTTAAAAAAGCCATAGAATATAGCAAAAATGCACCAGAACCTTCTTACCACATGGGGATGTGTTATCTCCACCAAGGTAAACTCGATCAAGCAAGAGGTGCTTTTAATCAGGCAGTAAAAATTAATCCCAAGTATCCAGAAGCTTACTACAATCTCGGTTCAATTTGGTTTAGCCAAAGCAAATTACAAGAGGCATTAGAGGCTTTTAGAAAATCGGCCGAAGCTAACTCTAACTATCCCAATGCTTATTATGGTGCTGGTTTAGTTTTTATGCAGTTACAGCAATATGGAGATGCAGTACAAGTATTGCAATTTGCTAAAGATTTATACAATGCTCAAAAAAATCCCCAGTGGGCGAAAAACGCCGAGCAATTGTTACAACAAGCACAAAATTTAAATTACCAACCTCGCTGAGGCGAAAAAACTTAATATTGCATAACATAAAACTATTGGGTTGACTCGCTGGTGTTGTCTGAACTAGTCCAGATTGGAATAAAACGTACATGCAAAAGCGCCTGAAGAGTCGATTTTTATTTAGCGATCGCTGGCTCGATCGGCAATCAATTGTTCGCAACATGGAAGCCTTTCAAGACTTAATTGTGATTGTTTTGTGTTTGGGTTTGTTCGCCGTTATGCTAATCCAATTGTGGGGGATAGCTATCGCCCTCACGCAGCCACTAGACTATAAACATGTGACTGCAAAAATACTATTTGTGTTGATTCTAGTCGAGTTATTTCGACTATTAATGGTCTATTTGCAAGAACATAGTATCTCTGTGGGAGTAGCCGTTGAGGTCACAATTGTATCTCTACTGCGAGAGGTAGTAGTTCACGGAGCGCTGGAAATTTCTTGGGTTAATACGCTCGCAATTTGTGGTTTGTTGTTTGTTTTGGGTGGACTACTCGTGGTATGTGCTAAGACACCACACATGGATTGTATGAGCGCTAACACTAAGTTTTGTCCGGTTGTGTATAGGGGAGGTAGAGAACGGCAAAACGAGTTGGAATTACAGTATTCACGTCAATGTGATGAGAATCAACCGCTTGGATAAATTGTTATGAAAATGGGGAGTGGAGAGTGGAGAGTGGGAAAAAGTATTTTCCTACTCTCCACTCTTTTGTTTGGGGCCAGATCAGAAACTTAGATGCATTTAAAATCTAAAATGGTATAACGTATAACCTACTCTTGCAAGGTACTTCCGACGTATTGAAATATACTCTTTTTGGGAGATGAATCGCTCTTTAAGGGTGAGTATAAAGTTAATTAGAAATCCTGAAAAGAGGTTCAAGCAATGGCTATAAATACAGGTAACGGACAGTCTCAAGAACCGATTAGCAACTTAGAGTACGATTTTGTCACCGTGTTGCACAATAAGGCTGAAGCCGTTAAAGCTTACGATATTTACATCAAAGATGCACAACAAGTAGGTTCTCAGCCTTGTGTAGAGTTATTCCAGAAACTGCGCCAATCTGACCTTGAGCAAGTACAAGAGGTTCGGCGGCATCTACAAGAAGTAATGCAACAGGGTAAGATGTAACGCAGGTTTTAAGTGCATAGGCGTAGCCTACGCACTTGCTGATTAAATTAGATGCAAGTAGAGTCTAAATATCAGCCAGACTAATTCTGGGCTGCTTGCTGTACTTGTGCCACCGTTAAATCAAGAGCCACAGCTACTTGTTCCACACTCAATCCCAATGCTAACAGCCGGGGAATAGCTTCTAACTTAGCTTCTTGCCGACCTTCTTGCCGACCTTCTTGCCGACCTTCCTCTAAACCGTCTTCCTTGATTGATTGATACATCCTTGTTTTTTTGAATTCGTCGTCTATACCCAACATTTCTGCTAACTCCTCTCGGCTTAACCTGGTAAATTTGTACAACAGAATAGTCTCTATCAATTCTACAATTTGCTTGGTGGTAGCTTCATTTGCCAGTTGTTGCCTTGCCTGTAAAATCAATTCTCTACCTTTGTCAATGGCTGTCTCTTCCCTTTCGATAATTAATTTAACGATCGCAACTTGAAGTGAGTTCTCCCCCGTATCTAATTCATCTAGATAAATGCGTTGCACTTGTTGGCTGTTAAGTAGTAACTGATACGGCTGTTGATCGTCCGGATCTAAACTTCGTTGGGGATAGATAACGACAGCACGCCAAAAATTGACGGATTCATTTTGACGTAAGTAAAGAAAAATTTCGGCAAAGAAGCGTCTATAAAAAGTCGAGTCTAATTGAAACTGGACTTCAACAAAGTAGAGTGGTTGATTTGTAGTTTCACTTGTGGGGATGAATACCCCATCAATCCTAAAAGCAGTTTCTTTTAGTTCCACTGAAACAAATTGATATGCGTTGACATTGACAGTCTGATCGCCAATTATTGCAAAAAATATGCTAGGGAAAGCTTGAAATAAGCTATAAAATATTTTGTCAGTTTGCACCTGGATTTTATAAAAGCAAAAACTAGATATTGAAAGTCTATCAAAAATAGTGTAACCGCATCTGTATCACTATAAAAAAAGCAGATGGGAATAACCATCTGCTTTAATAAAAGATTCATTCTTTAATTTACATAGATACCAACTGATTAACTGGAGCAATCCCAGCCAAATCTAAAATTGGCGCGATCGCATCTTCGCGCTTCACCGCCATCATGTGTACACCCTGACATAATTGCCGCGCTATCTGCACTTGCTCGGCAGCAATTTTTATCCCTTCCTCAAAAGGGTCTTTGGCTTTTGCCAATCTATCAATAATATGTTGGGGAATATCTACACCCGGAACACATCTATTAATAAACTGAGCATTTTTTGCCGATTTCAACAGAAATATTCCTGCCAAAATCGGTTTTTTATAGCCAGCGGCGATGGAATCCATAAACTTTTCTAGCCGCTCAAAATCAGTAATCAACTGACTTTGAAAAAACTGCGCTCCGGCTTCAATTTTGCGTTCAAATCGACTTTGCAAACCCGACCAACTTTTACATTGCGGATCTACTGCTGCACCAACAAATAAATCTAATGCTCCATCAGTCAAGGGTTTCTCGTTGCTATCAACGCCTTGATTCATCTTCCGAATCAGTTGCAGTAGTCGCACAGCTTCCAAGTCAAAAACTGCTTTGGCATCTGGATGATCGCCTGCTTTTACTGGGTCGCCAGTCAAAGCTAAAATATTACGAATGCCTAAAGCATGAGCGCCCATCAAATCAGCTTGTAAACCGATGCGGTTGCGATCGCGGCAAGCAATTTGACAAATCGGTTCTATGCCGTTTTGTGACAAAATCACCGACGCCATTAACGAAGACATCCTTAACACAGCACGGCTACCATCAGTAACATTGACAGCATGAACCCTCCCCTTAAGAGTCGCCGCCATTTGAATCATGTGCGCTGGATCTCCCCCTTTCGGCGGTGCTACCTCGGCGGTAACTAGAAATTCACCTGCTTGTACAGCTCTACGAAAGTCATTTAAGCCTGTGGGGCTGTGGGTGTGACGCATAACATTAAGGTTTCAATTTCTTAAATGGTATAACAAATCACACCTAAAGGTGAAAACTTATAGAGGAAGAGAGTAGCCTAAAGCAGCTTTGACTTGTGATAAAGTTTGATTTGCGATCGCTCTAGCTTTTTCCCCTCCATCCCGCAACACAGACTCCAAATAGCTTTTATCGGCCGTTATCGAGTGATATTTTTCTTGAATTGGTTTTAGAGACTCAATAATTGTGTCTGTCAATAATGGCTTGAATTGTCCCCAGCCCATATCCTGACACTCAACTGCTACATCTTCCTTTCTCTTTCCAGAAAGCAATGTATACAGCATTAACAAATTATTACACTCTGGACGCGCTGGATCGTCGAAAGTCAGCCCACGAATCGGATCAGTTTTACAACGCTTAATCTTGTATTGAATCTGTTCTGGTGAATCTAGCAAACTGATTCGGCTTAATTCGGAAGGATCGGACTTTGACATTTTGCGTGTACCGTCAGCCAAACTCATCACCCTTGCCCCTTCCTTAAGAATTAAAGGGTCTGGTAACTTCAGAACAGGTTGATCCGGTTTCCCAAATTGGTGATTTAACCGAGCCGCAATATCCCGTGTCAATTCCAAGTGTTGCTTTTGGTCTTCACCCACTGGCACTTTATCGGCTTGGTAAAGCAAAATATCAGCTGCCATCAACACAGGATAATCTAATAAACCTGCACTCACATTTTCTCCTTGCCTGACAGCCTTTTCCTTAAACTGGATCATATCTTGCAGCCAGTTTAGAGGTGTAATGCAGTTGAGCAACCAGGTGAGTTCACTGTGGGCCGAAACGTGGGATTGTACAAAGATAGTGGAGTGATTTAAATCAAGACCACAAGCTAAATAGAGAGCAGCAAGAGTGTAGGTATCAGCTGCCAACTGTTTTGGGTCGTGTGGCACTGTAATCGCGTGCAAATCAGCCACAAAAAGGTAATTTTCGTATTCGCTCTGACCTTCTACCCAGTTGCGAATGGCTCCCAAGTAGTTACCTAGATGGTAATTGCCGGTTGGTTGAACTCCAGAAAGAACACGTTGCTTGCCCATAAATTCCAACTTAGTTATCTCAAATCCGCGTTATGTAAAGTGGCGATGTCTGGCGACAAGTCGCTTGCGCCTACGCAAAACTCATTTAATTTTGACATTTTCCAGGTCAACTCGCCGTTACGGGATTAGAGATTATGAACTAGTTTGATATAAATAGACCACCATAAGCGATCGCTTCCCCTAAATTCCCGACTTCTTGAAGAAGTCGGGGATCTGAATGACGTGTGGCAAAAAGCGCGTAGTTTACTGTGGCGTCAGTTTGCCTACCTTTAAGAAGAAGTTTAAACCCCAAGTCTTGTTAATTTAGTCCGGGCTGTACTAGCGAACCCCGACGAAACCAGCTTGCTCAATTGCCTTTTGCCCTTGGTCAGTTAATAAAAGTTTGGCATAAGCATCCCCAATTTGCTGTTCCTGACCTTTATTCTGCTTAATAATCACAAACAAATTAGCAATCATGGGATAACTGCCATTTTTGATTGCCTGAGTATTTAGTTGGTTGCGCTGACGTGGACACTGCTCAGGCGAAACCATCGGTTCGCGATAGGGGGGAATTAGCTCACCAGAAGTGCGACCCAATAGCAAAGCCTTCACACTACATTGAAAGACTACTGAACGGGCAGAAGCGTAATACACACCACCAGGGGTTTTACTGAGTTGGCGCACTGCGTCTGTAGTAGAGTAAACATACTGCACATTAGGGCCAAGTGGTTGCCCCTGCAAGTCGCTGTTGCTAGGGAATATTACTGTATCTGCGTCCTCTGGTCGTTGAGAGAAAGCTGTGATGGGTAGGTTTGGCCCACCTACTTGATTCCAGTTAGTGATTTGCCCCAAATAAATCTGCTGCAATTGTTGAACAGTTAAACCCGACACCTTGAGTGATGGGTTGACTACCACTGCTATGCCATCCATACCCACCTGACGTTGCTTAAGGGTGAAGCCTCGCTCTCTTGCCATAGCTTGTTCTTCATCTGTCAGGGGACGGGAGGACTGAGCAAAGTCTAGTTTCCCATCAAGCAACATCCGAATGCCTGAGCTAGAACCAGGGCTACCATTAGCAGGGTCTACATAGCGTAATTGTAGTTCTGGGCGAGCGCTCTGGATTTGAGAATCTACCAATTGCCGAATAGATGCCCAAGCTGTGCTACCTCCGTAGTTGAATGAGGCAGGGGGGACATCAGCAACTGTCTGAAAATTTGATGCATTAGCATTATTAGAGAGAGCGTTGATATTTTGATTAGAGGAAGAGTTAACGCCGTATCGGGACGATATATTTGGCTTCAATAACCACCAAAGTAATCCGCCTATAACCATAAGTGTCAGCACTTTCCCAATAATCAAACCTCTGAGAAAGAGGGCTATTTCGCTGTTAATTAAAGCTTTTCTTTGATTTGTATTGTCCATATCTTTAAATATTGTTTATTGTATTTATCTTACAGGAATCTCTAAGTATTTATCCGATAGTAATCTTTAAATATTTATATTCAAAGTGAATTTATAATAGCTAGTTAATAGCCAGTTTTATGATTGCTACTAGATGATTAATTGTTTCTAATGTAGTGAAATTAAATTTGTTATTTGGTAGTTTTTTCAATGGTACAATTGCTTTGACAAATTCCTCTGTTAGCTGCTGATTTGGCTACTAGGCTATTCCTTTTAGTTAACGGTAATTCAACAAATTTTTCGAGAAAACTTTTTAGTGGAGTAGGTTGGTTAGGAACTGATGTCCCCGTATTAATAAATGTATAGATTAAAACTATTACTATCAAACTAGTGGTAGCACCAAGACCTATACCCAGCAGTAAAATAAAGTTTCTATAAGTTAGCAAATAGCTATCATCAGTGTTTTGGTTGATGCCAGAAGATTGTGAGGACTGTGACAATACTAGAGCAGAATTAAGCGCTTGCAAAGCTTCTGTGGCAGACTGATAACGCTGGTTGTAGCGATCGCGAACCATTGTATCTAAAATATTTGCCAGAGCGTCACTTACCTGTGCCTGATCGCGCCAGATAACTTCTCCAGTATTGGGATCTTCTGGTAGTTGCTCAGGTATTAAACCTGTCAAAGCTTGAATGCCAATCATCCCTACTGCATAGATATCGCTGCAAAGTTTTGGCTTTCCCTTAGCCTGTTCGCTTGGCATATAGCCAGGAGTCCCAACAGCTATTGTTAAGCCTGCTCCCAAAGCACCAATTTTCTTAATACTCCCAAAGTCAATTAGCACAATCTTCTGATCGGAGTACCGCCGCATTAAATTTTGAGGTTTAATATCTCGGTGAATAATATTGTGTTGATGGACGAAGGCTAGTACTTCCAGAATGTCTTTTAATAAATTTAAGACTGCGTTCTCGTTAAGACACTGACCTGGTACAATTTCTTGAGTCAAGGCATGACCGTCAATAAATTCCTGGACTAAATAAAAATCTCCATCTTCATCAAAATGGGCAAACAGTCTCGGAATTTGATCGTGGTCATTACCTAGCTGGTATAAAACTTCCGCTTCCCGATCGAATAGCTTTTTAGCAATGGGTAGAACAGCAGGACTGGAATCTTTCGGGTGGAAATGTTTGACGACACAATGGGGCTGTCCTGGTAAATCCAGGTCTACAGCTAAGTAGGTATCACCAGATCCTCCACTTCCTAAGTGTTTGACAATCTCAAAGCGATTCCTAAGTGTTTTTCTGGCGAAAGAGTATCGATATCTGTTACTTATAGCACCTCCTAATAAATAAGTATTACCAGATCCTCCGCTTCCCATCAGTTTGACAGTTTCAAAGCGACTTCGGAGTGTTTTTCTGATTAGAGGGTTCTGGCTCATATGGCGTATACTACTTCTTAATTTACTGACCATTCAGAGCTTGGGTGATCTTATGAATACCTGCGGCTAGCTTTGCTGGTATTTGAGTGAGGCAGTCAACTTATCAGGAAACCTATGCTTTGGATCAATTTGATGGTTAGCCGCTTGATTCGGTTTATTTAATACCTTTATAGGCATCTTAATATAAAATTTCTTTTTGGAATATTTCAATCATCTTATCACTTAAGTAAATTTAACACTAGTCCCCAGTATTTATAACTGATAATGTCAGGATTCAGGAAGTTTACTTATTTTAACTATTAAGTATGATTACTGAGGATATCTTGAGTACTGAAATTTAAAAGTACAAAATTACTTCCAGTGGGAGCCGCAATTTTGTTACCAGATTTTAGTCATTGCTAACCGCGATCGCCTTGTCATATTATGTTCGGGTAAAGACTTATCATTTAGACCGCAGGGGTGCAGGGGGCAGCGAGCAGGGAGAAAGAGGTTTTCCTGACTTTTGCACGGATGCGGTAATCATAAGTTATTAACCGGACTTGATATCAGATCAAGTGGAATTATCATTTTGAAAGCGGGAATATCAGGAATAGTAATGTTTTTACTCCTGCCTCCTGCCATAACTTATTAAAATTGGCTTGACAGACTACTAACAAGCAGCACCTAACGCCTGCAAAGTTGCCAATTGAGCTTCTGTTAACCCTTGAATTTCTTCAAGCTTCATACCTTCGTAGGGGCGAGGCGCTCTCCAAGTTTGCTCACATTTACCAGTTTCCAAATCCCAGACTTTGAGGGTTTCGTCTAAGCTACCACTGAAAGCAGTCAGTTTGGCAGAAGTTGCATCTCCAATTGAGACAGCAGCTACCAGCAAACTATAAACAAGCTCTGAGTGACCCACCAAAGTTTCATAGCATTCTCCTGTAGAGATATCCCAAAGTTTCAGATTGCGATCTAAACTACCACTAACAATAAACTCAGCGTCTGGACTAAACTGTGCCACCATAACAGGGCCTTCGTGTCCTGTAAAAGTTTGGAAACATTCTCCTGTGGATATTAACCACAATTTTAGGGTTTGGTCAAAACTTGTACTTAGTAACCACTGTCCGTTAGGGCTAAAGGTAACTGACCACACGCTATTGGTGTGTCCTGTTAAAGTTTGACGGCATTCTCCAGTGTCAACATCCCACAGCTTAATCATCCCATCAAACTCGCTACTTGCCAGCAGTTGACCATCTGGACTAAAGACTACTGAAACAACTGAACTAGTATGTCCTTTGAGAGTTTTCAAGCATTCACCTGTCTTAATATCCCAAAGTTTCACAGTTTGGTCATAGCTGCTACTGGCTAATTGTCTGCCATCTGGACTAAAAACGACTGTCCAAACCCAACTAGTATGACCCTGCAAAGTTTGTAAACAGGTTCCTAACTTGCAGTCCCATAATTTGATGCTATGGTCTGCACTAGCACTGGCGAGTAAAGGATACTGGCTATGAGGTTGAAACGCCACCGACCATACGCGGTTGGTATGATCTCGTAATGTTTGCATTAGAGTACCGTTTTTGATGTCCCATAGCTTAATTGTTTGGTCTTCGTGTCCACTTGCCAGATAGTCGCCATCTGGACTCAAAGCCACGGATAATACACTATTGGTATGTCCTTTGAATGTTTTCGTGCAGCGTCCTATTTGAATATTCCATAGTTTGGTAGCGTGGTCATCACCACCACTGACCAATTGTTGCTCGTTGGGATGATAAGCAACCGTCCAAACTCGGCTAGTATGACCAAGAAAGGTTTTCAGGCAATTTCCGGTGACGACATCCCATAATTTTACTGTGCGGTCAAAACTGCTGCTAGCCAACTGTTGACCCTTGGGACTAAATGCGATCGCTGTTACTGTCTGTCGATGTCCGCGTAAGGTTTGAAGACATTTCTGAGTTTTAACATCCCAAAGATTGATGGTGTTGTCGTAGCTACTGCTAGCAAGTAACTGACCATCTGGACTAAAAGCGATTGATCGCACCCAGCGATCGTGGGCTTGCCAAACACAAAGATTCCTGCCAGTAGTTATATCCCACAGGCGAATTGTATAATCTTCTCCACAACTGGCAAGAATTTGACCATCAGGGTGAAAAGCGATCGCCCAAACTCGACCTTGATGACCAACTAAAGTCTGAACTTCTCGGTTAAGCTTTTCTGATGCAACCTCCCACAAACGAATAGTTAAATCTTGACCACAACTCGCAAGGATTTTACCTTCAGGACTAAAAGCAACAGCATTAACTGAGTATGTATGTCCTTTGTATGTGTGCAGACATTGCCCAGTTTTCACATCCCATAACTTCACTAGATAATCATCAGCAGCGCTGGCCAGATACCGTCCATCTGGACTAAATGTTACAGCCCATGTCCAATGTTGGTGTCCCCGACAACAAATTAGTTGTTTGCCAGTAGCACTATCCCAAATTTGAATTTCACCTTTGGTATCACCAGTAGCTAAATACTCTCCATCTGGACTAAAAGCAACACTGAGTACACCGCCAAAAGTTTCGGCGAAGACGGTTTCGCTAATATTGACGCCAGTAAAATTAGTGTTGTGCAATGTAGCATTGGCTAAGTAAGCTTGGCGAATAACCAGATGAGAAAAGTCAAAGCCACTAAGGTCGGTTTGCAAGTGAGAGAATAGATTCAGCAGATTGCCCCCTGCATAGCCTGTTTGCACTGCTGTTTGGTATCGCAATTGGGCTAAAATTTGGCAAAGATGCTCCTCAAGTTGGGCTTGGGTGTCGAAGTGGGTTAAAAGTCGCTCCACTAAGGTGTGCAGAATAAATTGAATTTGTGCTTCGCGCAGGTAGTCTTGAGTTTGGGCTTGAATTAAGGCATGAGTTCTGAATAAGTTGAGTTCGCCTGTAGTAAGTTCCCACTCAATAGTCTGGATAAATTGTTCTGTAACATATTCCATGATTACGGGTTGTTGCGTTAACCCTATTGCTCTTATTTCCATGAGAGAGCGTCCCTGAAGTGACTCCAAGGCTTCCAAGAGTTCTCGCCAAGATACTTGGGGCAATATTGCGGTTTGTAACTTTGCTGGCGTTACCCCTTCTCGGTTAATCGCTAGCCAGTACATAATCTGCTGTTGCAGAGGCGATAAACGCTCGAACTGTTGCTTCAGTAAGTCCCATAAATCGCTAAAAAGGGTATTACCTTGTGCCAAGAATGCTTGTGTATCACCACAAAATATATCTTGAATAGCGGTTGCGGCAATTTTGAGGGCGAGTGGATTACCACCAAAGTAATTAACCAGGGCTTGATGTTGAGGTGCTGTATCTAACCCTTTGGCAATCAGTATTTGCTGACCTTCTATTGTTGAGAGTCCAGATAAACAGAGCGATCGCACCGGTAAATTTTCTCCCGATCGCACCGCAATTCCGCCCGGTTTTTCTCGTCCGGTGACAATCAGACAACTTTGATGGAGTTCATCGCAGATCCGCTCAAATAGCTGTTGATATGCTTCAAATCCTTGTTGGTACTGTCCTCCCCGGTTACCACTTTGTAAAATTGACTCGACGTTATCAAAAACTAACAAACAACGCTTTTGCTGCAATTGTTTCATTAAAATACTAATTGAACTCTCGATTGTTGCCTCTGAACCCATTAAAATCGGCAAAATCTCGCTTAGTAAAGTATTTAGTGGCAGTGCTTGCTGTAAACTACGCCAAATCACATATTCAAACTGGGACTGAATTTGCCCTGCAAGTTTCACCGAGAGAGTAGTTTTGCCAATCCCACCGAGTCCAAAAATCCCGACGAAACGACAATTATCCTTGCCAATCCATGTTGCTAAAGTTTGCAGTTCTGCTTGGCGACCGTAAAATCGGGAAACATCGATGGCTTCTCCCCAATCTTGGGTACTGCTTTGGGATTGCTGATAGCGATGCAGAATAGTTTGGATATTTTTTTTAGAGACTTCTTCGCCAATTACTTGGGAAAGCGATCGCCACAATTGCGAACCTATCTGTTTAATATAGTCATAATCATAACCTATTTTCTCCGTAATTTCACTATAGGTACGTCCGCTCCAACTTTCGAGAAAGACTACAGTTTGAACATCATTTAGTCCTTGTTCCAACATAGTAGAGCGTAAAACAGCATCGACTATTTTGAGTGCCTCTTCTCCGGTCATGGCTCAACAAGATCCACGTATCGTTTAGTATTTAACCTTTCTGTTCTTGCTGGAAAGATTATGGCAATCTTTACAATTCTTTATATTAAAAACATACTTTTTCTCACCGACAGAGCGATCGGGTTTCAGTTTTGATTAAGTTAAGGCAAAGCAAAAGTTGCTAACGTCTGTTTGTAATTAAACCACAGTGATATTACGATTAATACTTTATTGAAATTAAGAGGAGGTATGAAATGGGAATTACAATCGATAAACCTCAAAAAGATGCAGAGTTAGAACTGGAAGATGCAATCCTTTTTGAAGGTACTGCAAGCACGAATATTGTTCAAGTAGAATTATGGGCTGATGATCGTTGGCTATTAGGTAAAACTTCAGCGAATAATGGCAAATGGTCACTCTCTTATGATTTTAACAGTGGTGGCACTCGGCGGGTTGTTGCCAAGGGATTTGATGCTAATAATAAGTTAGTTTCTAGTGACGATAGTTGGTTGTTTTTAGATGGACTAACAAAAGTTAATTTGGACATGAACTTGAGTACCAATTTTAAACTTTGGGAATTTGTCATATCTCCAACTGCCGATTTAGTGAGAGCTGATAATACACCAACACCAGGAGAAATCCAAAACTTAAAAATACTGTGTCAGCAAATCTTACAACCTGCACGGGATGCCTTGGGGCCATTAAAAATTAACTCTGGTTTTCGTTCAGCAGAACTTAACAGAGCAGTAGGAGGCGCTAGAAAAAGTGCCCATCGTCAAGGCTTTGCAGCTGATGTCGTTCCAGTAAATGTAGGAACAAAACAACTTGCTAAATGGGTGAATGACAATCGTGAGTTCGACCAAATTATTTTGGAATTTGGCAGTTTAGACAATCCGAGGTGGATTCATCTTAGTGCTGATCCAAGAAATCGCAAGGAGGTTCTTAGAGCCACTTCTAGTGGTGGAGGAACAATCTATACTAATGTTCAACTTTAAACCTCAGTATCCGAGTAAATAGTAAAGGAGTTTTGCCATGTCTGTAACTATCATAATGCCCACTAATAACCCAGAAGTTATTTGGAAAACACCCATTATTTTCAAGGTCAGGATAGAAGATAAAGTCGTTAGATTAGAATTTTAGTTACTTACTACAAGCCAATTTAATTAAATTTTAATCAAATTATTTCAGACGCAGAGAACACGGAGAGATAAGAAATAGAGATTTTCGCAACTGATTTATAAATTGGAGGAATAATGAGCAAAAAAGTTGTTTATAGAGAATATAAAGTTCTGCTAAAAAATAACTTGTTTATTGGTAATGAGCAAGAATTGCTAAAAAATGCCAACCAATTTTGGCATGCCTTTTCACAAGCTATTAATAATATAACGAGTGAAGTAAATGGTAATTTAGACGAAATTGCAGACCAGCGATTTATCAGATTTTATGATACTAGAGAATATATCTTATACAAGAATAATTACATTTTTCGTGAGAGGGTCGATGTTAATAATCATCAGAGGGAAGTTACTCTAAAATTTCGCCATTGAGATCGGTATATTTCTCAAGATCGCAATATGAATAGAGGAGAAGCAAAATTTGAGGAAGATATTAAAACTCCCTTTGAGATATTATATAGCTTCTCGGATACGCAAACAATTTTTACGGAAAAGAAACTGAATAAAATACAAGATGCTACACAATTATATCCAGATTTAGTAGATAAAGTGAGTCTTTTAAAAGCAGAGGATGAGATAAAAACTATAGGAGTTACTATCCGTGAGATAGTAATTAAAGGAGCGAAATTTCAGATCAGAAATCAACCCCGGCTAGATTCTAAGTGTGCTTTGATTATTTGGTATGACAACAATCATGATCCAGAGAAGCCAATAGCAGTCGAGTTCAGCTTCAAATATGGAGATGAAAACGAAGCTTATAGCAGAAAATTGGCTCAAAAGGCTTATGATATATTTCATATATTGCAAGAGATACTAATTTTTTGGGTGGATTTAGAGTCCGGCACAAAGACAGCTTACATTTATAAATTAGACGAGAAAAATGCGTCTTTTCATTAATTAAACTCTTTTGAAAATAGATTCTCAAATTATCTAGTTAAGCAATACTTCAAATATCAAAACTAAGAGAAGTCTGAAGTGCAAGACTTTCAATACCAAAGAAAATTAAATGATGGGAGGGTGGTAATTGTGGAAATAGTTGTCAAGATACTCATAGGCATTATTGCATTCATACATATCCTTTTTCTAGTTGTGCAGATGTTTTTATGGAATACAGAGTTTGTGCAAAAAAGAATAGTCGGAGATTTCACTCCAGAGCAAATTTCTGCAATACTTGCTCAGAATCAAGGGTTATACAACGGATTTATTGCTGTCGGCTTAATTTTTGGATTATTTATCTCACAGTTTCCCCAAGTTAGTCCTTCATGGATTATGATTTTCTTTTTAGTTTGTGTAGCGATCGCAGGCATTTTTGGCAGCATTACCTTGAAACGTCCAACAGCATTTTTAATTCAATCAGTACCGGCAATATTGGCTTTAGTACTTTTAGGATTGCGGAAAGGTTGAAATATGAATCATGCAGCAAAAAAATCACCAGTTATAACAATAAAAATCGGGTAAAAATGGTGAACTTATTTCATCATCAAGTTTAGAATCTAGTGACAAAAAAACAATAAATTGAGGTTTCAACATGAAAAAATTTATTTGGCTTTTGCCAGTGCTAGCAGTTATAGCAACATGGCTACCACGTTCTGATGCTGTCTGGAAATATCTTTTCTTCTTGCGCCTGCCTATTTTGATGGGTTTATTCCTTCTGCTTCTCCCTAAACTTGCCAAGGATTGGCTGCCAGCCATGTTGAAAAATTTATTTGTACTCCGCACTAGGTGGCAACTGGCAGTTGTAATTGTGAGCGCAATTGGAGCAGGAACATCAGTAATTTCAGTTGCAGCCATCATTCTGGATAACGCAGCAGCTCGCTTTGGTGTACCATCAACAATAGAAATTTCTGAATTTTGGCAATATGGAATAGCTATTGCCTTAAGTTTATATATTTGCATTATCGCCTTTGATCTGTCCAAAGAGAAACTGAACAATAACGAAAGACAATGGGGAGCATTTGTAGGTGCGATATTGAGTATTGGGCTACTATTTTTTGTTAGTTTTATCAGACAGTGGTTAAGCTCAAATGCTTTCTTAAAAAAGATACTTACTGATATTGTTGCTTTCGTAAGCAAACATAATACATCTGGCTATATTAATCCTCAGACTGGTGAATTGAGTGCAGGACATCTAACGGCAATTGCTTATTTTATAATTGGAGTAGTTATCTACGTTACGGTTGGTTTGCTTTTTAATCCAAAATCAGAAACAAATCGACCTGAAGCACCTGCACTTTTATATGTGCTACTAATCACATCGATGGTGACACTTGTCTATGGAGGTGCAACATTCTATTTTGACTACTTTCGTATTCCTGTACTAATTATATTTATTGTTTTCTCCGCTCTCAGCTATGTTGCATTTGATGTTAATCACTTTTTTCCAGTCAATAAGTTTAAGGATAGTGAAGACAAAAAGAGAGGTGATAGTGATTCAACTAATTTTCCAGAAGTACTAGAAAAGCGTCTCCAACATCAAAAGGGAGAACGAACTTTAGTGATTATTTGTGCTAGTGGTGGTGGAATTCAAGCAGCAGGATGGACAGTGCAAGTCTTAAGTGGTCTCCAGGAATTATTAGGAGAGTCATTTACCAAAGCAATTGGCTTGATTAGTGCTGTATCAGGCGGTTCAGTCGGGACGATGTACTATCTAGATCGCTTTAATAAAGATGGTTTTTTAGAAGAGAGCGAACAGGAAAAATATGACAAAACTAATAGTTTTTATGCTGCTACTAGAGATAGTTTAGATGCTGTTGGTTGGGGTCTAGTTTATTTGGATTTATGGCGATTTATCGGATTTCCATTCCTTGTTAACCCAAAGTTTGATCGTGGTACGGCAGTTGAGACAGACTGGCAAGGTGAAATGAAGGAACCGAAAAATATAAAAACCTTTGGAACCTGGCGGAAACAGATTTTTGATGGCGAAATTCCTATCCCTGTATTCAATGCCACTTTAGTCGAAAATGGCTGGCGCTTTCTGATTACTCCAGTAACATTTAGCAAGGCTCCTGAGAAAAAGTTTACAGACTTCAATACTCTTTATGAAGCCTATGATATGAATGTTGTAACGGCTGCAAGACTATCTGCAACTTTTCCCTATGTCTCTCCTATCTGTCGCAGCAGTGTAAATATCCCAAATCAGAATTATCACGTTGCTGATGGGGGTTACTTTGATAACTCTGGCTTTGTAACGGCAGCCGAATGGCTGGATGAACAGCTTAATGAATGGTCAAAAACAGAAAATAGTTTAAATGTAAAACGAGTTCTCATATTGCAAATTAATCCTTTTCCTAAATCTGCTTCAACCGAAAACGTGCAAGGTAATGGAGGCTGGTTTATGGCGACTATAGGGCCATTACTGGCAATGTTCAAGGTACGCGATCCGGTTTTAGCATCTCGAAATGCCAAGGAAGCAGATTTGCTGGCCAAAAAATGGGAGAACAAGGTAGATATCCAATACTTTCCCATTTTCTTCCCCTCGGAATCTGAAATACCTCCAGAATTTGCAGTATCTGAATTTTATAAAGATGGTCGGTATCGTCTGCCTTTATCCTGGAAGTTAACTGATAGAGAGAAGCAAGCTATTCAAGATGGTTGGGCGGCAATAACAACAGGAAAGAACATTCAAAAAATTAAACAACTGTGGCACAAAACCTGGAGTATGCCTGATTCCACAGACCGTAATTAACCACTTGCTTCTCCTCTGGATAGCAAGCTTTAAAAGCAGGGGTACGAGCATCACTCAAAAGGTTACAGGTAATAGGGAATAGGAAAGTGCTAATTAGAATCATAATGAAAAGCAGAAGTTCAAGCGAAACTCTGTATGCTGACATTTACCCAACTTAAACCACCTAATTGCGATGCCGCAGTTACTTTTACTCTGGCGCTGACAGCAGAAGAACGCACCCGCAGTCGTCATCGCTTTGAAACTGAAGATGGTAAAGTTGTGTTTTTACATTTACCCAGAGGAACTGTCTTACACGATGGCGATATTCTGCAAGAAGAAACCCATAGTAATTTAATCAGAATTACTGCCAAACCAGAACTAGTGCTGACTGCCTTTGCCCAAACATCACTTTTATTATTACGGGCGGCATACCATTTGGGAAATCGCCATGTACCTGTAGAAATTACTCCGACTTATTTACGCTTGTCCTCAGACTCGGTTTTACGCCCGATGTTGGAACAACTGGGGCTAGAAGTTAAAGAGGAAATTTTACCGTTTCAGCCAGAATTGGGGGCTTATGGACAACACCATCATGCTCACTGATAGCCATCTTTTGAGTATTTTGCAGCTGGCTAGCCCCACTTTGCCTGTGGGAGCATATAGTTATTCTGAAGGCTTGGAAACGCTCGTAGAAAATGGTATTATCACCAACGCCGTACATCTCAAACTTTGGTTAAAAGCGGAGTTGCTCTGTGGGGCAATTCGCTTAGAGGCGGCGGTGATGGTACGATCGCAGCAAGCTGTAAAAATAGGTGATGTTGAGTCTCTATGCCGTTGGAATCTATGGTTATCCGCTGCTAGGGAAACAGAAGAGTTACGCGCCTCTAGTTGGCAGATGGGGCGATCGCTGATCCAATTACTTGGTAAACTAGAACCGCAGATTCTACCTATTGCCAATGTTGTAGGTAATCCTTGCAATTATGCGATCGCTTTTGGCATTGCCGTTGCCCATTGGCAAATCAGTATCAAAGCCGCATTACTCGCATATCTGCACAGTTGGGCAAGTAATTTGATTACTGCTGGCGTGAAACTTATCCCCCTTGGACAAACAGCAGGACAGCAGTTATTGCTAGATTTGCAACCATTACTCAGTACTGCGGCATCGGAAATTCTCGCGTTGGAGGACGATCAACTCGCCTGTTGTAGTTGGGGTTTGTCGCTAGCGAGTATGCAGCATGAAACGCAGTATACAAGGTTGTTCAGGAGTTAGTCATTGGTCATTAGTCATTAGTCATTGGTTAAAAACTAAGGACTAATAACCATGTACCAAGGATAAATGACAACTGACAAATGACATAGGACAAATAACAATGAATGCATTTCGAGTGGGAGTTGCTGGGCCAGTGGGTTCGGGGAAGACGGCTTTAGTTGATGCTTTGTGTAAGGGGTTACGTGAGCAGTATCAGATTGCGGTGGTGACAAATGATATTTATACTCAAGAAGATGCTCAGTTTTTAGTGCGTTCTCAGGCGTTGGCAAGCGATCGCATTTTGGGTGTAGAAACTGGTGGTTGTCCTCACACTGCTATCCGCGAAGATGCTTCGATGAATTTGGCAGCAATTGAACAGTTAGAGGAACGTTTTCTCGATTTGAATTTAGTCTTTTTGGAAAGTGGCGGCGATAATTTGGCTGCTACCTTTAGTCCCGAATTGGTGGATTTAACAATTTACGTCATCGATGTTGCGGCTGGCGATAAAATTCCCCGCAAGGGTGGCCCTGGCATTACTAAGTCTGATTTATTGGTGATTAATAAAACTGACCTTGCGCCTTATGTTGGTGCAGATTTAAATGTAATGGAACGAGATGCTAAAAAAATGCGCGGCAATAAACCTTTTATTTTTACTAATTTGAAAACTCAGTCTGGACTTGCAGATGTAATTAACTTTGTTTGCATAAATATCTGTTGAAAAATGAGAATTTAGAGCTGGGGCGAATATAATTCACGGCTATACAAACCAAGTTCGCCTGCGCGGACTAAAGACAAATTGAGTGTTTGAAACCCACGGAGGTGGGTAAAGTCTCGTGTAGACGCGGTTTCTAACCGCCCTTTTAACTATAAAGCTCTCAGATGCCGACTTCGCACCCGTTCAGCACTCCCCGTAGGAATTGCAGCAATTAATTTTTGTGTGTATTCTTCTTTTGGTTCCAGGTAAATGCTTTCGGCTGTGCCTTCTTCAACAATTTGACCGCGATTCATGACTAAAATGCGATCGCTCATAAATTTCACTACACTTAAATCGTGAGAAATAAAAATATAAGTAAGCTGAAAGTCTGACTGTAATTCTTTGAGGAGATTTAATACCTGCGCCTGTACGGAAACATCTAAGGCTGAAACTGATTCATCGCAGATGATAAACTTAGGATTTAACGCCAAAGAACGGGCTATGCAAATCCGTTGGCGTTGACCGCCTGAAAACTGATGAGGATAGCGGTTAATCGCATCTGCACTCAACCCCACCCGTTCTAAGAGTTCGACTACTCGCTGGCGTCGTTGTTGTTTGGTCTTCCCAACGGCGTGAATTAACAATGGTTCCATCACTGCATCTCCAACCTTCATCCGGGGATCGAGCGAACTAAAAGGGTTTTGGAAAACTATTTGCATTTCCCGCCGCAGTTTTTGCAACGGTTCTCCTTTGAGGCTGGTAATATCTTGTTTCTCAAAGATAATCTGACCACTGATCGGCTCAATTAATCGCAGCAAGGTTCTGCCAAGGGTGGTTTTGCCGCAACCAGATTCTCCCACCAAACCTAGTGTTTCCCCTGGTTTAACATCAAAAGAAACGCCATTAACTGCCATGTTGTAGCGTTTTGTACCACCAAACACCCCGCGCACTGGAAAACCAACTTTCAGGTTACGGATTTGCAGCAGGGGTTCCAAGTCATTGAAGTTTGCCAATCTTGCAGCAATCTCTTCAGTGGTAACTTCTATGGGTTGTGCGGGTTCTTTCGCCTGAATTACTACTTGTCCCGTTGCTGTCTCTTCTGCACTCATGTAGTCAGAAACAGTGAGTAATTTTTGGGGACGGCGGTTTAGTGTAGGACGACAAGCTATCAAACCTTTAGTATATGGATGCTGGGGACTGCTAAAAATTTGCCGAGAAGTACCAGATTCGACAACTTTGCCTTTATACATCACCGCTACTTCGTCAGCAATTTCCGAAATTAGCCCCAAGTCGTGGGTGATGAAAATCATTGCCATATCACGGCTTTGCTGTAATTCTCGCAACAAGTCCAAAATTGTGGCTTGCACCGTCACATCCAAGGCTGTGGTTGGTTCATCAGCAATTAAGATTAATGGGTTACAAGAAATTGCCATTGCAATCATCACCCGTTGCAACTGACCCCCAGAAAGTTCATGAGGGTAGCGTTCCAACATGGCTTCTTTATGTTCTTTAACCAACTGTGACAACTTTGATGGTTCTAGTTTCGATGAAGTTTCGGTATACTGCTGTTGGATCTCTTCATCGCTAGGTAGAAGTTTAACCTCTTGTAGACCTGCGATCGCAATTTGTCGTGCTTGGGCTGCTGACACATTTTGATGTCGTACAATCGCTTCTGTTAGCTGAAACCCAATGTTATAAACTGGATTGAGCGAACTCATCGGTTCTTGAAAAATCATGGCGATGTCGCCACCCCGGTGTAGCTGCATTTGCTCAGGAGGCAATTTTACCAAATCGATGGGGTTGGCATTCTCCTGCGGACGAAACCAGATTTCACCGCCAGTAACTATACCGGGAGTTTGCAACAAGCCCATCACAGCTAGTGCTGTCACCGATTTACCACTCCCCGATTCTCCTACTATTCCTAGAGTTTCACCTCGATGCAGTCCAAAGGAAATACCATCCAAAGCTCTGTTAATGTTGCCATCACCGGGAAATTCAACTTGGAGATTGCGAACCTCTAGGACAGTTTCTCTCATAGGAGTTGGGTATGAATATTAACTTAAAATTATTTGGATTTTAACAATAGTTTCGATGTATATGTGAGTAAATTTGGTTTTTACACTTTTTGGCAGTTTCTCGCATACTTCCACAATATACACGCATTTGCGATGTAGAACTGCTTGCGATCTCTGCAAATTGCGATCGGTTCATGGTATCCTCTCTTTTCAGAGTATCAATCTTTATATAACAGCATTAACCAAAGAAAATTGTCATCACGAACAAAACAGCCAGGAGAGCAAATTCGTAAATTGGTTAAGGAGCGTCGCCAGTCTGCAATGCTGAGTTATGCTTTTGCAGTGCTTGTTCTGATGGGGACGATACTGTTATTCAGTATCTTCAGTACTTCTTTTGTGGGGATGTTGCTCTCACTGGGGGCATTGGTAGGCTCATACTACCTGTTTCGTAATGGGCAATACTTAATGAAAAGAGCGGGTGATGCTCAACGTGGTGCTACAGCCGAAACTGAAGTAGCTATATTATTGCGCCCTTTGGAACATCGAGGATGGCAATTAGAATACAACCTCCGAATTAGGAGATGGGGTGATGCAGATGTTGTGCTGCATTCTCCTCAAGGTAACTGGTACGTAGTCGATGTTAAATCCCATAGCGGTACTAAAGTTTATGAAAGTGGTCGTCTGCGTAAACGCTACGGCAGAAATACCTTTGATTTTAACGAAGGTGATTTGATAGGCAAAGTTAAAGGTCAAGCAACAGAAGTAAAATACTTAAAAAGTGCGCGGTGGGTGACTGCACTGCTTTGTTTTACAAAAGGTAATGTCGATATTCCTAGCAATGAAGTTGGCGGTGTTTATATTGTAAATGCCACTGATTTAGTTAATATTTTGTTACATTTAGATAAATAATTATATTCTCTGTAAAATCACTTAAATATCACTTATGTACATGGAGTTAAATGAAAGTGAACGATAAATTTACTCACGGTTATGCACTATTAATTGGTGTAGGGGAGTCTAAATATAGTAAGCTTTCGCTACCAGTAACAGTAAAAGATACTCAAGCAATTTATGCTGCTTTAATTG
Source organism: Nostoc sp. JL34 (assembly GCF_017114945.1). Taxonomy (GTDB): domain Bacteria; phylum Cyanobacteriota; class Cyanobacteriia; order Cyanobacteriales; family Nostocaceae; genus Nostoc. Next base: position 58,568 of record NZ_JABXKQ010000047.1, read on the forward strand.
ACCCGCAATTATGTGCCTATAACGATGATAAAGATCATATTCGGGTGCTGAATAATCAAGAAGCAAATCAAGCCGCTATTCTAGATGGATTGAATTGGTTAAAAGAAAAATCAGCCGCAGACCCTTATGCAACCGTATTTGTTTATTATTCAGGACATGGCTGGATAGATAAAAATACACAAAATTATTATTTACTACAACATGATATTAAGCCAACTAAGCTTGCTAGTTCCGCACTTGCAGCCGAAACTTTCGCAGATGCATTAAGACAAATAAAAGCAGAACGTTTATTAGTTGTGATTGATAGTTGTCATGCAGCCGGAATGGCAACTTCTAAAGAGGCTGATTTAGAGCTACAAGAAGAATTTGAAGATTTTATTCGAGTTGCTCCATCTAAAGGCTTAATTGATGATTTGAAACAAGGCAAAGGCAGAGTAGTTTTTACTTCCTCTGAAGGTGAGCAACAATCTTGGATAAAAGATGAATCAAGCAGCATCTATACTTATCATTTTCTTGAAGCTTTGCATGGTGCTGGTAATCAGCCCGGTGATACAGAAGTTCGGGTTTCTAATTTAATGAATTATTTGGGTAAAACTGTACCTGATAGTGCGCGTCAGTTGTACAAAGCAGAACAAATTCCGCATTTTGATATGGATGCAGGAGATTTTGTAATTGCCAAACTTCGGGGTGGTAAAGGTTTATCTGATAAGGGATGGGATGAAGTCAAGCCTCAAGCTACACAAAAGATTAATAAAATTGCCGAGACGATAAACCAGTATGGAAAGTTTATCACGAATATTAATGAAGCTAGTGATATCCATATTGGTGATACTTACAATAAATAACTTCTGCAAAACAATAGAGGGATAACTGATGACTACCCCAAATGAATTTAAGGATATTTTTGAAAAGATTGCAGAGCTACTGCTATCTGATTAGACTAGTAATAATACATAGAAAACTTAAACTAGCATCACAACCTGGAGGTACTTTTGAACGCAGGCAGCAAGGTAGATAAAATTCTCAATGCGTGGTTCGATTACATTGCATTGGATGATTATAGTAATGCCAGGATTGAAGCCAACAGCGATAAAGTCAAACAGCGTGGTGTAAAGCTAGTACGCGACCATGTATTAATTGAGGCAGCCACTTTTTCAGAACTACAAAAAAAAGTTAACCAAAGGCAAAAATTTCAACAAGAAGCAGCCTGGGTTTTATCTTTTCCACAAGTTTTAGATGTAGAAGAAGGGAAATCTTATCTTTGTCCTCTGTTTAGCTTGGATCTTACATCCATTCTCAAGGGAGAGTATCAAGAGCAAGGATGGAACTTAGATAGCTTGACACTCATAGAAGCTGGAGACAACTTAGCCACATTCCTTAAATTAGATGATGAACAGTGTGAAAAATTGATTACTAAAGATGGGCTACGACGGTTTCTTGAAACAACTTTTGGGCTAACATTTAATAGCTATCAGGATTGGATGGAGCGAATTATTATACCTCGTCGCTCTCGTGACCCAATTCAACGTCAGCCCTATTTGTTTGAGTTTACAGGCGGCAGATTTACTGGTAATCTCCGGCAAGACTTGAAAGATATTAAATTAGGCTCGAAAAATTGGTCAAAAAGACATCCAGCTTCTGAATATTTGTTCGGTGTGCCTAACTCTGCAAAAGACGAAGTTATTTACATGGGAGCTTTCCCAACTCATGCACCGACTAATTCACAATCAACAGCACTAAAACACGCTCAAAGTGAACCTATAACAGTTGTACAAGGGCCTCCTGGTTCGGGGAAAACTACTCTTATTCTTCATGTTATTGCTCAACAGGTAGTCAACCGCGCACTCAGCTTAATTGAAACTGGCAAGAACATCAATAACCTGACAGTAGTTAGTAGCACGAATAACAAAGCAGTTGATAATGTTATTGAAAAGCTAGATAAATTTTTAAAAAATGAATTATTTTATCTAAAAGGAGGGAATAAAGGTAATATTCAATCATCTAGCGGAGCCATCCAACAACTGCGGCAAGCTATTGAATTTTTACAAAAGAATAGCTTTGATGAAAAACTATATAATTCATTAAAACAGAGTATTAAAGCAATTAAAGTTGAAATATTAGCAGAAGAGTCTAAATATTTAGAACTACGTCATCAACGAGATTTAGATGAAAAACTACACCAACATCTTTCCGAGAAAATTCAAACACTGCAAAAGCATTTAGATGAAATTTTAGCTGCCATAACCCCTTTTCAAAGAGGAGCAAGAGCTTTATCAGAGTATAATCAACTACCAATCCAAGCTTATCGGACAATAGAGAAGTACTTTAATAAAGCTGAATCACTGCTATCTGAAGGAAAATTAACTTGGTGGGTTCGTCTATGGCGTTGGCTGACTGGTAAAACAGAAGAACGTATTTTACGTGATGTCAATTCAGTTTGCCAATCAGCAATAGCACAAACATCTGGAACTAGTTTTCCTATAGAACCACCTAGCACTCGTGCTGATTTAATTCAACAAGCGCGATTAGTTAGAGAAAGAATAGATAAGGCAGATGAGTTAAAAAATATACAACAAATATTAGAAAAAAAGTATAACGATAGAGACAAGACAAAGCAACAAAATGATGATGCTTTTAAGGAATTCCAGATATTAGAAGTTAGCTTGGCAACTCCACTAGAAGATTTTTATACTTCGTTTCATCAAAATTTTCATGACAAGCACCAAGAGCTATTTAAGTTATCGTGGCAGTTTCTTATTCAGCAAGCACTATACAGTAAAGACAGAGGAAAACAGACTTTAGAACTATATTCAAGTGTTCTCTCAGGATATAGGAAAGATAAAGATAGAATGGCAGAAAACTTAGATGAACATATTAAATATCTGAGTTTAATTTTTCCTGTCATCACTACCACGTTACCCTCGGTGCGAAATATGCTCCCGTGGGTTGAGGAATGTGTTGACCGCACAATTGTAGACGAAGCCGGAATGATTGACCAGCATAAAACTTTTCCGTTATTGGTGCGATCGCGCAAAGCTATTATTGTTGGTGATCCTCTACAAATTGAACCTATTATCAATCTAAGTCAGCAGAGACGCGATAATTACCGCCAAACAGCGTTTCTTGGCAGAGGATTAACTGAAATCGATTACCATCGTTACAGTCCAGAAGAGGAGTATAGCGCTACTACCTATCATCGTGCCGCCGGAGCAAGTGGAGAAGATAATGATCAAGGCCACGGAATTTTTTTGAAGGAGCATTATCGTTGTCAGCCTAGTATTATTCAATATTGCAACGCTATTACTAACTATGATTTAGAAATAAAAACAGAACCAGTAAATTCTTTATTAGATTCACACTTAATTGCTTACGACGTTGAAGGTAATATCCACAATAATGCAAATGAGGAAGAAGTTACTGCTGTATGTGAGATAATTCAACATTTGGTTAAGCAAGGTTACTCATTAGAAGACATAGGCGTTATTTCACCCTTTAACGTTCATGCTGCTGTATTAAAAGAACGATTAAAAAATAAATTCCCTAAACTAGACTCAAAATCTGTTGGAACAATTCACACTTTTCAAGGTTCTGAGAAGAGAGTAATTATCCTGTCTACAAAAGTATGCCGACCTCAAGATAATGTTTACTGGATTAACAAACGACCAAATCTTCTTAATGTGGCTGTATCGAGAGCAAAAGAACTATTTATTTTGGTTGGCAATCTTTACAAACTAGAAAAAGGAAATTTGACGCGTCAGCTAGTTGAACATATTCGGGAGCATGGGGTTGTTTTAGAATACAAATCTGAGGCTGAAATTCCCAAAGCTGAACCTGGAAATATTCTAATCTATAATTGTGAGCATTTACAAATTTTTCGAGAAGCTATTGAGCAAGTTGAAGAAGAATTGATCATTGTCACGCCTTGGATTCGAGGAAATGAATCAAAACGCTTTGTTAATGATGTTGTTTCAGCATTAGAAAGAGGGGTAAAAGTAACTGTAATTTACGGAAATAAAGGCAGCGAAGAAAATGATTATAATGATGCTGTTCTTGAGAAGAATTTGAGAGATTTATTCTCACGGTATTCAGGTTCACGATTCAGTCGTTTAGGTGAAGGAATACATATAGAAAGTAGGGGAACAAATGCAAGAATTTTAATTTGTGACACGAAACTTGCTGTCATAGGAAGTTGGAATTGGCTGTCTCATCCTTACAGAAAGCAATGTAGTAGAGCATCACTGAATATTAAGCCTCAAATTCGCCAAGAAACAAGCATAAAACTTTCTGAATTATCATCTATTGAGGATGTAAAAGCAAGTATTTCTCGACTAATTACATCATAATAAAAAAAAATTACATCAAAGTGCAAACAACCCGAAAGCCAAATCTACTATCAGTAACGCTTGCCATTTCAGAAAAGCGAGATGCAGAACGACAGCAATTTGGAGAAGAATCCCAAGAACCACCACGCAAAATTCGATATTCTTCATTGCCATCATTTAACCATACACTCCCATCTAAAGGTGCGCCTTGATAGTCTTCGTGTTCGTAATCAGCACACCACTCCCAAACTAGCCCGTGCATATCGCATAATCCAAAAGCATTAGCTGGAAAACTACCAACCTCTATTGTCTGCTGGTAATAAAAAGTATGAATATTTTCGTTATGTCCACAATAATTGGCTAAATTAGGCGTAATTATTTTGCCAAAATGAAATGGAGTTGATGTTTGAGCGCGACAAGCGTATTCCCATTCAGCTTCGCTAGGTAAACGATATTTTCTTCTTGTTTGTCGTGAAAGTCGCTCACAAAACTCTTGTGCATCATGCCAAGAAACTCTTTCTACAGGTAAGTTATCTCCCTTAAAACAAGATGGTTCCACTTTAAGACAGCGTTCAAGTGTTATAAACATTTATTAAAAATAGTGTAACTTTTTCTATCTCTAACTCACTCGATAGCTAAACTAAGCGATCGCAGACAAAAAAATAGCACATCCTAAAAGATGGCTATTTGTAGAAATTGTCTAATCCTAATGTTAGTTAGCAAATTGAATACACGCTCAACTACCAAATTTAAAAGGGAATATCATCTGGATCTGGTTCTTCCGCTTTCACTGCTGGATAAGTGGTTCGTTCATAATTTGTGGGTTGGGGTACGGGTTCGTAACTTGGCGCTTGAGTAGTAACGCCAACAGGATTTGTCGCTGGACGTGCTAACTCGTAAGTGGGAACATCTTTCTGTGGAGGACGAGATGCTGCTGGTTGTCGTGGAGCAGTTTCAGTGAATGATGGGGTTACGGTTGCTGAGGGCAATGGATCGGTATCAAAACTACCTCCAACAGATTGAATTTGTTGCACTGTCAATTCAGCACGTTTTTCTTTAAAACCTTCTTGACGATCAACAGTATTCATAGTTAAACGTCCTACCAAGATGACGCGATCGCCTTGGTGGTAGTTTTGCTGAATTTCTGTTGCTAAATTCCCCCAGCCAACAACTTTCAGGGTGGCTGGCGGATCTTCTGGTTTCTGGGAATTGGGAAACTGCACCAGCATTTCCGTCACTCCCAAATTATCCGCTGTATAGCGGAGTTGCGGCTCGTTAATAATTTCCGCCATCAAAACGCAGCTGTTCATTAAAATAACTCCTGACTGCAAAAAGTGCTGATTGAAAAAGAGGGGGTTTTTCTATGTAGTGCCAATTAATATCTAGATTGGTTTAATTGTTTGCATTTTTTAATAATATTTGAACAAATTTTCTACATCCACTCTGAGTTTTTAGTTATTTCTAGCATAAAAGCCAAGCGATCGCTTTGAACAGCATTGAGTATGCCGCCCGCCACCCTCGCTTGACTAAATTGAGCATTGAATTCTGCATGAAGTAGTATAATTGTACCACTCATTGCTTAAATAGAAAAAATTATTGGCAAAAATTAAGTCTTGACGTGAACCGGAAAAACACCCAAGGCAATCAACCTGGCGGGAAGGTCGCGCAAGATGGGTAAGCGCAAAAACGCAGGTGGTACAAAGGTGCGATTTGAGGTGAGAACCGGGGCCAATACCCGCTTTTGGATAAAAGTTTGAAATGCCTGAATGATGCGTGTGGGCAACTCGCGTTGACCTTGTACTTTTGCTAAGTCACTAAGTTGTACTTGTCCGTTTTTGAGCGGTTTGCTGAGTACATTCGCCGCGACGACAGCATCTTGAATCGCGTAGTTAATGCCAACTCCACCAACGGGGGACATGATATGAGCCGCATCACCGATAAGTAGCAGTCCTGGATGATACCAGCGTTTGACGCGGCTGGACTCAACTGAGAGAAAAGCTACTTGTGACCAGTCATGTAAATTTTGGATGCGTTGCTGGAATTCTGGCACTACTTCGACAACAGATTTTTTTAATTCCTCCAAACCCTCAGCCCGCAGTTGTTGATAGCCTCCTTTCGGAATAACATAGGCAACTTGCCACTCATCACCACGGTCAAGCATGGCGATTAGCTTACCTTGACCAAACCGCCCCATTCCCCCTTCCGGGTCTTCTGGTTGACGCGGTAGGCGAAACCAGAGGACATCCATTGGTGGCGAGGTTTCGATGGACTCAAACTCACCCAGGTGGCGTAAACGTGAGTGGCGACCGTCTGCACCCACTGTCAGTATTGCCCGGATTTCATGCCAACCACCGCCTCCTCGATAGCGGACACCTTGAATCAAGCCATTTTCGGTAATTAATTCCTGCACATTCGCACCCATTACCAGATGGAAACTAGGATATTTTTGTGCTTCTTGGGTGATAAACTCCAGGAATTTTACCTGGGGAAGCATTGTAATGTAGGGATAATGGGTTTTCAGATGACTAAAATCTGCGAATGTGACAGTATCTTGAGGAGTTTGAATACTAATTTGGCGCATTTTGGTATGGGGAAGTCCTAGCAAGCGATCGCTAAGTCCCAATTCCTCCATAATTTCCATCACCGATGGATGAATCGTATCGCCACGAAAATCGCGATCCAAGTCTTTGTGTGCTTCCAGCAGCATCACAGAAATGCCTTGACGCGCTAACAACAGCGCCAATACTGCTCCTGCTGGGCCTCCACCCACAATGCAACAATCTGTAGTTTGTACGTCTACAATGTCATGGACAGGGTTAACGCTTGGGTCTTGGGAAAGATTTTTAGGTACATCGGTAGTCATAACAACACCTCCTGACAGCCCTAAAATTTAGAATAGTTTGCTTTTTATGGTAAAAGCTGTTTTTTTAACTTTTCGTATTTACCCTGAACGTGTATTATTATGAGCGCTAAACTGTCATTGGTCATTAGTCATATTGTCCAATGCCCAATGCCCCATGCCCAATGACAATAATTAACAGTTGTGTCCCAAGTTATTTTAGAAAACGTTTATAAAAGTTTTTCCTCACGTAAAGGGGAAAGTGTTAACTCACAAACCCAATCTCCTCTCACACTTGCGGAAAAAACTGATGTAGCGCCAGAGCGTGCGGAAAGTGTCAATGTTTTGCGACGGATTAACCTGACGATCGCAGATGGCGAGTTTATGGTGCTGGTGGGCCCTTCTGGTTGTGGTAAAAGCACCCTACTGCGGTTAATCGCCGGCTTAGAAGTGATGACTGGAGGCAATATTTGGGTAGGCGATCGCTTGATCAATGACCTACCACCCAAAGAACGCGACATCGCAATGGTGTTTCAAAATTACGCCCTCTATCCTCACATGACGGTATATGACAACATCGCCTTTGGATTACGCCGTAGGGGAAGCAGGGGAGCAGAGGAGCAGAGGAGCAGAGGAGAAAATACTTCCTCGTCTCAATATCTTCAGGCGTGGGCGGAAAATCTTTTTGTGGGGGCGACCAGAAAGTTACCTAAAGGATTACGCTACATTTCTGACAAAGAACGGGCGGTGGATGAACAGGTGCGTAGTGTTGCCCAACTGTTGCAAATCGAAACATTGCTGAATCGCTTACCTAAACAGCTATCTGGGGGACAAAGACAACGGGTTGCATTGGGAAGAGCGATCGCCCGTGACCCTCAAGTATTCTTAATGGATGAACCGCTTTCTAACTTAGATGCTAAACTGCGGGCGGAAACCCGCGCCCAAATTGTGAAATTGCAGCGCCAATTGGGGACAACGACAATTTACGTCACCCATGACCAAACAGAAGCGATGACAATGGGCGATCGCATTGCGATTATGTCTGAGGGTAAAATTCAGCAAGTTGCTTCTCCCTTAGAACTTTACAACCGTCCTGCCAATCTTTTTGTGGCAGAATTCATTGGTTCACCACCAATGAATTTTATTCCTGTAGAATTTCATGCCCCGCAGTTGATTACTCATTCCCAGTTGCGTTTCACTCTTCCAGAAGTTTGGGGAAAAGCTTTACAAAAATATGATGGAAAAACTCTAATTTTAGGCATTCGCCCAGAACACTTGAACTTGAGTATGCCTGCTACCAAAAATCTACCAGTGCAAGTAGATTTGGTAGAAAATCTCGGCAACGATTCCTTTCTCGCTGTTAAGATTGCCGAACCGGGATCTAAACCTGCCACTACAGCCAATTACCTACAAGTGCGAATCCCACCAGACCGATTTGTACAACCTGGTGAGCAACTATGGTTATCTCTAACTCCAGAGAAGATTCACTTTTTTGATCCAGAAACCGAATTAGCAATATTTCCCTAGAAACTAATCTCCAATTTTAATTTTTCTACAGGAGCATAGCCATTGGAGTAGTGCAATATGTTAAAAGATATTGTCGCAGTAGAACTGCGAGAAAATTATCACCTATATATCAGTTTTGAAGACGAGGTAGAAGGAATAGTTGATCTTAGTAAGCTAATCAAATTTACAGGTGTTTTTGCACCTTTGCAAAATCCAAAATACTTTGCTCGATTGAAGTAAATCACGAAGTAGGAACAATCCAATGGCAATCAGGAGCCGACCTTGATCCAGATGTTCTCTATGCAGTAATTAGCAATCAACTATTCCTAACTATAAGTTAAGTCGTAGTGCGTGACAGTAAAAAATCTTTGATTAGCGATCGCACTCTTGTATCTCACCTGAACGATTAATCAAATAAATTTAAACATTGCTTTCGCCGACCCTTCTGACAAGCATTACAGGCAGAAGTTTTCGGCTCAAAATCAATACAGGCGATCGCTTGCTCAGAACAAGCTTTTTTGGGGTGTACAGTACATTTAAGGCGGTAGTCGTTGGTGAAATATTCGCAACCAGAACAGGGAATTTCATGCAGCCTTTTTAAATGAATTATCCCTTTTCTCAAGGTTAACCAGAAACTCGAAATAAATAGAATCATTACTGTCCAAGTGCCAAAAGCACACAAAATCATACTTAACATTAGTTATCCTCATAAAAATTCCAAAAAAAATGCCCACAGTCCACTGCTGTTAACCGCAGGCATCGGACTTTATTTAGCTAGTGTTGAGCGAAACTTAATTAACTATTAGTTTGACGCGATCGCCAAGAGTGCCAAACGTAACCTAAGAAGGCCACTACACCAAGGAAAAACTGAATATCTGCCAATCCTAAACGTTCATCACCGTAAAATTCTCTTGGAAAAACTGTCGTGTTATATCCCACAAACGCAGCAGAAATCCAAGCCATCAAAGCTAAACCCAGCAAGCTATAAGAAAGAATTTCTTCACCATTATCAATTGGCAAAATTTGTCTTACCCACGTAAAAGGTTGTACAAGAATATGCCACACGCCACCAGCAATTAAGATGAAGCCAATCAAAATATGACCACCAATGACATCTTCTAAGTTATCAACACTTGCCATTCCCAAAGGAGTCCAGCTACCATCTTTCAGACCAACTAAGTAGCCAAAAATCGTTCCTGGATTTAAATTGGGATTGCTAATTAGGCGGACATTTCCCAAATTAGTGTCATAAATTCCGCCAAAAATCATTGCCTTTAGCACTAACAAAAATGCTCCCAAACCCAGAATAATTAGGTGATGACCTAAAATTAAACCCAATTGCTCGGGGTCATTCCATTCATAGTGAAATTTTGCCGTCTGTCCACCGGCATTATATAAAATTGCCGGAGCGCGAAATACATGAAAAAGTCCACCCGCACCTAATACAGCAGATGCAACTAAGTGCAAAATGCCAATTACAAAATAGGGATAGGTATCGACTACTTCTCCTCCAGCACCGACACCCCAGCCCAAAGTTGCTAAGTGGGGTAACAAAGTCAATGCCTGTTCATACATTGGTACGCTAGGAACAAAGCGTGTAACTTCAGATATTGTGATTGCTCCTACCCAAAACATAATTAAGCCTGCGTGAGCAATGTGAGCGCCTAATAATTGACCAGATAAATCAATTAAACGAGCATTACCCACTAACCACGATAAATTTGTGTCTGCTGCTAAGGTTCTATCAGTTGTAATTGTCATAGTTAAATACTCTTAAAAGTGCTAGGTGCTGTTAGCGGATAGCTAAGGTTTAGCCCGTGCTGAGTAGGGAGTAGTCAACTTAATGTTAAAAGGGCGGTTAGAAACCGCCTCTACACAGTCAAAACCTGCCTAGCCTGCGGCAACGCCAAGGGCGAACGCAGGTTGAATAACCCTTCAATACTGCGTAGGTTTTGCCTAAAAAAGCACTCCGGGGTAGGTTGGGTTGAGGAACGAAACCCAACCTTTTGCGGGGTTGTTGGGTAACGCATTGCCTCAACCCAACCTTGTATCTTAGAAAGAGTAGTATTGGAAAACTATTAATTTTTCGTTAGTCCGCGCAGGCGGACGAGAGTTTGTGTAGCCGCGAATTCTATTCGCCAGGTCTTAAGTTGACTCAGCACTCACAACTCAGCACTTATTACGATTCGCTACCGATGGCATTTAATGCCCTTTCAATTCGGCTAAAGTCAACGCCAATTGCTCGTAGAGCGTGCCACAGATGACCTTGCAAGAAGAAGAAAGCTAAGAAGAAATGGGCATTTGCTAACCATGCTCTGGAAGTATAACCACCGTTAGCTAACTTAATGCTGTCGGCAAAATAAGGGCTAACTCCGAGTTTTACTTCCAAGGTAGAGCCATAAAATTCCACGGGATAAGCTAAGGTATTCACCGCACAAAAGTAAGCTGCAACAAATCCCGCTAAAGCAATACCGCCTAAAGAATAGGAAAGGATGGCTTCACCAGAGAAAATTAAAAGCTTTTTCGCCCAAGGTAAAGGCTCTATGAGGATGTGCCAAATACCCCCGCCAATTAGTAACAAGCCTACATAGATATGACCGCCGACTAAATCTTCTAAGTTGTTAACTGTGGCAAAGTGAGTTTGATAACCATAAATGACCAAGGGGTTGAGGGTAGGATCGGTGACAACTCGAACATCGTGAATTGTCGAGTCGTACAGTCCTCCCCAGAACATGGCTTTTCCTACTAGGAGTAAAGCACCTAATCCCAAGAAAATCAGGTGATGTCCTAAGATAAACCCAAGTTTTTTCGGGTCATCCCATGTAAAGTGAAATTTCCGAGCGCGACCAGTGGCGTCTTTTAAGTTTTTTGGAGCTTTGAAGGTGTGGAAAAGTGCCCCTGCACCAAGCACGGCTGAAGAAATTAAGTGCAAAGCGCCGATAACGAAATAAGGGTAAGTATCGACAACCTGGCCACCTGCGCCCACACCAAAACCCAAGGTGGCTAAGTGGGGAAGCAAAATCAACCCCTGTTCACCCATAGGTATTTCGGGATTGTAGCGAGAGATTTCAAACCATGTAAACGCCCCAGCCCAGAGCGTCGTCAGCGCTGCTTGTGCCACATGAGCGCCGATAAATAAGCCAGAGAGATTGGCGAAGCGGGCGTTACCAGTCCACCAATCAAATTTGAGGTTGGGATTGCCGTATGTCTGCATTGTTAATCTGAGTAAGATTGTTGCTAGTAATATTCAATTAATTGGTTCTTTTTCAGCAGTTAAATATCGTATGAGTGCTACTACTGTAGACTCGGAGCTTTTATCTGAACGAAGAGGGGTTCTTCCAATTCACCGCAGGCGTTAACGATTGTCGTCAGATATGACTTCTTGGCACATACTCTGCTTATTGAGAGTTAATTACCAATTATTGAGATTACAAATTTAGTTTATTGAAAGTAATTCCTATTTACTAAATCTCTTTACAAAATGTAATCATCAAAACTGGAGAAAAAATAAGCAGCGCAAACGGAGCGGCAATAGTAACTATCACCGCTCAAACAACTCTTGGCTGCAAGCAAATTATTACTTTTTAAGCGTGGGTTATTCTGCTTTCTGGCTTCATGAATAACTTGTAGAAGTACTCAAGGATAGTGGAGATCCTTCTAGTAAATGTGGATGGTGACGTTGCCAAAAACTCAAAATCTCTTCGCCAACCTCTTGAGGATAGAAGTAGTGAAAAAAATGATGCCCTTGTGGGCATTCCCAGAGCTTATCTTCTGGCTTGAACCAATTCGACCAGTCATGTAATGCAGGTGGGTTGACTATCGGATCGCTCTTGCTACCACATACCATCATTGGCATAGAAACTCCACCCTTGGCTAAATAAATCAACTTAAACAAAGAGTGTGATGATGGAGATTGTTCTAAATCTTTATCTAAGGCAGCTACTAACTTTTTAGTGGTATGAGGTGGTTGATTTCCAAATAGACTGCGAACGGTGCTTGCCAAAACTAGTTCGCGGCTGATGCTAAAAAGTTGTCGTTGAAAGTAATAGTGAGCTTGCCAATTGTTTGCAGGTTGAGCTGCTACAGCCAGCAGAGTTAGCGATCGCACTTTTTGGGGAAATCGCTGGGCAAAGGTTAAGGCAATCGCACCACCCATCCCATGTCCTGCTAGATGCACGGGGCGATCGCACCATTCTAAAAAGTCATATAGCAACTCCACAGCTTGATCTATAGAACTGGCTTCATCTTTGGTTTGCTGGTATTCCCACTGGGCGACATTTATATGCCCAGATAAATATTCAAGCAATGGTTTATCAAAACGCTGTAAAGCAGGACTGGCACTTAACCACAAAACATCAAATGAATCAGACATAAATACCTATAACTTCTAAATTATCAATTCTAGTAGGGGCGTACAGCTAGCTGTATGCCCCTAATCTCTACAAACCAAATTCTGTCTTCAACTGAGCGACCCAAGTTTTAATCCGCTCGTCTGTTAGCTCAGATTGACTACCTTGATCGAGTGCCAATCCGACAAACTTGCCATTTTTCAAAGCTCTAGATTGATCAAAGTCATACCCCTCAGTTGGCCAGTAACCAACAGTTTTACCGCCTCGTTGGGAAATTTTTTCTTCCAGAATTCCCATTGCATCCTGGAAGTTATCGCTATAGCCATATTGGTCTCCATCACCAAAATAGGCAACCAACTTACCACTAAAATCTATTTCATCTAGGTCGGAGAAAAAGCCTTCCCAATCGCTCTGAAGTTGACCAATATCCCAAGTGGGAGAACCAATAATCAGCAATTCATACTCATCAAAAGTCGTAGTATCCGCTTCGTAAATGGGATGTAATGTTACAGTATCGCCACCAAACTCATCCCGAATTTTTTCAGCATCAGATTCAGTGTTGCCAGTTTGAGTACCGTAAAACAGACCAATTTTTTTCGACATATTCTCACCTGATATATGGATTTGCGATTCTCTTTCCTTGCAGGACGCTGCGCGATCGCAGTAATTTACGCAAGGATACTTATTTGCCTAGTTCGTGCAACTCAGAAAAACAAACTGCTATTGGTTAATACCAAGAAGGCAAACAAAGCTCCTCCACAGCTACCTACCGTCCACCCAGCATTGAATTCACTCCAAGACTTAGCTGTTTTCATATTTTCTGGTAGCTCTCCAAGAGCCGGTTTGCGCCCTTGGAACGATGCGCTGCCGTACAGCCACAGGCAAATCGATAAAATTAACAGCAGACCGATTGTGGCTAGTAACCCAGCTTGATTTGCCAACTCCGTATCTCGCAACGGGCCTAACTTGACAAATGGGCCAATCAAGAAGTAGCCGTGCGCCATCCCAATTTCCAGCCCCCGTGAAAAAGGAGACAAGCCTTGACGGTAAATAGGAAGATTCGCCAAAAACTTCAGCGTGATATCCGAAGCATTGACTGGGGTATAGAGATTCCCAATTTCCGGCATTCTGGCAGGATTGACAACTCCCTGCTGAAAATCAAGTCCAGCCGCGATGACACGTACCCTCAAGGCGTGCCAGATATGACCAGCTAGAAATACAACTGCTAGAGCAAAGTGACTAGTTGCTAACCAAGTGCGAACCGTAATCACTCCCGATGCAGTAGTACTCAATCCCAACGGCCCATAAAAAACTGTGGGATAAACGGTATCATTTACCGTGACAAAATAAGCTGCCAACAAACCCATGTAAGCCAGAGCGCCCAGGCTATAGGATAGGTAAGCCTCACCAGACCAAAATAATACCTTTTTTGCCCAAGCAAAAGGTTTGGTGAGAATGTGCCAAAATCCTCCAGCAATGCAGAGTATTCCTACCCAAATATGTCCACCAATGACATCTTCTAAGTTATTAACTGCTGCCATCCCCTCTTTGCCAAAAGCACCGAAGAGATAGCCAAAGATGCGATTAGGGTTAATGGTCGGTTCAGTAATTACTCGTACAGATGCTACTGTCGGATCGTAAATACCACCCCAAAACAGCGCCTTTGCTACCAATAACCACGCTCCGAACCCCAACAACAGCAGATGAATGCCGATGATAGTGGTCATCTTGTCTTCATCTTTCCAGTCGTAGCCAAAGAAGCCAGGAAAAGAGGTGTTTTCACTTAATACTTCCGGGCCTAAAAGGGCGTGGTAAATGCCACCAGCACCCAGTACAGCAGAACTAATCAGATGTAAGACACCAATGACAAAATAGGGATAAGTATCAATAATTTGGCCGCGATCGCCAACACCAAATCCTAATGTTGCCAGATGGGGCAGTAAGATTAACCCCTGTTCATACATCGGTTGGGAGGGGTTGTATTTGGTGATTTCAAACAGGGTCATTGCTCCTGCCCAAAGCACAATCAACCCAGCGTGAGCAACATGAGCGCCCAAAAGCCGACCAGATAGGTTAATGAATCGGGCATTACCAGCCCACCAATCGGATTCCTGGGTGGTTATCGTTGCAGTTACCATTGTTAGATTGCCTCCCCACGAGTTGAATGGATGACTCTACCCTTTGCAAAGTCAAATCCAGCAGCACGTAGAACGTGCCAGAGATGCCCTTGAAGAAAGAAGAAACCTAGCCAGAAGTGAGCATTCGCCAGCCAAACGCGAGAGGATAGTAAATTTCCACTCTGGAAGTAAGGAAAGCGGTCAAACCCAATACTCAGGGCTGGCCCATAAAATTCCGGTGGGTAAGCTAGTGTGTTAACCGAGACAAAATAGGCAGCAATCAAACCCATGAGAGCTAAAGCACCCAAGCTGTAAGAAAGGTATGCTTCTCCTGACCAGACAAAAAGCTGCTTTGCCCAGGCGAAAGGTTGAGTAGTAATGTGCCAGATACCGCCGGCAATGCAGAGAATGCTGACCCAAATGTGACCACCAACCAAGTCTTCTAGGTTGTTGACTCCAGCAATCCAGTGTTTGCCACCGCCACCAAATAAATAACCAAAAATTACAGCAGAATTCCAGGTAGGGCTAGAAACTACGCGCACTTCACCCACCGTAGAATCGTACAAGCCGCCAAAGAACATAGCTTTGGCAACCAGTAAGCCGGCTCCCAGACCCAGCAATACTAGGTGAATACCCAGAATAGTGGTCATTTTATTAGCATCTGACCAGCGATAGCCAAAAAAGGAAAATCTCTCTTCTAAGATGGCGGGCCCACGTAGGGCATGAAAGATGCCACCAAATCCTAAGAAGGCGGAGCTAATCAGGTGCAATACTCCAATGACAAAGTAGGGATAGGTATCTACTATCTGTCCACCACTTCCTACACCCCAGCCGAGGGTTGCTAAATGAGGCAATAGAATCAACCCCTGTTCGTACATTGGTTGCACTCGGTTAAAGTGGGCAAGTTCAAAAAGGGTCGTTGCACCAGCCCAGAGAACAATTAACCCTGCATGAGCAACGTGAGCGCCCAAAAGTCGCCCTGAGAGGTTGGTTAACCGAGCGTTCCCAGCCCACCAGGGAATCGACTCCGGTGTTTGAGCAGCCATCCTTGTCATGGCGTTACCTCCTGAGAAAGTTTTGAAATAGCTGAAATTTATTCTTAGCTTAATGAATATCTATATCAATAAGCCTGAAGATATCCTATCAGACTTATTGCGAATTTTTATTATTTAATGGGAGTTAAGTTTTGTAAAGGATTTTAGGAAATAAACCGAAAAAGCGGGCGTGGTTCATTCCAACCCAACTTCTTGTAAGTGGCTTCCGATATCCTCACACAATATTACAGGCAATTACTGGTTACAAAAGCTACATCAGTAAAAGAACTAGAGAGAGTAAATTTTGTGTGCATTTATGAAATTAATCCAAAGACTAAAAGTAGCTGTAATTCCTGTTTTAACTGTATTGAGCTTGTTGTCCGCATCAAATAAAGCACTAGCTGACTATTTAACTAGTCAGGGTTCAGGAGGTGATTACCGTTATGAATTATGGTCTAGCGATGATAATAGTCATTACTATTTGAAAGTCTGGTCATCTGAAGCAAGTCAAAACAGTAACTCATACACCACAACTAGAGCATTCACCTCTACTAGGGAAGCTTTAATTTATTTTGATTGCAAATACGCTCGGAGAAATTTACCCGAATGTCAGAATGTCCAATGATAATTTTGAACCCATCTCGGCATGATTCGCTATTTATTTTAATGACACTTGCGGACTCGCTAACGTAATTCGTAATTAAAGAATTCAATTACGAATTACGAATTACGAATTACACTTCGGCTGGTTGATATTCTTGTTGTCTTTCCACAAAAGCTTGAACACGGGTGCGGTAGTTTCTCACAGTCTCATCTACCCATTCGCGATCGTTGCTATTGGCATACAAATGCACCAGTGGTTCACTGGCATCTGGTAAAACTAACAGCCAACTGTCATCGTAGGGTTGACAAATTTTCACTCCATCGATGAGTTCTAGATTTTGAGCTGGGTGAGTTTCCACCAAGTAACGCATTAAAGCACCCTTAGCTGTCCACGGGCAGCGGACTGTATAAGTTTTGTGAATTACACGGGGCAATTCTGACCGCGCAGCAGCAAGCGATCGCTCCTGGATAGTCAACATCTCAATTATCTTCGCAATGCAGAACATGGAATCAAATCCCGGATGCAGTTGCGGGAAAATAAAACCAGTCTCTCCACTACCTCCTAATACCACATTAGGGTTTTTTTGACAAGCCTCCATTAAAGCTGTCGGGTTAGCTTTAGTGCGAATCACTCTGCCATCATGGCGACGGGCGACTTGTTCAATCGCACTGGAAGCATGAACTGGTACAACTACAGTTCCTCTGGGGTTAGCCGTCAGAATCATATCTACCATCAGTGCTGTTAACATTTCCCCACGAATTGGGTAGCCTGATTCATCAACTAAAATTAGCTGTTCTCCATTAGCCGATACTTGCACGCCAAAGTTAGCTTTCAATGCCTCCACTACATGACCTAACTGAGTCAGCAGTCCTTCGCGATCGGCTACGGACATCGCCGTTTTATTGACACTAGCATTCAGTACGACTGCATCAGCGCCAAATTTATCTAACATTTGGGGTAAAACTGCCCCCGACACCGCATAAACATAGTCAATCACCACTTTTGCCCGACTGTTGCGGAGTGTATGAACATGCAACAGTTTCTCAAAAGCAGTGCAGTAACGCTCCATGACTTGGCTAGGATAAGATACATCGCCAATTTCATGAATTAGCGCCCGCCGCATATCCTCCTTAAAGTAAGCTCCTTCAATTTTCTTTTCCAGGGCTTTGGAGATATTAATGCCCTTGGCATCCATGAATTCAATCAAAATGTAGTCAGGGCGATCGGGATGTACCCGGACGTGGATACCACCAACTACCGACATTGTGGGTATAACCGTGCGGGCGATGGGGATAGCTGTGGCATCGAGGTTTTGAATATCAATACCTACTGACATTAAACCAGCAATCAGCGATCGCGTCACCATTCGAGAGACATTACGCTGGTCACGGGAAACCGTTACCTTAGAACCAGGTTTCAAGGTAGAACCATAAGCAGCTCCCAATTTCACGGCGAATTCTGGGGTGATGTCGATATTAGCTAATCCTTGTACACCACGTTGCCCAAATAAATTCCGTTGGGCGGTGTTCCCCCAAATCAAGTTAATGTTTAAAATTGCCCCTGACTCAATCTTTTTACTGGGCCAAACGCGCACGCCGGGGCTAATTTGGGCTTCTTCTCCCACCGTAGAAAGCGAACCGACCACAGCAGCTTCTAATACTTGAGCGCGGCGATCTACACGAGTGCCACGGGAAATCACGCAGGCAGAAAGAGCTACTTCCTCGCCAATAAATGCCCCATTCCACACTATGGGACGTTTGAGATTAGCATCAGCACCAATAGTGACATTATCTCCAATTACGGTTCCTGCCTCAATTTGTACTCTTGCCCCAATGCGACAATTATCACCAATCACTACTGGGGTTTCAATCACAGCCGTCTGATCGATGTAAGTATTTTGACCTACCCATAACTCATGGGAAACTTCTTTGTAGGCAAAATCTAGTTGCACTTTCCGAGCTAAAGCGTCATATTGAGCCTCGCGATAAGCATCTAAGTGACCAACATCACACCAGTAACCTTGAGCAATGTAACCATACATTGGCTCATCTTTTGCTAGTAGTAAGGGGAATAAGTCTTTGGAAAAGTCACATTCAACGTTTGCTGGCAGATATTCCAAAACTTCTGGTTCGAGAATGTAAGTACCAGTGTTGACGGTATCAGAAAAAATTTCACTACTAGAGGGTTTTTCTAAAAATCGCCGAATCCGTGATTCCTCATCGGTAATCACCACCCCAAACTCAATTGGGTTGGGAACCCTGGTTAAAATCAAAGTAGCTTTTGACTTATTTTGTTTGTGAAATGCGATCGCTGCCGTCAGGTCGAAATCTGTTATGCTATCACCGCTAATAACTAAAAAAGTTTCATCAAGAAGTTCGGCAATGTTTTTCACACAGCCAGCTGTACCCAAAGGCTGATCTTCTTCGACAGCATAAGTCATCTGGACGCCAAAATCGCTGCCATCTTGAAAATAATCTCGCAAGACATCAGGTAAATAATGCAATGTGGCAATAACTTCTGTAATTTGATGTCGTTTGAGGAGATTGATAATATGTTCGGCAATTGGTCGATTTAGAATCGGCACCATCGGTTTGGGCAGATCGCAAGTTAACGGGCGAAGCCGCGTTCCCGAACCGCCTGCCATCAGAACTGCACGCATAAATCCTCCTTAGATATTTACAGCCTTCGCTGCTTGAAAACGTGTCAGATATATTTTCTTCTTCTTTCTCTAGTCTCCTATGGATATTGATATTTGAGGAACTTCCACAAGATGCATATAGATTGGGGATTGGAAAGAGGCAGAGGGGCAGGGAGCAGGGAGCAGAGGGGAAAGAGGTAATTTTTTATTCTCCCTCTTGCCCCCCAATACGGTTCGGATAAGCAGGAGAGGCTTTTGAGGAAAGAGGGTTCTTAGTAATTCTTCTCTCCCTCTGCCCCCCTGCCTTAACCAAGAAATTCCTTAACCGAACGGTATTGCCCTGTCCCCTGCTCTCTGCTTCTTCATCTCCCCAACTTATTGACAATGATAAAGTCCATATTCGTAGCCGTCTACGCTTGGTAAAGATTTAGTATCAGATATAACGCATGTTTTGACGGCTTCGGCAACGGGGGCGTGAAAATTTACCAGCCACAAGTCAAAAGGTCGTGGTAAGTTCTTTAAAGTATTTTCCAGAGCTATGGTGGAAGTATTCGGGTCTTGGTCTTGATGGGCAAGGAGAAACAGAGCTTTGGGGGGGGAATTGGCAAGTTTAATCTCCCTCGCTACCCCCATCATTTCCCCAGTGTGTACATAAGTTTTGTGGGTAGTGGCAATCAGTACTGGCACTGGGGACATTTGTTGGATTAGTTGCACAAAAATGTCAGGGCGATAATATTTTTGATAGCCGAGATTACAGAATACTGTAACTGCACTGGCAAGTCCCATTAACCAAATTAAGATTACGGCTTTTTTCCCGTTTATTCCCCATCTGCCTATGCTTTTGCTCTCATTTTTATCTTGTTCTCTTCCCATCAATTCTTTGGGAGGATGCCAACAAACTGCGAGACTTGCCCCTAGTAAAACAACGATCGCAGGAAAGTAAACAAAATTATAGCGAGCGCCTCTGGTCAGATCGATTCCCAAAAAGTAGGTAAAGATAAAGAATAAAGCGATCGCGCTGATCGCAACTCCGACAAACACCTGAATCATAATTTGGCTTTCTGGGTGCTGTAGTTGAATCTTGATCCCACGCAGCAAAATTGGTACTGCCCAAATAAAGAAAATCAGCATCACCACTCCAGAAGGAATCACCACCAAAGCTTGAGAAGATTCAACTGGTAACAGGCAAATCATTGCAATCAATGTTCCTAAAGCCTGAAAAATTGGGCTTAACCAATCTAGTCCAACGCGCGAACCTCGAATCCACTCGGTCAAATTATCACGATTTTTATTCTCTAAAAAGATTGGTAGCCAAATTAAACTCGCCACAAGAGTACCTGTCGCAACGGCATAAATGCGCCGCCAGGGAGGAGAGAAGAGGAGAGAAAATTTGCTCTTAGTCTGCAACTGATGCCAAGCAAGAAAAATCAAAACTACGGCTTCTGTGCAGAGGGTGAGGATAAAGAAGTAATGAGTCGCAACACCTAAAGCATTAATTTCTACCCAGAGAAGTGCAATCCAGATGGGTAAAGGTGTGCGGTTTTGAATATGACGTGTGGCAATTACTAAGCAGGTGAGGGAAGCAGTTACCCATAATGCTGCCAAAGTATAATGACGCGCTTCTTGTGATAAAAATACGCCGTAGGGTGATACTGCCATCATGGCAGCAGCCAAGTGTCCCACTAATCGCGAACGAAATGCTACCTTACCTAATATGTAAACACCCGGTATGGAGGCAGCACCAATTATAGCTGCTAGCGATCGCGCCCCAAACAGCGATACTAATCCTCCGTCGCTCTTAAATAATTTCATCCACAGATAAGCTAGCACAAAATACAGTGGTGGATGGGTATCTTGTGTAACTAAGTTATGAACTACATCACCAATACTAGCCGTTGGGTTTGGTTGCAGTGGTTGTAATAAAATATCAGGTGCGATCGCTTGATCTAGGGGTACTGCTAAAAAAGTATTCCCCAAACTAAACACCAAGGTGGAAAACTCATCAGTCCAAGGAGGCTTTGTAGTCAAGTTGGCTAGGCGCAAACTGATACCGATGATTAACCATATTAAGTTTAGCAAGGGGTGAATCCAGAAAGGAGGAAGGCGATGCCAATTATGCCAATACTTGTGTTGTGAGCCAGAGGTTGTATCTGCCAGAGACAGGAAATGTGTAGCAGATGCAGGCAGCAACGAGATAATTTGCTTGTAAAAATAAAATACACCTTGGAAAATAACTCTCATTGCCGGGCCTCACACAAATGGATTTGTAGATTTGACGTTTGAGATTTAAGTTCGTTCTAAAGTCTAAAAACAAAAATCAAAATCTCAAATCCCTCGTTGTGATTATTTCACGTCGGTGACACGCCAGCTAAGTTTCCAATTAACCCAGAAATTCCAGATGGTAGCAACTGCGATCGCAATAAAGTTGGCAATATAACGGTTAGGAATAAGAAAATTGAATACCAGATTCAATATCAGTACATTCAATACCAGTCCAGCAAGGCAAATGGCGTTGAATTTCAAAAACCGCTTCAAGCGTTGATGCCATTCTTGCTGTCTGGCGCTGACATCAGCAAATGTCCAAGCGTCATTCCAGAAGAAATTATTTAAAATCGCAATTTCACCCGCAATAATTTTGCTGCGCGTCAGTGGCCAAGCCAAGGTAGTCGGATCGCTGAGTAAGTAAAGCACTGTCATATCCACAAATACGCCACTAAAGCCAACCAACCCAAAGCGCAGGAATCGACTAACGGGGAAATTGACTTTTCTACTCAATCGTCCGACTCGTCCTGTGGAAAGCCGCAATCGGACTAAGTGGTGGATGTAATCTATATATTGCTTCCATGTCACCTTACTCTCACCCTCTTTGCGTTCGCAGAAGACATACCCAACTTCGGCAACTTGGTGTACATTTCCTCGGCCGATTACTTCTAGAAGAATTTTGTATCCAACTGGATTAAGTGTTGCATTAGCGATCGCACTCCGGCGCACCATAAAATAACCACTCATGGGGTCGGAAACTCTGCCCAGTACTCCTGGTAAGATCACCAAACCTAACAACTGAGCGCCACGAGACAAGAAACGCCTAGCAACACTCCAGCTACTGACACCGCCTCCTTCAACATGACGGCTGGCTACTGCCAAATCTGCTCCCTGCTCAAGACTACGCAACAATTGCATCAACACCTCTGGTGGATGCTGCAAATCTCCATCAATTACCCCCAACACACTCCCCGTAGCTGCTTGCCACCCACGAATTACGGCTGAGGACAGCCCCCGTTCCTGTTGGCGTCGCATCACCCGCAATTGGGGGTATTCTGTCGTCAACGATTGCGCTATCTCCCAAGTTCGGTCTGGGCTATCATCGTCTACCACTATTAGTTCATAGTTTCCTGGAATCGATTCATCCAGTAACTGACTCAATATGCTGACTACATTTTTGATGTTGTCACGCTCTTTATAAGTAGGAATTACTAGAGAAAGATGGATAGATTCACCACTTGTACCCACACGGTTAGGAGGCAACTCTGAAATCTTTAGTGGGCCAGTTGGTACTGTTAACAGCGAGTTGGATGAGTTTGTCTTCATATTCCAAATTGCAGAACGACAATGTGTAAAGTCCGTAGAAAATAGAGTCAAACATCTGCTGACTTTATTAAATGAACCTAGCTACTTAAAACTTGAGGAATACTTTTGCTACGGTTAGCTGTTCTGAAGTTTAGTAATTTCCGCACTTAGATTCACAGTATTTTCCCAAACTTCATCTAAACTTTACATTTCGCCACTTATTTTTAAGATAATTTATGTGCGATTACATACCTATTTTACACAAATCTACTGTACCACTAACTCACTAAGTCAGCAAATATACAGTTACTCAAGCGTATTTTATGATTTCCAGTACTAGTAGGGGTAATATTAAGTGAATATGAAGTATTTTCAGATTTGGTAATATACTTTTGCATTATTGCTAATAACTATTATAAGAAGATATAAAGTGCAAATGCCAATTACATAAGCTTGTTATATCCGTAAAAATCTGCTTGTTGATGTAATAAGTCTTGAATTAATTAAATACCACAATATAGAGAAAAATCAAAATATTTTTTTGTGAAGTAGTGGTAGCTATTTCTCAACGGTAAAAGCAGCTATAGGATTCCTATTTAATTAGGATAATTTATCAAGAAAAGCAGAGAGCAGGAGGCAGAAAGGAGGAGAAATATTGCTTCCTCCTTTCTTCTGCAACCGAAAAAAAGCAAGGGTTTAATACCCCCACCAAATTTTTAATTTGCTGGCTCTTATTCAGGAGGGGTCTGAATCTCCAATCCCCAATCCCCAAATACCTCCTTTACTCGTAATATTAGATACTATATTCTCGGTTTTATTGCTGTTGGGGTGTTAATGACTGTTTTACAAAAATATACTGTTCTTGCTCCTGTTAGCCTGAGCATCGCTTTGCTTATTACCAGTTGCAGCGAAAATAAAGTCTCTCAGTGCCAGCGACTGATTCGAGTTGTGAATGCTGGAACCTCTCTGATTGATAAAAATAAAGGAACGCAAGTGATAACTAGCATACAGCTATCTAAAGATTTAGAATTTGTGACTAAATCGATTAGAGAACTGAATTTAACAGATCCAAAGCTGAAAGAATTTCAAAGCGGTTTTGTCAAGATTTTTCAAAATCTCAGTCAAGCGATCGCTAAAGCTGGTAAGGCGCTTGGTGCAACCAAAACAGCAGAAGCATCCGTATCTGGTAGAGAAAGAATCCAAAAGGCTAGAGCCGAAATTGATTCAACACTGACAACAGCAGCTACAACTGTTGGCAAACAGTCAGATACGTTAGTCAATCAGATGAATAAGTATTGTAGCCAGCCAGAATAATCTATCTGGGGCATTGGGCAGAGGGGAAAAACTTACTGCAACTTCTCCTCTGCTCTTTCATTCTCCCACTGATACAGCGATCGCTCTCAGAACGACAGTAACTTTTATCACTTCTTTTTAAAAAATTTTCCTGATATACACCAACTTTATCTGTCAAAAGAAGTATTGGTGCAAGTCAAATGAAATACCAGGAGTGATATGAGTCTACTGATGGCGAGTGTGCTGGCAACAGCGCCAATATCTGCGCTCAATTTACCAGAACAGTCCGTAATTCTGTCAGAAAAACCAGTGCAGCAGTCAACACAGGATAATTTATCTCAAGTTGTCTCACCTGCTGAAATTACACCACCTGAATTCGTGCAGCCAAATGTAACCACCTCATCAGCGATAAATAATAAGTACGAAAATATACTGAAAAAAAGTAGAGAAAAAATTCAATTCATCAGTTCCCCTAACTTACCGGAATTAAAAGAGACTCAATCTGTAACAGAAGTTGCACAGAACCAGGAAAATATAGAAGAATTTTCCCAATCTCCCCATCCCCCAGACTCAGACAACCAAATGTCTCAAGTCACCTCAGTATCGCAACTCCAGGACGTGCAACCTTCTGACTGGGCTTTTGGTGCTTTGCAATCTTTAGTAGAACGTTATGGCTGCATTGCGAGATACCCGGATGGGACTTATCTGGGGAATCGTAGCATCAGCCGCTATGAATTTGCTGCTGGTTTAGACGCTTGCTTAGAGAAGATTAACGAAGCGATGCCTGCGGCGGGCTACGCCTACGCTAACAATAAAATTAATACTGTTAATAATGAAGATTTAATCTTGCTGCAAAGGTTGCAAGGCGAATTTAAAGCAGAGTTGCAGCAATTACAGCAGCGTATCGAGGCTGTGGAAAAGCGGACTAGTGAATTACGAGGAAATCAGTTTTCCACAACTACCAGATTATTTGGTCAAGCTATTTTTAGCGTGCAGGGAACCAATCGCACCGATTTGGATTTGTTTCCTAGAGATGGAATACCTGAACGCCAAGGAAAAACCAATCTGACCTTCACAAGTAGCGCCCAACTAACCTTAGCAACTTCATTTACAGGGCGGGATTTGCTGTTAACAGGGCTATCTGCGGGTAATTTGGGTTCTACTGCATCATTGCTATCTACCAATATGGGGCGATTGGGTTTCGAGTCCAATACAGATAACAATCTAGTTATTAGTGACTTATCTTATCGATTTCTCGCCTCGGATAACTTGGGAATTGTCGTCGGTACGGCGGGAGTCAATCCCATTAACACCTTTCGTGGTATTAGCCCTTTAGAAGGTTCTAGCGACGGTGCAATTTCTCTATTTGGTCAGCGGAACCCGATTTTAAGTATTGGCAACGGCACTGGTGGTATAGGCTTTGATTGGCAGATTAGCGATCGCATCAGTTTGCAAGGCGTTTATAGTGCGGAAATACCCAGTTTCCCTGGCGACACCAAGCAGGGCGGACTATTTGGTGGTAGATATACTGCTGGCGCTCAGTTAAGTTTAGCACCCACAAACAACATCGATATCGGCGTCCATTATCTTTATTCCCACTCCCCAGATGGCTTACTGGGAAGTGGTATTGGCGATTCTCAACTGATTTCACCTTTTGCAGATGCGACAGCTTTCAATACCCAAGCAATTGGCGCTACCGTTGCTTGGCGAATTAACCCTAACTTGCAGTTGGGCGGTTGGGGTGGCTTTACTTCTTCCAAGCCATTTAACCTTTCTGGAAGTGTGGAAACAACCAATTGGATGGTATTCGCAGCTTTTCCCAATTTGTTGCGTCCTGGGAATTTAGGGGGCGTTCTTGTAGGACAACCGCCCAAAATTACTTCGAGTACTTTACCCGAAGGCTTAAATTTTCCTAACTTTTCAGATGGCGGGACAGCAAGCGGACGGAGTGACACATCAATTCACGTAGAAGTTTTTTACCGCGCCCAACTGAGCGACAATATTGCCCTGACTCCTGGCTTATTCGTCATTTTCAATCCCGATCACAATGCTGCTAACGATGCTTTAGTCGTTGGGGCATTAAGAGCAACTTTCCGGTTTTAATTTTGTACTGATGTAAATGTAATCAAATACGCTATTTGCATACTGGGTTATTCAGTATTAGATGCTTTCACTATCCGGTGAGAGCAAGAAAACCCCGTGCGTAAACCTATGCGTATTTTTTTTATATGTGATTAAAGGAGCAAAATTTTCATGAAATTAAATTCATTCACTAAATTGGGCTGTGTAGTTGTTAGCAGCAGCAGTTTAGCCGCAGCCTTCATCGGTTTAGGTGGAACAAGTGCTTTTGCTCAAATTACAATTCAAAGCACTGGCACATTATCAGGCACTATCCAACTTCCCAGCATTAATCCCAATTTCAATCAAAGCACTACTCGTGTTGATACAGATGACACGGGGACTTACTCTCGGAACTTAGGTACTAATAATAATCCTAATTACGTTCCTGTATACAAGTCAGATTATGTGCAGGTAAGAACACGTGGTGATGGTAGTCTGCATTATTTTGTTGACTTTAAAGGCATTCCGATTGTCTCCTTTAATGGCGTTCTGACTTCGCCGATTCTCTCTGAAGGTGAATTGACACCATATAAATACCAGGGAAGATTGGCAGGAACCACATTTCAAGGAGTAGTTCAGGATGAATTTAATCTCACAAAAGCCTTATACACTGGTATTGTCACCGATCCAAACACTGGAAACCAGTATCAGGGCACTTTTGAAGTGAGTGGATATGGAGTGCGATATAGCGATCGCAATGGTGGTGCAACCCCCACAGTCTTTGATTTCAAGTCTGATATTCCAGGTTCGCCAAAGGTAACTTCTTTGGAAATGACTAACTCTCCCCTAGCGAGAATAATAATCAAAGTACCTGCAACTGCAACTCTCATAACTCCCACACCACCAACTACTGGTGGTAGCACACCCACTCCCCCGCCACCAACTACTGGTAGTAGCACACCCACTCCCCCGCCAGTAATTAGCGGTGGTAGTATACCCATTCCCCCACTAGTAATTGACGGTGGTAGCACACCTACTCCTACACCCGTAATTAGTAGCGGTAGCACACCCACTCCTGCACCTGTAGTTAATGGTGGTAGCACACCCGCTCCTGCACCTGTAGTTAGTGGTGGTAGTGCGATCGCTTCCTCGACACCTACAATCTACACATCTGGATCTAATTCTCCATCGCTCTCTACTACACCTAATATGGAATTCAGTAGCGGTAATTCTCTGGAGATTAATCAAGTAGTTGTTAAACCTGCAACCCTTGCTCAAGCTGCTTGTTCACAGGATTCTGCCAAGATTTGTACAACACCCACCTCACCCAAACAAGCGATCGGCCCCCGTAGTCGAGTGCTACTGCATTAGTTAGGGACTTTCACATAAAAAAGATCCATCCAACTACTTTTTCTAGGGTGGGCGTCTCGCCATTGGTGTCAAGTTAAGCTCAAACTTCCTATGTCAATAAGCATTTAGGCTTAAAAATTCGGTTTGAAAGGGACAAAAAACGAACTTTTTCATGGACTATTAATGCTTTGTTTATTAGCATCACTCCCAGCTTGCGTATAAAAGTCAGAAAAAAGTTCACCTTTATACTTCGTTCCTAACAAAACCTATCGTTGACAAATGGGTTTTAACCTTAAGTTGACACTAATGGCGTCTCGCCTGCCCCTAAGCAAACACTGACTTGACAAAAACTTTGAGTGCTTCTGGAACTCTAGCAGGGCAAAATGAAATCAATATAATAGTTAGTACAGGGGCAACATTGCAATTAAAACAGTCCACCAGAAGTTATTGGCGGTCTTTTTGTTGCTTAGACTACCTTTTGGTGGTAGATTTTACCCTGATGATTTTCTGGCTATACTAGTGACTTAAGCTGATTGATAAATTTCATTCCCCAGCATGAAATATACAAAAACTCTAAATTTTGGATATATATCAGTGTGTATTTACTTTTAACTGACACAAAAATATTGTCTGATGTTGGAGGAAATTAATTTTCTTGGGGATTACAAAAACTCGATCAATCACTGAGGTTAACACTAACACTACAGAGTGAATTTACATCCATCAAATATCTTCCGAGTAAGCACCTATGAAAGAAGAATTGATAGCCAGAGTTGTGCATGTCTTGCGAATTAATATGAGTTGGATGACTTGGAATTTATTTCTGGCTTTTATACCTTTGGCTTTGAGTGTGTGGCTATTTCGCTTTAAGCGTGGAGGCACTTGGCTTTGGTGGCTAGGATTCTTAGTTTTCTATGCTTTTTTACCAAATGCACCATATTTATTGACTGATGTAATTCACTTGATAGATGATATCCGAACGATTCAATCGGTTTGGATGATTACTTTGGTACTTTTTCCTGTGTATTTGTTAGTAATTTTAGGTGGATTTGAAGCTTATGTAATATCGTTAATTAATTGGGGTTACTATTTACATCGGATCGGCAAGAGCCAATGGATTTGGCGCGTTGAGTTGATTACACATTTTCTCTGTGCTGTTGGTGTTTATTGGGGACGATTTTTGCGTTTCAACAGTTGGGATTTTATAACTCAACCCGATGCCGTACTTACCAAAGGCGTAGAAGAAATTCTTGGAAAACAGCCCTTGGTAATTATTGCTATCACCTTTGTGGTACTAGCAGGTTTGTACTGGATTATGAAACGAGTAACTTTAAGTTTTAGCCAACCAAGTAGCAAAATAGGGATCAACTCAGAACGTGCAAACTCTAACACGCCAAACATCTGATGAATGTGGCGATTTTAGCTTGGAAATTTGGGGTTTTAATTAGTAATTACCTTGATGAATATTGCCTATCAAAAGAAAGATGCAACTAAACTCTCCTTGAGATGAAATAAACTCAGAAGCAAACGGTTAGACTTCAACCGTCATCACCTGAGAATAACGTCCTATCAGATCATTGAATATCGATGGTCTGGTCTGATGTATATACGAGTTTGGAACAGAAAGATGCGATCGCATTGTTGGGAAAATCCCAATTGTACTGCTGAAGCCTTGTTTCATGGTCGCCATCTGTAACGCGGAACCCACTGAAGGATTTCTTTAGCAAGTTGGGTGTTAATCAAGGCTTTATAAGGTTCATGTTCATATTCATCACCTCCGCGCCAATGCACTTCAGGAAGTAGAGATTGAGCCATTTCTTGACTAGTTCGATGCGCCGAAGAAATGTCATCAGCGCATAGTAGCAAGGTAACATGACCAGGATTAGGGCAGTATAAAGCGTATTGTGCTGCTTCTGCGGCGTCTCTCACATCCAGAAAAGCGCCGTATTCCCAAAATGGATTCCACTCAAAATCGGGATTAGCTTGCCGATTGGAAATAATAAAATCGTAAGTGTCTTCATCAAAAACACCTGGTGGTCGCAGACAAATAGTTGGGATACCTGTGCTATCAGTAAAATATCTGCACATTTCTTCACCAAGCCGCTTGGAAACAGCATAAGGTGTAGTTGGATAACAAAGATGATTGTCATCTAAAGGAAGATAGTCAGGTTTTCTCTCACCTTTAAAGATTCCCAATACATCAACACTGCTGAAGAAAACAACACGTTTGAGTTTTGCCTCTGCTGCTGCTGAAAGAATATGCCAAGTTCCGAGCAGATTGACTGCCATTATTTCATCTGGCACATCCTCAGAGTTTCCAAGTAGCGCCGCAAGATGAACAACTGCATCGCAGCCTTGAAGTGCTGAACGAATTTCATTTGGATTCAGAATATTATGACCATTGGCAATATCAAAGCCAATCACTTCACATCCGTCAGCCCGCAAAACTTTTTCAACAACCGAACCAATCATTCCTTCGTTACCAGTAACTAATACTTTCATAACACTCAGGACTATTTCTCATATTTACTAATATGAATACTTAGCATCAAAGACATTTTAAAATTTTACGTAACTTTGGCAATTTTAGATTTTGTAGTTTTAATTCTGAATTGAAGGAAAAATCTAAAATTGAATTACTTCTAAGAGGTTGTTTGAAAAGTTGTAAAGTATACTCAAAACCCCGCTTCCATTCCTCTCCCCGAAAGGTCGAGAGGCTTTGAAACCCCCATTCCCTTGTAGGGAAGGGGGGCTGGGGGGTTAGGTTTTCGAGGCTTAGATGTTACCAAAAAAACTTTTCAAACATCCTCTAACTAATTAAGTTTTCGGCGTGCCGCTGCTAAAATTAGACGTTGTTCAGCACGAGCGATCGCCTGATATGTTCGCTCTACTGCTTCCGGTTCAACGGAAATGGAAGTAATACCCCATTCCACTAACTTATCGATGATTTCTGGATATAGGGCTGGTGCTTGACCACAGATTGAACAAGGGATGCCAGCACTTTCAGCCATCTGGATGAGTTGAGCGATCGCCCTCATAACTGCCGGATGACGTTCATTAAATACTTTTGCTAGCTGTCCTTGTTCTCGATCCACTCCCAGCAATAATTGCGTCAGGTCATTTGTACCAATGGAAATTCCGGTTGCACCTGCTTTGACATATTCTGGCAGTAAAAATAGTACGCTTGGCACTTCTGCCATCATCCACAATTGAAACTGCGCCACCTCGGTTAAAAGAGCTTGCTCAACTTTGCGACGGCAAAAGACAAATTCTTCCACAGTCCGCACAAAAGGCAACAGTAGGTTGATATTGCTGTAACCAGCTTGCTGTACACTCGCTAAAGCTTGCAGTTCCAGTTCAAATACTGCGGGATTTCGTAAATAGCTAAAGGTGCCACGTTCACCTAACATCGACTGGGGCGAAGATTCTAAACTATCACGCAACGATGGTAAATCTTGCGATCGCCAATCTAAAGAACGATAAAAAACTGGTCTTGGTGCAAAGGCACGGGCAAACTGCATAATCTGCTCAGACCATAGCTCTAACAATTCTGCCTGACGCCCGCTTAAAATCCAAGTATTGGGATGTTGCCCGTTCAATATATTTAGTACCATCAATTCTGAGCGCAACAATCCCACCCCATCCACAGGCAAGCTTTGCACTTGTTCTATTAAAGTGGACTGACTTAAGTTAACCAGCAGTTGGGTAGCAATCATAGGTAGATGAGACGTAACAGCCGGATGGGGTGCTTTCGGGTTGGGGTGATGAGAAGAAAGAAGATTTTCTTCTCTTCCTCTCTCCATCTCCTCTTTTGAGTCTCCTTTGATGCGATAGACTTCTCCTCTGTCGCCATCAAGCAGCAGTCGTTCGCCAGTTTGAATTAAAGTTGTGGCAGATGTTGCGTTTACTACTGCTGAAATACCTAACTCTCTAGCAAGAATTGCCGCGTGGCTGGTTAATCCCCCTTGTTCTGTGATAATACCAGCAACTTGTTGCAATAATGGTAACCAATCAGGTGTAATTGTTGGTATTACTAAAATCACTCCCTTGGGTAGTTGTTCGGGTTTGTGTTGTGGATTATTAATTACCAGGGCGGTTGCTGCAACCCTTCCCCCGGCTGCCCCTAGTCCCCGAATGAAGTGTAAGTGGGGAATTACAGATTGGGAAGGACTAACTTGTGTGATGTAGAGCTTGCCAGATGTAGTTTGCTCGGCGAAAGTCCATTTAATGGTAAAGGTTTTACCTAGTTCACTTACTAGTTGAGTTCCCAGAGCAATTATTTGCTGTAAGTATTCTTCTTGTAAAGAGTACTGTTTTTGTTGGGCTTCCTGAAGTAGATAGGTAATCAGACAAGTGTGATCTGTTGTTAGCACTGAGTTCGGCAGGGGTTGCGAAAAAGCTCCAGGTGCTACATCATCAACACCATAAGCCAGCATTTTATTGCCTAGTTGTTGCTCAAGCACAACCCCAGTTTCCGGTTGAATGTAGTAGATATCTGGCTGGACTTCGCCAAGAGCGATCGCAATTCCTAATCCCCAAGTAGCTTCAATTTCCCACCCAGAGGGGTTAGCCCTGAGCAAGCCACTGGCGATCGCATTCTCAACAGGTTGTACCAAAACTGCCAGATTAATTTGTTGCAGATTAATTCCTGAGTGCTGCCAATATAATAGACTTCGGGCCCGAAATATCTGGCTCCAGGTAC
The DNA here is from genome assembly GCF_017114945.1 of Nostoc sp. JL34. Classification (GTDB taxonomy): domain Bacteria; phylum Cyanobacteriota; class Cyanobacteriia; order Cyanobacteriales; family Nostocaceae; genus Nostoc. Next base: position 90,950 of record NZ_JABXKQ010000047.1, read on the forward strand.
GCTTTAACGCCAAAGCGATCGCTTCGGGTTCGCACTGGCAAAATACTGGCTCCAGCAAACCCGATATATTCTTCATCCCTGGGGTAGCAGTTGATACTGCCAAGGTAGGTCGAAGAATCAAACAGCCAGTTTGCCATTCTTTAGCTGCTTGGAAAATTGTACTTATCCACTGTTCTGGCACAGTCGCAGTGAGAATTTCTTGGCGCAAGCGACTAGCTACCTGCTGAAGTTGACGCCAATTAGTGACATTTAGGTGTAACGAAGAATGGGGTAAGTCAGCCACTAATGATTCTGAACTATTGAGATTTTCGAGAAATTGTCGCAAAATTTCTGCTGAAACCACAAAACCAGGCATCACCGGATAGCCACGCTGGATAATTTTGCTCAAGTGAAATGCTTTGTCACCTACTTTGGCGCGGTCTTGTAGTTTAATTTGGTCTAGCCAGTAGAGTTTATCCACTCAATTTTTTAGTTGTCAGTTGTCTATTTGTAGCCACAGCCATTTCTTCCTGGTATGTTATCAGCCGTTAATCCACTGACTCCTAAATCAGTACTGGGTGCTGAGTGAATTAAAAAGTACTCATAACTTATGTGTTTAGTAAGAGCAACTTTCCTTGTGGACAGTTTTTTAACTCTAAGCCGAGACCCGGGCTAAATGCCCTGCTACCGCTAACGGAACTCAGCACTCTTCATTTTGAGTTTGCCAACCTTGTAAGTGGTTAATTGCTAATTACACGATGTATTCCTGTGATTCGACTCCTTTAGAAATCAAATTTTCTCCTTCATTTCGCCTCCTTCCTTAAAAACGGGGGTTTAGTTATTTGATCGAGTTGTACATAGCGGGATCATATTTAATTATTGAGTGTAAGGGTTAAATCTAGCAATTTAAGGTATGATTTTATATCTTATTCATTTTAGGTAGCCAAAAAACTATTTGATAAACTTAAAAGTCATGTAGTTTGCCCAAATTATGATTGTTGCCATAATTTCACAATACAAACTTAAATTTATATACCAAAAGAATATATTTTTGGAAAATAATCCTCACAATGGAAGATATTAATTGGTAGCTTAAAAAGCATTCCTGAATTGATAGAATCCAAAGATGAGATAGGCTATTGCACTACACCCATTGGATTAAACTCCATTAATAAAAGATTAAAATATTTTTGTACTATTTTTATAAAAAAATTACCACTTAAGTTAATATATAGAGTTATCTATACCAGACTAAGCATTGCCAAACACTTACTATCTTGCAACTAATGATTGGTTGAATATCAGCTTTCGGCTATGTATTGCATTGCTTATGGGAGCCACGATCGGCTTAGAACGTCAAATTAGGCGCAAACCAGCCGGTTTAAGAACTCACATGCTGGTGAGTTTAGGTTCAGCCTTATTTACCTTGATAATCATGCAAACAGGAGGACTGCAAGCTAGTCCTGATGCACTTAGCCGCGTGATTCAGGGGATTGCAGCTGGTGTAGGATTTCTCGGTGCTGGAGAAATTGTGCGCCAATCTTCTCAAAAATCACAACAACTTGAAATTCACGGACTCACCTCAGCAGCGGCTATATGGGTTTCAGCTGCATTGGGAATTGCTGCTGGCTGTGGTTTATGGCAGTTAGGATTAATCGGAGCTATGCTGAGTTTTTTGGTTCTCAACGTTTTTAAAAGGTTAGAAAAACATCAAAATAATTCATAATTACGGACAGAGAAACTGAATTTTTCAATAGAGAAATAAAAATGTCCGAGGCATCGATTCTCAACTAAATGTAAATTTAGATTTATATCAAACAAAAACCAAGTTACTGTCGGATTATTTCTCCTGATTTCACAAAAAGAATTTGGGAGGAGTTCAACCACTGGGAATCAAAAGAACCCAAGTGAGTGGTAGTAATCAGGGTTTGAAAGCGGTCTTGAATGGCATCAAGCAATTGATTTTGCCGGGATAAATCTAATTCGGCAAGAACATCATCAAGTAATAATAATGGTGGCTCTTTGATGACTTCTTCAATTAATTGTAATTCGGCTAATTTTAAGGCTAGAACCAGCGTTCGTTGTTGACCTTGAGAACCGTATTGACGAGCGGGTGTCTGGTTAATAGTCAATTCTATTTCGTCGCGATGGGGCCCAACAAGGGTAGTGCCTTGGTGCATTTCAGCGATCGCTCGCTGCTGAATTTTTGCTAAAAAAGCTTGCTGTACTTCTTCTGGCTGGTTATCCTCTACAGGAATATTCGGCACATACTTGATTTGCAAAACTTCTGTACTGCCGCTAATACTGGCGTGCCAAGCACTAGCAATAGGAGCTAATCTTTGGATGGCGCGATCGCGTCGTCTAATTACTCTAGTTCCTGTGGTAGCTAACTGTGCATCCCACACCGCCAGTTCTGAGTGTAAAGATGTTGCATCCAACGTTTCTACATGGAGTTTTAAAAAGGCATTGCGCTGGCGTAACACATGGTTATACTGCTGCAAAATGTGAGCATAAACTGGTTCAAGTTGAATTAAGAGTGTATCTAACCAGTTGCGGCGACCTTCTGGGCCGCCGCGTACTAGTTCTAAATCTAAGCTGGAAAATTGGACTGCATTGAGAACGCCGAGAAAATCCATTTGACGGCGGATAGATTCGCCATTGAGAGCAACACTACGGCGACCATTGCGGCGCAGGGTTAAAGTTAAATCACTAACACCTGTTTGTCGCTCAAGGGTGGCATCAATTTGGGCTATGGCTTCCCCTTCTTGAACTAAATCGCGATCGCGGGTTATGCGGTGTGATCGCAATGTTGCCAGCAACTCCACCGCCTCCAACAAATTCGACTTTCCCTGAGCGTTATTACCTACCAAAATTGTTTTGGCAGCTGTAAATTCAACCTTTTGGTCTTGATAATTGCGAAATTGTCGGAGGTTTAGAGTTTTGAGGTACATGGTGGAAAGTGGGGAGCAAGGGAGGCGGGGGAGCAGGGGAGCAGGGGAGCAGAGGAGCAGGGGAGCAGGGGAGAAATTGCAGTAAGTTTTTCCCCTCTGCCCCTCTGCCCCTCGGCACCTCTGCCTCTTATGCCCAATGACCAATTTACACAGCCTTCTTGCCCATAATCCGCAAAAATATTTTCTCCGCTTCAATCCAGACAAACATTAAGGCACTGAAGCCAATACAAACTCCCAATTCTTGCATATTCAGGTAGTGAGTACCAAAGAAATCTCGCAGAGGTGGGACATAAACTAGCATCAACTGCAAAATCGTGGTGACGACAACAGCCGCTAGGACAAAGATATTAGAGAAGGGATTCATCTCAATGGTCAATCGGTTGTTGGAGCGAATGGCGATCGCATGACCCATTTGGGCGATACACAAGGTTGTAAATACCATTGTTTTCCAAGTTTCGGGATCGCCCTGATACCCAGCAGCATGGGTATGTTGATAAGCCCACCACATCAAGGCAATACTGATAATGGCAAAAATGATGCCAATGCGAATCATATAAGAACCCAATCCCCTAGCAAAAATACTTTCGCGGGGACTAAAAGGCGGACGTTGCATGACATCCGGTTCTGGAGGTTCCACAGCTAATGCCAAGGCTGGTAAACCGTCTGTCACCAAGTTCATCCACAAAATTTGTAAGGGAGTAAGAGGAACGCCTCCCAAGCCAATTAAGGGTGCGGCTGCAATTGTAAGAACTTCACCAATGTTACTGCCGAGGATGTATTTAATAAAGCGGCGGATGTTGGTATAAACAACTCTGCCCTCCTTGGTAGCGCTGACAATGGTGGCGAAGTTGTCATCAAGTAACACCATGTCACTGGCTTCTTTACTGACATCAGTGCCAGTAATGCCCATTGCAATACCGATGTCAGCTTGTTTGAGGGCTGGAGCATCGTTAACACCATCGCCTGTCATCGCCACAAATCGACCCCGACGTTGCAGTGCTTGGACAATTCGCAGTTTGTGTTCTGGGGAAACTCTGGCATAGATGCTCACCAGGTCAACGTTTTGCTCTAATTCCTGGTCAGTCATCCGTTGCAATTCTTGACCTGTGAGAACGCGTACACCGGAGGGGTTGCCGGAGGCATCGACTTCTTGGGCAATTCCTAAATCGGTTGCGATCGCTCGTGCTGTTAATTGGTGGTCGCCAGTAATCATCACTGGGCGAATACCTGCTTCTCGACACTCTTGCACAGCTGCCCTGACTTCTGGGCGTGGCGCATCTAGCATTCCCACCAATCCCAGCCATACTAAGCCTTGCTCAGATGCCTCGTCTGAACCTTCCGGTGGAATCTCCGCCAGGGGTTTGTAGGCAAAACCTAGCACCCGTAGACCTTTACTCGCCATCAGGTCATTTTCTGCCAAAATTTGCTGGCGTTGTGCTTCGGTTACAGTACCCGTGTCATTACCCAAATGAATCTGAGTGCAACGTGCCAAGGTTAACTCTGGAGAACCTTTGGTAAACATTAAATAAGGTTCCGATTGGAGAAAACCGGCGATCGCTGGGTCAATACCCCTCGAAGATGCTTCACCTGTGGCTACTTGCTGCACCTGAGCAATCACGCTCATCCGCTTCCGTTCCGAGGAAAAGGGGAACTCCGCAACGCGAGGTAACTTACTGTTCCACTGGTCTTTTTCAATTCCCGCTTTTCCCGCCAGGGTGATTAATGCCCCTTCTGTAGGATCTCCCAAAATTGCCCATTCACCTTGTTCTTTTTGCAACACAGAGTCATTACAAACAGCACAGGCGACTGATAACGCGGAGATTTCTGGAGACTCCTCTAGGGAAATTTTTTGACCATTTAACTGAAAGTCCCCTGTGGGAGCATAACCTTCGCCAGTGACGCGAAAAGTTTTGTTATTGGTGGAAATCGATTGCACCACCATTTTATTTTGAGTCAGGGTGCCGGTTTTATCAGAACAGATGGTTGTTACAGAACCCAACGTTTCCACTGCTGGCAATTTGCGAATCAAGGCGTTTTGGCGCACCATTCGCTGGGTTCCCAGTGCCAAGGTGACGGTAATTACAGCTGGTAAACCTTCTGGAACCACAGCAACCGCCATACTCAAGGAAACTTCCAAGAGTTCTTGGATGTTTTTAAAACCTCCGTCCTTGATAACACCGCCAACGACGACAATCGCCACGAGAATTAAAGAACCTGTAACTAGGACATTACCCAGTTGAGTCATCCGCTGCTGTAAAGGCGTAGGTTCACTTTCCACCGCCTGCAACATCGCAGCAATTTTACCCAGTTCTGTAGTCATGCCGGTGTTCGTCACCAGAACCTTACCGCGTCCTTGGACTACTTCAGTTCCTTGAAAGACGACATTTAAGCGATCGCCTAATGATGTGTCCTCCGGCAATTTTAGTGATGCCTGTTTATTCACCGCTTCGGCTTCACCAGTCAACGCCGACTCACGCACTTGTAAATTAGACTGTTCGATCAAGCGTCCATCTGCGGCTATCTGCATCCCCGCTTCCAGCAGCATTACATCCCCTGGAACTAGTTCCTTGGCTGCTATCTCCACCAGTCTGGCGTCGCGGATCACCCGCACTAAGGGAGAAGTCATTTTTTTCAAAGCAGCCAGGGCTTTTTCGGCGCGGCTTTCTTGGACGTAGCCGAGTATGCCATTGAGGATGACAATTGCTAAAATAGCGATCGTATCTTTAAATGGCACTTCACCGGGCTTTAAACCGCCCGACTGCAAACGCATTACGTCTAAAAACCCAGAAATCAGAGCTACGCCAATCAGCATCAACAACATAATGTTCTTGAACTGATCCAGCAAAATTTCCCAAGCACTACGGCCAGCAGTTTCTTCAAGTTCGTTGGGGCCGTATTTTTGCAACCTCTGTTGAATTTCTTGGGGTGTTAAGCCGCTGTCTGCATTACTATCGAGCAGGTCTAGCGCTTTATCAACTTCTAAACTATGCCAAACGGCGGCACCTTCAGGCAGAGAATTAGCAGACATCGTGTAGGTCACAGCAAATGGTTACAAAATTCGATCATAATTTAGTGATGGCTGGAAAACCATCTCCTAAAGTTACATTAAGGCTGTGGCCCAGTTGTATGAATGTATATGTAATTCTTAACATTTGTAAATTTCTTCTTTTTTGACATAGTATTATTTCTCACGAAAGAGTTTTTCGGAACACATTATATCGATAATTGTGAGGAATAGAGCTTTAAAGCTTTGTTACAAAGCAGATGCCACAGTTAATTTGAGGCTGCCATTGCTTTCATTTACATTCCGTAGTCAATAGCCAGGATGCATGGCACGATTGCATTTCTCCATTTTTAATTTTGTGGAAAGTTGAGCCAGTCGCTTGTGTATTTACCCGCACAAGCGAACTAGCGTGCCAGTAGGGTTTCCCGATTTAGCAAACTTTTCAAGACGAATTTTGAATTTTGAATTGCTTAGGCGTGCTAAACCATTGAATAAATATGCTTAATATGAGTTTTGCACTCCCCACGACCGCAAGCCAGATGTTTGGGCAAAAAACAATTCGACCGCTTACTGCTGCTACCCTGTGTGGCATTACTTTCATTAAAGATAGACTGATTGCCATTGACAGTATTAAAGGGCATCTACTGGAGATTGATCCCACCTCTGACAACAGCAAAATTCTCAATGCTCATCAAGTTAAAGAATTTACCGATGTCACTGGTCTAGCAGCCTGGGAAGATACCCTGTGGGTGAGCCGAGAAAATAGTGTTTACTTGTGTCAGCTCAATGCTTTGGGTCTAGAACATTTTGTGACATTGCCTTATCCGGCTGACGGCGTTGCTGTTTGGGAAACAACAGTTTATGTCAGTTGCCAAAGGCTGGGCTATATTCTGGTTTTTGACCGCGAAACGCGAAAAGAGATTACCAGATTTTATGCCCCTGGAGTTGGGATAGAGAATTTGACTGTTACCCAAGAAATGCTATGGATTTGCGATCGCACCGAACAATCAGTTTACGCGATGGACAGGGCTACAGGTGAACTGAAATTCAGTGTCCTGACACCCTTTGAATGTCCTACAGGCATAGCAATCCATAAAAATAGCGAAACAGGTAAAGAAAGTATTTACGTCGCTTACGCCTCAGAGGAGCCTTATATTCGGGACAACCCCAATGCCGATCCGAGTCATGAGTTAACGTTCCGCGATCGCACTTTTATTCACCCTCTGTATTATCATTACCAACCAGATAAGCGCTACGCCCTCTCTAATGGCTATCTCATTGAAATGTCTTATGCTGAGGAAATTGCACCCTTAGACGAGGTTTATTTACCTGACGTAGAATGGCGCATCGCCCTACCATCGGAAACTGAGCGTCAAAAGGTGAAACACGTTGAACCCATCGGTATACCCTTCACTGAAGAAGTGATAGAGGGGCAACGTGTAGCAGTCTTCAAATTTGATTCTCTTGCTCCAGGAGAACGGCATATATTTGGCTGGAAAGCACTTTTGGAAGTTCGAGGAATTAAGTATCGCATCACACCCAGAGATGTTGAAGATATACCTGAACTATCCCCAGAATTACAAACACGCTACCTAGTGGATGACGACGATTTAGCAATGGACACTACCATTGTTCGCCGTGCTGCCAGAGAAGCGATTGGTTCTGAAACTAATGTGCTGCGGAAAATGTATAGCATCCGTAACTACGTTTACGATCAGTTGTCATACGGTATAAAACCTTATATTGACTCACCAGATATAGTTTTAGAACGGGGCGTTGGTTCCTGTGGCGAATATGTCGGCGTCTTACTTGCCCTATGCCGTTTAAATGGCATCCCCTGCCGCACCGTAGGCAGGTACAAATGTCCTGCCCATAGTGACTTACTAGGAGTGCCGTTACAACCCGACTTTAATCATGTTTGGCTGGAATTCTACGTCCCAAATTTTGGCTGGTTGCCAATGGAATCAAATCCTGACGATGTGAGTGAAGGTGGGCCTTATCCGACGCGCTTTTTTATGGGCTTGTGCTGGTATCACATTGAAATTGGTAAAGGTATCACCTTTGAAACCGTGACAAGTCAAGGTGCGCGGCTAACCAAAGAAGATATCCCCATCGGTGATTTGGCGATTAATCATATCCGGTTCACAATTCTTAAAGAATTACCAGACTTTTGAATTAGGGCATTGGGCATTGAAAAAACAGTTTCCTTAGCTTTATTCGGGGCGTTTAGCCCGTCCTGAGTAAAGAAGTGAGATTCCCAACTCAGCACTACTGAAGGGCATTAAGCATGAGTTATGCTTTGCCTACTTTCCCATCTCCATACAGACGCGATTAATCGCGTCTGTACTCCCCACTTTACTAGAGGCTGTATTTTTGGCTACTTGCAAGGAGAGTACAAAACCGGAGACTGCACAGGTTAAATCGAATGTAATCGCTTGGATCGAAAAACACTGTGTTATTTTAAGTCAGTAGAAATGCTGAAATACTCTATTCGATTATTACTTCATTATACTCATCTACAGAATAGAAAATAATTATTTTAGACTATGACTGACCTGAAATCCTAGTCGAATTAGACCACTTAGATACCTGTTTAGGAATGAATGAAGACAAGTAATTGATGACTTGTCTATATACATAGCTGGCTTCTATTTAATCTTTTGGAGAAGTCTAGTAAGATTATTTATGCTAATTACCCTAATTGAATTTAGCTAGTAGATTGTTTTGAAAATTGAACCGAGATAAACAGGTAAAACAATTAGCTATTAACTCTTAAACTAGGTAATGGATATGATTGATGCTGCTTAAAATCAGCAAATTCACAAATCGAGTTGAATGGGCAAAAGCGACAGTGAGAGCCAGGATTAGGAGGAAATATTTTACTGAAGTTACTAGTTTCTTCTTGATATTTTTGCAAATCGTGCTGGTGTTTGTGGGCAATATTCGCCAACTCGAATTTTAATGATTCTAATTCACTATTATTAATACTAATTAAATCTGACTTTTTACATATTTCTAAATTATAAAATGATGCAACAGCTTCTCGTCCAGGGTAAAGATAACGAGCAGCTAACAAGTAAACTAATGCCTGTCGTTTGTCAAAAGCTGATTTACCAGTTTTGAAATCCAAAATATGTAAAGTGCTATCAGACTCAATAAAAACGCAGTCCATAGCCGCGTATAAGCGAAAGCAATAATCTTCTTGTTCAACTACTATCGGTTTAGGAAAGCCTTCATCACCCGGTGTTAATTGGATAATATCTTTATCCAAAAGCAACGGCGAATCGTGATATTTTTGCAAAATTTGCAGCACGCGTTGCTGGACTTGAACGCTTGAGTTGCCTAATTTTAGTAGCTGGGCAACTCTTTCTACACCATCTGCTTGCTTCAACAGATGCCTGTGATGATGAAACTCGTAAACGCCTTTTTGAGCTAGTATGCCAATCCGCTGGGGTGCAGTGGCTTGTGTTAAAAGCGCTTTGACTTGTGGTTCGTGTTGCCGTGCTTTGATAAACCCCCGTCTCATCTGGCAATGCCAGCGTTCTTGCCCAGTCGCTGGGGCAACTAGAGACCAAAGGTGATAACTGGCAAAAGGTCGATCGGGGGTTGACATTGCTCAGAAACAGTGAGAGAAAATACGGTGGGGAGAAGTTTAAACTAAGACTTCCCTAGAAAAGAACTTCGGAGGATACTTGCTGCCACACAAGCTTTGCGGGAAGCTTTTATAGTACTGATAATGTACCGGAGCAAGTGGCAAAAATGTCTAGCAAGATAAAATTTGGTACCGATGGCTGGCGAGGGATTATTGCCGATGACTTTACTTTCCCCAATGTGAGAAAAGTAACAAGGGCAATCGCCACTTACTTGGATACAGCCTACACAAAAAATAGACCAGTACTTATTGCCTACGATACTCGCTTTTTAGCTGACCAGTTTGCCCAAACAGCGGCCCAAGTATTAGCAGATTTGGGTTGGACTGTAAAAATTACCGATCGGGATTGCCCTACACCAGTAATTGCCTACAATGCCCGTCACCTAAATTCCGCTGGGGCGTTAATGTTTACTGCTAGCCATAATCCAGCACCTTACTGTGGAATTAAATATATACCCGATTATGCTGGGCCTGCCACTCCAGAGATTACTGATACTATTGTGGCAAATATAGAAGGTGCATCGGATGAATTGCCTGGGAACAACCCATCAGGTTCAATTTCAATTTTCGATCCGAAACCAGATTATCTGAAATTTATCTACACTCTACTTGATGTAGAAAAGATCAGAAGCGCTAATTTAAAGGTAAAGTACGATGCTTTGTATTCTACCTCTCGCGGCTATTTAGATGAAGTTTTGCAACATAGTGGCGTTCAACTAGAAAGTTTCCACGATTGGAGAGATGTTTTATTTGGGGGTGGAATGCCTGAACCCAAAGGAGAACAATTAGTTGAGTTAGTGGAAGCAGTAGTTCGCGATCGCGCTGATTTGGGCTTGGCGACAGATGGAGATAGCGATCGCTTTGGTATCGTTGATGAACAAGGAACCGTCCTCACTCCCAATACTGTGCTGCTACTTCTAGCACGTCATTTAATCAAAAATAAAGGTAAAACCGGCGCGATAGTCCGCACTGTGGCGACAACCCACCTGCTGGATAATTTCGCTGCGAAAAATGGGCTGCAAATTTACGAAACAGCAGTTGGTTTTAAATACATCGGCGAAAAAATGCGGGAAACTGCTGTATTAATCGGTGGAGAGGAATCAGGTGGTTTGAGTATTATTGGGCATATTCCCGAAAAAGATGGGATATTAGCCGATATGCTGGTGGCAGAAGCGATCGCTTATGAAGGTAAGCCTTTAAGTCTACTCGTTAAGGAAGCGATCGCTGAAGCCGATGGCCCACTTTACAACAACCGCCTAGACTTGCACCTCACAGAGGCGCACAAAACCGCCGTCATCGACTCCTTTACCAAAAATCCACCTAGAGAAGTAGCAGGAATTAAAGTCAAGGAAGTGGGGCGTAAAGACGGTATTAAGCTCTATTTAGAAGAAGGTAGCTGGATTTTATTGCGTCCTTCCGGTACAGAACCACTGGTGCGCGTCTACCTAGAAACCAACACTCCCGAAAAACTCACCCAAATCGCTCAAGAGTTGGAGAGTGCCATTGCTAAACTAGAAACACTTGCAGTTTAATAATTCAAAGTTAGGAGTTATGAGTTAAGAATTATTAACTCATAAATTTTATTAAGATATGAAAACTTTCGCTCCTTTTTTGACATCTCTAGTTGTAGCGGTTTGGGTAATCGCGATCGCAATTATTTCTGTCCAAAATGCCACACCCGTATCGTTAAAATTCTTAACATTCCAATCGATTCAGATACCAATGGGTTTAGTGCTAGCTTTTAGTGCCGGTATAGGGTTAATTGGTATGGCACTGCTGCAACCTCTGTGGGGACTTGCTGGCATTGGGCTGCGTAATTCTCGATTGGAAGAGGATGCGGAGTTTTTTGTTGATGATGAAGACTTTTGAGGTTTGAATAGCTGTGCAGTATCAAAACATTATTACAATCGAACCAGGAAAACGAGGTGGTAAGCCTTGTATTCGAGGGATGCGAATTACTGTATACGATGTTTTATCTTATCTTGCCTCTGGCATGAGCTACGAGGAAGTGCTTGATGACTTTCCTTATTTGACACAAGAGGATATTTTAGCTTGTCTAAGCTATGCAGCCGATCGAGAACGGCTATGAGCGCAACTTATAAAGCAGATTTTAACTTGTGGATTGAGCAGACAGCCCAACTATTGCGATCGCATCGCTGGCATGAAGTTGATGTAGAACATCTGATTGAAGAGGTTGAAGGCTTGGGCAAAAGTGAACGGCGGGGTATTGCCAGTCAACTAACTCGCTTACTCTTGCATCTGCTCAAGTGGCAATATCAACCCCAGCATCGCTCAGATAGTTGGCTCGATTCCATCACTGATTCTCGCACTCAAATTGAGTTAGCAATAGAAGATAGTCCTAGTCTTAAGAGCTATCCTACAGAGCAACTTCAGGAAAGTTATCAAAGGGCGCGTCGTCAAGCAGTCAAGCAAATTGGGATACTTGTATCCGTGTTTCCAGAAGAGTGCCCATATTCTGTAGAGTTAGTGTTGGATGAAGACTGGCTAACGGAAGCAAGCGATATTTAATAACTTTATTTGTGACTGTGTGGGTAGTGGCGATCGCTATGATCTCAGAGCGCCTCTAGCCTGGAAGTTTTGCAGTACATGAAAAAAGCCTACGCTGGCAGGCTTTTTAGAAAGTTTTGGGAGAGCGATCGCGCTGTTATAAAATCAAAATGTCCATTCGTGATCTGGATCATCTAGGGCGGCGCGAACAGAAGCTAAATTTGCAAGGTCTTTGAAAGGGCTTGATTTAGCAATTTCTGTGATTGAATTTAAGGTAAGGGCTAATTGATCATTATTGCCAGATGCGATCGCATTATCAACAACAGCAAACAAAGCGCGAAAGTTTTCTGCACGTTCATCAAAAGAGCGATCTAGATACGCCATAAGTAACTCTCGCTGGGCATTAATCTTGGTGATTGTTTCGTTTTCCCAAGCTTCAATCTCTCGTCTCTTTGTCTGTTCTTGTTCGGCAATTATTTTATATTCAGTATAGGCTGAAACCATTTGCTGTAAGCATTCGGCAGGATTGATAAATTCCTTGACTACTGTGGTAACTTTTTTGTCGACATTCCTAATTACCTCACAAAGTACGATATTTGGCTTGTATATTCGCAGTAACAGGATTCAACTGCCCTTCACTATCTAAAACAGGAGTTTTCATGATTTCTGCAAGTGCTTTAACAAAAAGTGCGACTTTTTGAAACTTACTAGCGTCCCTGTTTTTGTCGAATGATGGTAAAGATTCAAGTTCTTGAAGACCTAAAATAGCAGATTTATTCAGACATTCAAATACACCTTGTAACTCAGTAATCCGCCGTTTTACTTGTTGCATAAAGTCTTTTGCTGCTTCAATTTTAACGATTGCAGTGTTGACTTCAGCGTTGTACTCCCATGCCTTTGTCAATGCTTTTTCGCCTTCACCAGCAAGCACAAAGCCTCCAATAAGAACAGCGGGGCCAACGGTAATACCACCTAACACAAGAGAACCAAGAGCCATACCTCCACCGCCAGCAGCTAATGAGCCACCGCCCAACCATGCGAGAGTTGCATTCCAGGCTGCTGCACCGCTAAGTCCTCCTATAAGTGTCCCAGTACTGGCTACTCCTACAGAGGTAGCAAGACTCATTGCACCACCATATCCTGCTGCTGCTGCCCCAATCGCCTTAGTGCCACCGTTGAAAAACTGTTCAGCTTCTAATGCGGCAGCTTTGTACTCCTTAATCTGCTGAACTGAAATTCCTTCCAGCCCTTCTAAAAACTCCTTCTCGCTTTGTTTTGATTTACCAATATTTCGTTCAATAAAGTCAAGAAAGCGCCCAACTGTAGTCATCATCACATCAAGCTGAAGTTGACCATACTCTTCTGCAAGCTCGTTAGTCGCCTCCCAGTCTGCTTTCAACTCACTGACTGCATAGGAGTGACGGTTTTGGGCACGTTCACCAATTTCCTTCGCTTCATTCATATTCCCAAAACCTTCAGCACCTTTTACTGCTCCGAAAGCAGCAGTTCCTAAAGCAATAGCACCCAAAATCAGTGGAATCATGAAATACTCCTGATGTGATTAGTATTTGGTTAGTACTTGTCTACGGGTTTAACATTAAAACAAGGCATCACCTTATACTTATAATTCCCTGAGATACTAACTAATAAACATTCAGAAGGTATAAATTTGATACTGCGATGAATGCAGTTGTCAATCTTTTTCGTGTTGAGTGCGATCACAGGGAGGCTAACACCTCAATGCAATGGACAAGCGATGTCTACGACGGGCTACGCCTACGCACTCGGCTTGACGCTAGAATATTAGTCGCAATCTTGTGGAGATGATTGGTAATGAAAATTAAAGCAGTTATCTGGCAAGAAGACGGTGTATGTTGTGGTTCTGTACCTGCCCTAGCAGGATGTCACACTTGGGGAGACAGCTACGAACATCTATTAGAAATGCTGCAAGATGCGATTCAAGTCTGCTTAGAAGTTGCTAGCCAACGCGAAGATCAGCTTGATTTAGCATCATTCTCGTTACATTACGCAGCTTCAATTTTCCCTGAAAGTGAAGAGACAGTTTAGTAACATTTAATCCTGGTGATGTAGTCACAGTTGATTTTCCCAGTACCACTGGTATGAGTTGAGCAATTTACTTATGAACTACTGCTAATTTCTACAATTGCTTCTCCTTGCCGCAGTCGTTCTATTGCATCAGGTAAAGCGATGGCAAGTAGTCGCTGCAAATTGCGATTTGTGACATTACCACAAGTCAGCCAAAGAATTTGAGGTGGTATTCCTAAACGACAGGCCAAGTCAACAAAATCGCTATCTTTGGTCATGATTACCGCCTTAGCGACTCGTGCTGACTCAAAAATTTCCACATCTTTAGCATCTCGTAATCCAAGCTCTCGTAGGGCAGTAGCCTCTACGTCAAAAGTCTCAGTCAGCCAAAGTGCTAATGTAGGAGGCAACTGAGCATCAATCAAAATTTTCATGCTGTCAATCGAGGAAAGTCTGTTCGCCGTGCTGCAAACAATAGACAGGCTTGGATATCTTCGAGTTCGAGATCGGGAAAATCCTCTAAAATCTCAGAAACACTGACATTCTCAGCCAACATTTCTAAAATGTCACTAACACGAATCCTCATGCCTCGAATACAAGGACGACCACCACACTGACCAGGAGTTTGAGTAATGCGAGTCAAGAAATCAACCCTTGAGTTCATGCAAGTATTTTAATATCGGGTACTTTTATTTAACTCTAATTCTGCGATCGCAATTATTTCAGCCTAGCATCTCAGTGTAGCAATAGGGGAATCGCAGTTATCGCACACTAACCCAACAGCAGCTAAGTTGGGCAGTTTTGGGTTAGTTGTAGCTTCAGGTAATCAATGAAGTCCAGAATTTCTGTATCAGTGAGTTATGAGCGCGAGCGCTTGCCATATTTTTGCTGCAAATACTCCCTTCCCTGCTCTGGAGTCCAATTTAATTGAGCTAAATATGTGTCAGTTTGAGCTATAAAAACATCACGAGGTTCAACCGTTTTTATATTGTCACTTGCTTCTGATTGAGATTTATTTTTATCTTGATTAAAATTATGAATCTTATTAATTTTTAAACTTAGTCTTTGTCCTAAAGCTTGCCAATCTAATTCCTTATGTCCATCCCAACTAACACCTACAGAACGATAAGTTATTGGATCATAAATTTTGCAAAAAACTACATTACTCTCTCCAGGGCTAACGGCTATCGTTAGTGGATTACACAATTCTTTATAAGTAAGGGCATCTAAAGATAACAATAAACTTTTGGAAAATAAGGAGTCGCTACCTGAACGGATAATATAAGGTTTGTCTGCCAAAATATATAAATCGTTCTTTTCAACTGGCCCGAATTTAGTTTCAACCTTTTTATTAACTTCTATCTCTGTAATTACCCCAGTCAAAGCTCTATCATATATTGGGATGCGTTTTTCATCTTCAGCAAGCATATACCAGCAGTGATCGGATTCTTTACTGACAAAGACATATTGAGGTTTTGGGACTGCTCCAAATCCTAATTTAACTTCCATTTTTTGATGAAGGTTTTGGTAAATATATTTATTGAGCAACCAGTCATGAAGATTTTTACCGTCAAGCTATGAGTTACTTTATAGATATAATTCCCTAACCAGGAAGCTAATTAACATTAAGACAGCAAAAATTAGAAAATCTGGTGAATCTATAACAAAGTTTCTGGATCGACACCTAACGCATTTAATCTTTCAATTAACATTTTCACTTTTTGCTCTGCTTCCACCCGTCGCTGTTCTTCAAAAGCTGTGCGTTCTTCCGCTTCCCTAATGCGTTCTTCTGGTGTTAGCAATCTTTGCCCTTCTTCGTCATACCAGTACAGCCACTCCCGTACTATACCTTGATAAATTCCTCGTTCTCGCCCAATTCCTAAACCAATTTCTGGTAGCCAAACGGGATTTCCTGACATTAAGATATATTCCCCATCGACTAAGCGATACACTTCCAAAGGCGACTTTTTACGCCGCAGAGGACTATATACAACGTAGTACAAAATTCCTAAATCTTTGGCATAAAATTCTTTCTTGATGCTATATTCTTCTCGATATATTTGAGAAACAACTTCTAGCGCTAAAATTGGCAGTTGCTTTTCTTCCCACAGCACATAACTTAGGCGTAAATCCTCATCAACGAAGCGTTTAACTCCTAAACTGAGAAATCCATCAGGGACAATAGCTGGTTTGTCAGGGTGATAATAAATACCCATATCAACACCAAAAAACCAATCCCAGCGATCGCACCAAACCAAAGCCAATGTCGTTTTCAGCAAGCCGGGAATTAAATTTTGGAGTTCATTATCCACAGCAGTATCATCTGAGTCGGGTAGTTCTTCGGAAGATGGCAAACAATGGAGTGGATTGTAGTTTAACATGAGCGGTTTTGCCAAATCTGATTCTAGATAGATTGTACGTAATCTATTGATGTGCGATCGCAGCGCAAGAATAAAGAAGCATTTTTAGCGTAGGCGTAGACATCGCCTTGTATCTTTCTTCTCAGTATCAAAATACTCATAAGTGTAAAATCTTTACATCAGATTCGTGCTTTTTCGGTACTGATTCTCAGAGTGTCTAACTGACAATAGCAAAAAAGGGCGGAACATTGTTCAACTAGAACATTCCAGAAGTCGCAGAGTATTCAATTTCATGGTGAATTTGGTAGCTGGGCTGATTACCTATACCTACCAGGAGAAAAAGTCTTTTCTCAACCTTGACTCAGAAAACGTGGCGCAGCTGGAAATTAGCTAATTTTCAGCCCGCTCTTTGAGTTGTACCTAAGTATCAGATATGTCACCACAGATCCATTCACGAATTTTAATCAGACACTTTCTAACGGTTTTTTTGCCATTATCAGCGTTAGTTGGGGTTGTTATTGGGACTATCTATTACCAACAGGTACAAACCGAGCAAGTTCTGCTCAAAACAAATGAACTCCGTAAGGTAGATTTAGAAACTAAAGTCATCAGCGGAGACTTTCACTCGGTTGTCTCAGATTTGATGGTTATCTCTAAACAAAACGAGCTACAAAGAGTTTTAGAGGGAGTAAATGGACAACAACAGGCACTTTCCCAAGAACTTTTATTATTTTCTGGATATAAAAAACTTTACGACCAAATTCGCTTTTTGGATCGATCGGGTAAGGAAGTTGTCAGAGTCAACTTTAACAAGGGTGAACCTGCGATTGTCCCCGAAGAAAAACTGCAAGTTCAAGCCAAGCGCTACTGGTTTAATGACACCTTGCGGTTAAACCAAGGACAAGTATTTGTCTCTCCCCTTGACCTCAATATCGAACGAGGTCAGGTTGAACAACCTTTGAAGCCAATGATCCGCTTTGGCACTCCCGTTTTTGATCGCCGTGGAGAGAAACGAGGCATTGTAGTGTTAAATTATTTCGGCACAAAACTGCTGGACAATTTTAATCAAGCTTTCGCTAACGCCTCTAGCCAGGGAATGTTACTGAATGCCGATGGCTACTGGTTAAAAGGGGCGAAGCCTGAGGATGAATGGGGATTTATGTTTCCCAATCGCAAAAACCGCACTTTTGGCTAAGCTTTTCCCCAGGCATGGCAGCAGATTTCTCAAAAAGAATCGGGACAATTCCAAACTGCTGAAGGAATATTCACTTTTACTACAGTCTACCCACTTGTCGAAGGGCAAAAATCTAGTACCGGAGCAGAACAGGCTTTTGCACCAAGCCAAAATCAAATTGATCCTAAATCCTATCACTGGAAGATTGTTTCATGGGTATCACCAGAAACGCTGACAACCAAATCAAACCGATTTTTGAGTCAATTGCTACTGCTATATGCTGGCTTAGTAGGATTAACTGGCATTGGTTCTTAGCTACTAGCAAGAGCTAGTGTCAATCGTAATATGGCCCAGCTAGAGTTAAGGCAATCTGAACTTGAATTGCGAAAGCTAGTTGAGCGAGAAAAAATTCTTAAAACTCGTCTATCTAGTCAAATTCGCAACTCGCTGGATCTAAATACGATTTTGAGTACAGTAGTAGTTGAAGTTCGGGAATTGTTACAGATCGATCGACCAGCGATTAGCCTTGCAATTCTCTGTGATCCAAACCGTGAATGGCGACCAAGCAATTACAGTTACAATTATCCCAATACTCGCTTAAATTTTGAATTTGGTAGTGTTAAACTTTTAGATTACGAAAATCGCTTTCACGAGTTAGAAAATAGTGATAATCCATTTGCAACTGTCGTCATGGCGCATTTGAAAACGCAGCAGACACGCTCATCACCCGAACAACGCAAAATATGGAAATTTAGCTTAATTCGCAGACTATATGATTTGGGCTTAGAAGAGCAGGATATTCGTAATCTATATCGATTTATCGATTGGGTTATGATATTACCAAAGGCATTAGAAAATCAGTTTTGGGAAGAGTTTAAACAATTTGAGCAGGAGCGGACTATGAGATATGTAACTACAGGTGAGCGCATCGGCTACGAGCGCGGAAAACAAGAAGGTGAACAACGGCTTATTTTAAAATTACTACAAAGACGAGTGGGAGAATTATCACCAGAATTACAAAAACGCATCCAATCTCTTTCTTTAAATCAATTAGAAACCCTTGGCGAAGCTTTGTTAGATTTTACTGCTATGGAAGATTTACTTAACTGGTTGCAAACAAATCAATCAGCTTAAAATCTATTTTTATGAAACCTGTAAAAAATACATCTACTCACTTACCCCATACAGGATTTTTTGGACTTAGTTCGATGAGTTTTTCTAGTTTACTAAATCAGAGGTTGACTTGGACAAAGAGTTTTAACCTTAACCCCGAAGATAACAAATAGAAAAGTTTAATGAATCATTTAGGATTGCTATATATTTTGATTAGCCAAGTTCATCTTGCAAATCCCTCCAAAAAAGCTTAAAAAATAGAGCTGTTTAATTTGATAGAAAATTATTACCCAAGTTGGCTTTCTCAAGACATAATTAATAATTGCTTACCTTGGCAGTCAGGCAAAAATATGAGTTTTGGAGATTTTAATGAACAATATACATTACATGATTCTTATTGGATAGGTATTTTCTATAACATTGGATATGAACAAGCCATAACTTTAGCTATTGACTGGGATTCTGTTTGGTTACCTGATGAAATCAAAAAAAGCATTACCGTCGGTGAACCCTATCTTTTCATCCGATTAACGGGTGTTGAACAGATAAGTACGGCTAATTATATTGATATTGGAAATATTTCTAGAATCATAGTGGGTTGCGAATTTGAAAAAATAGAGGGTAAGAAGTTTTTGGCTATTGATGATGTGTTTGGAGGACAAATTAATATTCTCTACAAAGGTGAGGAAACCTTCTTGGCATTAGAAAAAAATAGAAGAATTTTGAATATTTAAACTATCTAAGTAATGTACATAAAAAAGGGCAGGTAGAAAACCCGCCCTCAAAGCAATAAATATTTCAACTAAACTAGTGATCGCAACTTAATTACCAATTTCCGGCGCACTCAAAGAAACCTTTAGTGCGTCGTCTTGTTGCTGTGCTAATGTCGGCACGGAATCACGCAATCTTGCCGTCAATTGTACAGTTGTAGCGTCGTACATTTGAGTCAGCAATTTGGGATAGAAACCAATACCAATAATTGGAATTAACAAACAAGCAATGATAAATACTTCACGGGGTTCCGCATCTATCAAAGCTTGGTGAGAAACTAATTCCTCGTTCTCTTTACCGTAGAAAATTTCTCGCAACATCGACAGCAGATAAATCGGAGTTAAAATCACTCCCACTGCCATCAAGAACACCACGAGCACTTTGAAGGTAGAGCTATAAGCATCGCTAGTAGCAAAGCCCACAAATACCATCAATTCTGCCACGAAACCGCTCATCCCTGGCAATGCCAAAGAAGCCATTGAACAGGTGGTGAACATGGCGAAAATCTTCGGCATTCTCTTAGCGACACCGCCCATTTCATCCAACATTAGGGTGTGGGTGCGATCGTAAGTTGCCCCAACAAGGAAGAACAAACTCGCCCCAATTAACCCGTGGGAAACCATTTGCAATACTGCCCCACTCAATCCCAAATCGGTGAAGGAGGCGATACCAATCATCACAAAGCCCATGTGAGAAATTGAGGAGTAGGCAATTTTTCGCTTCAGGTTTCGCTGGGCAAAGGATGTCAAAGCAGCGTAGATGATATTAACTACCCCCAAAACTACCAACACTGGTGCAAAATAAGCGTGGGCATCAGGCAGCATTTGAGCATTCATCCGAACTAAGGCGTAACCGCCCATTTTCAGGAGAATGCCTGCTAATAACATGTGTACGGGGGCTGTAGCTTCACCGTGGGCATCAGGTAGCCAGGTGTGCAAGGGAATAATCGGCAACTTGACGGCGTAGGCAATCAGGAAGCCAGCATAGAGGGCAAGTTGGAAATTCAGGGCAAAATCTTTTAAGGCGATCGCTCGCATGTCGAATGTCACCGTATCGCCGTAAAATCCCATTGTCAGGGCAGACAGCAAAATAAACAGCGAACCGCCGGCGGTGTATAAAATGAATTTAGTCGCCGCATACTGCCGCCTTTTGCCTCCCCAAATCGACAGCAGAAAGTATATCGGTACTAGTTCCAGTTCCCACACCAGGAAAAATAACAACATATCCTGGACAGCGAACACGGCAATCTGACCGCCATACATCGCCAAAATCAAGAAGAAAAATAGCTTGGGCTTGAAGGTGACAGGCCAAGCTGCTAAAATCGCCAGCGTGGTAATGAATCCAGTCAAAATAATTAGGGGCATGGACAAGCCATCAGCCCCTACTGACCAATTCAAACCCAGTTGTGGTACCCAGGGGTAACTTTCCACCAACTGCAAATCTGGATTGGAGAAATCATACCCAGTATAAAAAGCGTAAACAATTAGTGCAAAATCTATCAGCCCTACGACGAGGGAGTACCAGCGCACTGTTTTGCCTTCTTTGTCAGGGATGATGGGAAGAAGTAGCGACGCCGCTATCGGAAACAGAATAATCGTCGTCAGCCAGGGGAAATTAGCTATATTCATCACAATCAATCTGCTATCAAAATCATGTTTGGCAAAAAGTCACTAGTTATTAACTAACAGCTTTTTAGCAATTTTTCCTTCATTGTTAGGTTGATTTAATTAAATTGGCAATCCCCTATTTTGTATACGAGGAGTCTATTTTTACTTGAGGGAATGCAGAATATCAGTCTAAATACTGGTATTGAAGTCAAAAATTTACCCTAAATAAAGCCGCTAAACTAGAATTTAAGGAATGTGCGATCGCATAGTCCAACCCATCGCTAAAAATACAATATGCTATTTGGTGGTTGTTGAAAAAAGCGATTTAGTGCAAAAAAAGGATGACACGAGAACTAACCATAATGATAATCGCATTCCCAGCTTTAGAGCTTTGGGACTACAGTAAGCGATTTGATTGAGTTTTTTAGTAAAATAGACAGGGAAAGTTGATAAGGGAAATTCGATTATGTCATCTCTAGCGATCGCTACTGTAATTAAGATGATGGAATCTTTATCTGAAGATGTGCAAGAAAGAGTTGCAGAACATCTCCGAGAGTACCTGGAAGATTTGCAAGATGAATTGAAATGGAATAAATCATTTAACAAAACTCAACAACAACTGATTGCATCTGCCCAATCTGCTAAAAGAGAGATTGCAGAAGGACTTGCAAAACCAATGAACTATGAAAAGTTATGAAGTCTGCAACTCTTTCTTGTTTTTGGGCTTCTAGTTTTGATTTTAGAGCCAAGTTCTTATACTTAATTAAAAGTTCAGCTAAAAGTTCAGCGTAACAGGTATTAAATAACCAAATTGTTTATCAAATAAGTATTCTTGAGAAGAATGGAGATTGTCGATAAAACATCACATACGTTTTCAACATTTCAAGTGATAATTTATCGTTTTTATCAAATAAAAATCCTAAATTTTCTTGAATGGCTTCCGCTTCTGAATTAGGCAGAAGAGCATCAATGTACAACCGTTCCTTAACCGTTAGGTTAGGTACATCTATCCTTTGTGGGTTTCCCCAATTGGTGTTGCTAAGTTTCCATTGTTTTATATTAGTTTTATCAAAAAAACTGATTTCTTGTTCTTTCTCTAAAATGATACCTGTAACAGTTAATATTTCTTGTCCATCAGAATATGAGAAGGAACTTATTGGTTGAAAATAAACATCATATCTTCCCTGGGTTGCTAGATTAGCAGCAAATTTGAGAACTAGACATAATACTTCTGGAAACCTCTTTTGTGTCATCATATCTGTGGTCACTTCAGCAGAGGGGAAAATATCTCCTAATCTTCTCCTTAACTCTTCTAGTCTTAGTTTTTGTATTTCATCTGATCTAGCTCCTGACTGTGCTGGTAGATAGGAAGCAGCATGAGCATTTAATGTAATTTTTATAATATCAGATGGGAGAAGTTTATTAATAATAGCTTGAAATTCTTCGATTTGATTCCTTAGACCGGATGGTTTCGTATAATCTAACCAAATAATAGTTCCATTAGTTCTTTGAAAATCATTTATAAAATCACTGCTAGGTTTCAACAAACAGTCAATACAATTATGCGGCTGGTTAAATTTCTGTCGCTTATAGACCTCTTCATCCTCCTCTATTGAAATCATATTGGAAATTCTAAAATAAGAGTGGACATACTTAAAATCTTCCAGTGAATGACCACCGAAACCTATATAACTGTACTCAGAAATGTCACAGAACTTGTCAACTTTTGAGAGAAGTTCCATGAATGCATATCTATCAATTGCTTTATTTTGTCGTAGGTGATAAGGAATAGATGTACCACTCATTGTTTAGCTTCTCTTAGAATTCTTTCAAAGCACTCATTACCAACCTCTGAGGGGTCACGATCCAAGTCTTCAAATAAATGTTCAGCAACTATCTCAATTTCTTTTGAAGGTCTTGAAAAGCTTATATTCTTTCTTCTAGTTGAAGTATTTTGAGTCTCTGGCACGGGTAGGTTAGGAGTAAACTTTCTTTGATTAGAAAAGGATTTGGTTTCGGCTGTTTTTTTATTTACTGGTTTCCAAACATCTTCAGGTATCGTATCAAATATAACATTTGGATCGTCAGTCTTAGCTTTACTTACTATTTCTTTTTCTTCAGGAATATTTTTCTTCCACTTGTTGGTATAGGAAGTAAAAATTTTCAGTCCTTCCCGCATGAAATCCTTCACATATAAATAGATATCAGAAGCAGCATCTATACCTCTCTTTGTAGTTGTAATAGGAAGACTTCTTGCATCTTTGCTACGAAAGTGTATGACACCTGAAATAGCAATAAATTGAGGGTGATAACTAGGAACTGTTGCTTCACCCCAGCCAGTTAAACGTGTTTTGTCACAGTATAATACTACGCGATCGTTACAAATAATAGTCCAACCTGCTGTATCACTACTTCGTCTGATACCCTCTGTCTCATCATTTACTTCATCTTCGCTAGCTATTGATCTGTAAAAACCGACTGCCAGCCTGATTTCCACATCATCTTTCTGAGCTTCATAAAGATATGGAGCAATGGCAGCATTTTTACTGTTTATTTTCTCAACACCATCCCAGAGAAGATTTAGAGATATTAGGGGGACTTTCACCCCATTAACAAAGACAGTAAAGCCTTTGTTAATAATATAGCTATAGTGATGGGAGATTTTTCCTACAAGGGAGTTAAGAAGAGGTGATTGTGGCGACGAAAATTGTGTGGCAATTCCATCACGTAGATGTGTTACTTCAATTGCTGTACCATTTTCAGGTAGAGAATGTTGTATTCTTTCAATGGGTAATTCCCAACTATCAGAGGTTAGCCATTCGGGATTAATTGTAACTTTGAAGGAGTCATTTTCGGTTTTAGATATTATTCTACTTGAGCGTCCCATCTTGAAGATAGCTCTTTTCATACCAATACCATAAGTACCAATAGTGTAAGTGTTAGCATTGATGATATCTGTCGGTCTTCCCATTCTAAAAGCATAGTGTTGAGCTTCTAGGGGGATACCTCCACAGTTATCCTCAATTTTAAATACTTCACTTGAAAATGTTATTCTTGCCCAAAAATTTTGATATGGCTTATCTGAACTTGGGCTATCTTGAATAATGCGTTGTATTCCATCAACACAATTATCTAGAAGATCAAGAATTGAATCTTCTAGATCAATATCACGAGTAAGCATCTCTACGAAAAAGTTTTTGGTAGGTGATGCATTTACTTGATCTGGTGGCTTTACCTCATGATCTGAAACCATTTTGAATCCTGATTTATGCCTAGTATGTCTATTAAAGTAGCCAGATAGTCTCCTTGATCTTGGTAGTATGCTTTTAACCATCTAGTTTTTTTGGCATCTACATCTATAGGAATCCGGTTTGATTATTAAAAAATTTTAAAATAAAAGTGTGACTAGATACTGGATAAGGCTTTCAGTTTCAGTATATTTTCAAAATTCAAATCGTATTTCTATATCCTTAATTTCATCTATTAAATTTGTAGTCACAGGATAACTAACTACCATAAAAAATAATGTAGGGGCGGACAGCCGCCCACCCCTATGAAAATCAGGTAACACCAAAGACAATCACTAAGCCCAAAACCGCCCCAAATACAATCAAGGCATAGAATTGAGCGCGACCGTTTTCTAGGTACTTCAGACCTTCACCGCTAACAAGGGTGAAAAAGCCTGTGAGGTTAACAGCACCATCGACAACGCGGAAGTCAACTTCCATAACTTGTCTAGCTAGGCGACGCAAGCCGAGGACAAAAACCCGATGGTAAATGTCATCAAAATACCACTTGTTGAGGGATAACTCATAAAGTGGTTTGATTTTAGCAGCGATCGCAGCCGGGTCAATTTTCCCTTGCAAATACATCAGCGAGGCTAAGGTAATCGCAACCAAGGAAATTCCCACTGAGGCACCCGCCATAATGTAGAATTCCGTCGGATTGAACTCGGCAGCCTTTTCTATAACTTCGGAGAGGGTTTCGCTAGGAGGAAAGATAAACTCTTCAAAATAATTGGCGTAAGGAGTTCCCACCAAACCAATTAAAATCGAAGGCACAGCCAACAGTGCCAACGGCAGCGTCATTGTCCACGGCGATTCGTGGGGGGAGTCGCTGTGATGCCCGTGGGAGTCATGGGAATCATGATGCTCACCAGTGACAGCCAATTCTCCTTTCTTCATCGCCCCAGGCCCAAAATTCGGCGCTAGTTCTTCTGACTCTAATTCCAGGACAATTGTCGCCGCCGCCTTCTTAAGTTTTTGCTTGATTTTATCGTCAGTACCCCGGAATTTGCCTTCAAATGTCGAGAAATACATTCTAAACATATAGAAAGCAGTAATACCGGCAGTTAGCCAGCCGATGAACCAGAGGAGTGGATTAGCCTCAAAAGCCTTCCCTAGAATTTCATCTTTTGACCAGAAACCAGCAAAGGGTGGAATACCAGAAATTGCCAAGCAACCAATCAAAAAGGTAATTGACGTGACAGGCATATACTTTCGCAGTCCGCCCATCAATCGCATATCTTGAGCTAAGGCAGGGTCATGTCCAACGACACCTTCCATACCATGAATTACTGAACCTGAACCCAAGAACAGCATCGCCTTGAAATAGGCGTGGGTCATTAGATGGAATAGTCCAGCACTGTAGGAACCTATTCCCATTGCCATCACCATGTAACCGAGTTGGGAAATGGTGGAGTAAGCCAAGCCCTTTTTGATGTCGTTTTGGGTAATGGCAATGGTTGCCCCCAAAAATGCCGTAAACGCCCCAGTAAAGGCAATGACATTCATTGCGGCTGGAACGTCTTCAAATACTGGGTACATCCGGGCAATCAGGAAAACACCCGCTGCCACCATTGTTGCCGCGTGAATCAAGGCAGAAATGGGGGTGGGGCCTTCCATTGCGTCTGGTAGCCAGACATGGAGGGGGAATTGGGCTGATTTCGCAACTGGCCCTAAGAAAACTAAAATCGCAAACAGGACAGCGAGAAAATTGCTGATAGAACCTGATTCTACTAGTTGGGCGAGGCGATCGCCCATGATATTAAAATCAAAGCTTCCTGTTGCCCAAAATAGCCCCAAAATGCCGAGCAACAAACCAAAGTCGCCGACGCGGTTGGTTACAAAGGCTTTTTGCGCCGCATCGGCTGCTGACTTGCGATCGTACCAAAAGCCGACCAGCAAGTAAGAACACATCCCGACCAGTTCCCAGAATATATAAATCTGTACTAGGTTGGGGCTGACCACCAGACCTAACATTGAAGAGCCAAACAAACTGAGATAGGCGTAAAACCTCACGTAGCCGGGATCGTGAGCCATGTAGCCATCGGTGTAAAGCATGACTAAGCAGGCTACTGTTGTGACAATCACCAGCATTAGGGCTGTCAGGTGGTCGATAGTGTAGCCCATGCTCAGGTGAAAATTACCTGCTGCCGCCCACTCAAAGGTGCGAATATAAGGCGCGTGTCCTTGAATTTGACTCCACAACAAGGCAAACGACAGCGCCATAGCTGCTGCCATCATGGAGATAATCACCACAGCGTTAAGCTGCCGTAGGCGGTTTGTCACCTGATTCAACGAGATTAACCCTAGACCGACCAGCATTGCCCCAAGAAGCGGGAACACTGGAATCAGCCAGGCATACTGATAGATTACTTCCATCACTGACGCCTACTTTTAGAATTCTTGATTAGCGTGTCGAAACTGTTAATAATTGTGACACACACCCTTTAGCATAAAATAACCCACCCAAGACTGATTGGGTGGGGTATTAAGCATGGTTTTAGATTTGGTCATCTGTCATTGGTCATTGGTCATTAGTCCAATGCCCCATGCCCCACACCCAATATCCATCAGGCTGACCGATACTCTAAGTCCACTGTTTTTGAACTTTTGTAGATTTTGGGATAATTGCTGTAGCTGGCCTTAATCTCTTCTAAAGCTAGACGTAAATCTTCCCTGCCGCGAAAGCATTCCAAGCGATGGCGGATAGTGCCATTTTCAATCAATAGTAAAGTGGGTAGTGACTTTAGCCTATAAGTAGTTGACAATTTAAAATTTTGATCGGCGTTAACCCCAACTAATTTAATTTCTTCCCCACATTGGGCTTGGAATTGCAACAACAGTGGGTGGATAATCCGACACAAGCCACACCAAGGTGCTTCAAAATTAACTAAAACAGGAATAGGAGATTCTAAAACTTCTTGAGTAAATGTCCGCTCACTAACCGACAACACCATGACGCCTCTTGGATTATAAGGTTTTTATATCAAACTAGCTATCAGCACTGAATTGAGTAGTGCTGAGTTCCGATTTTTGAGTGCTGAGTAGAAGTCCATAACTAAAGTTAGGGGATTGTAATGAGGAACTCGTTTGTTTTTCTTTTAGAGTAAAGCAGGGGCTTGGAATTAATTGCCAAATAATGAAGACTAAGTTGCTTGCTTTTACTCAGGACTCAGAATTCAGGACTCAGCACTACTTCAGTGAAGGATTGGCAAGTCAGTAACTGCCGATAGATGCTTTCAGGACACAGAATAATTAGGGAAAAATTGAGCGAGCTAATGTGTCTCTGACAAAAAAAGCCACCGGAGAAGTTTCGTTGGCTTTTTTAGATGTTAAACTCCTGATTGCCGTGTCCGCCTGGGGATTTGACTAAACCTGCCACTTTCTCCCAAGGAAAGGCAACTGACCAACGATTACCAATATAAAATCTCAAGCTGACTGAACGCACCCCCACTGATAGATGTTTGAATTTATCCTACATTGATTTAGGGCAATTGATAAGCTGAAATTTCCATTTATTTCGGATTTTCTGCTGACATTGGGGATCAGCCTAAAGTTACCATACTATCCTACTAGTTGCTTCCAGTAACAGAGGGTGCGACCACCAAAGCAAAGCTATAAAAATGGTAACTCCCAAATAAGAAGGACGGAAAAATTCCTGCCATTTGAGAGATTGACGCCCGTCAATAATTGCTTTAAAGGGAATAATTGAAGTCCGCTGTTTGGCAATTTCAAAAGCTTCCCCATAGCGATCGCTCAAGCGGCGATCCCCATGCCAAACCCCAAACAAGTGATGCAACACCAATCCAATGGAAGTCACAAGGGTAAAGGTAGTTCCCAGCCAGAGAGTATGGGCAACACACCAAATTATTTGTCCTACCATCTGCGGATGACGGGTAATCCGAATAATTCCTGTTTCGTAGAGATGAACTTGGGGCTTTTGAATAGCAGCAATTTCTAGTAGATTGAAGGTAGCAGGATATAAAAACAAAAACGAGATTGCTGACAGCAGCCAAACAAATTCTCGCACTCCTGGCACCCCTTGTACCTGCCAAATTTGCAAACCATCATAACGGTGCCCAAAAAAGTAAATAATTAATATCACAGCCAACGGTAGGCTGACTAATGCAAAGAGAATGCGATAAAGCCTTGGGCCAATGTATTTTTCGGCCCTTGGACGCAAAGCAGCGCCTCCACTGTGAGCGATCGCAAAAACTATTTGTAACCCCAGTATGACAAAATGACTGGGTGTCAACCAAGAAATCAGCAGCATATAAACGGGTGAAGTAATTTAAAGAAAACTGAATTCAGTACAACCAATACCACAAAGTATTCAAAAGGGGACTTTAGTCAAGATGTTGTGCCACTGTCTTTTTCGAGTCAAGTCTTCAAGTTTAATATGCAACAAATCATGCGCGGCTGATTGCTGTCAAACCTGATTTGTTGTGTGCATCCGCTCCTTTCAATGTTTGTGGGTTGAGCCTTATGTCTGACCTTCCTTTCACTTTAGATCAGTTACGGATTTTAAAAGCGATCGCCCAAGAAGGAAGCTTCAAGCGTGCCGCTGATAGTCTTTACGTCTCCCAGCCTGCTGTGAGCTTGCAAGTTCAAAATCTTGAACGGCAGCTCGATGTCCCCTTATTCGATCGTGGAGGACGACGCGCCCAATTAACTGAAGCAGGGCATCTACTCTTAAGCTACGGTGAAAAAATCCTCAGTCTGTGTCAAGAAACTTGCCGCGCCATCGAGGATTTACAAAATCTCCAAGGCGGTACTTTAATTGTCGGTGCTTCTCAAACCACCGGCACTTATCTTTTGCCCAGAATGATCGGTATGTTCCGCCAAAAATATCCAGATGTGGCAGTGCAATTACACGTCCACTCTACTCGGAGGACTGCTTGGAGTGTCGCTAACGGACAAGTTGATCTGGCGATTATCGGCGGTGAAATTCCTGGTGAACTGTCAGAATCTTTAGAAGTTATTTCTTACGCTGAAGACGAACTAGCGCTGATCTTACCTGTTTTTCATCCCTTTGCCAAACTTGAAAAAATCCAAAAAGAAGACCTATATAAATTACAATTCATTGCCCTAGATTCCCAATCAACTATCCGCAAAGTAATTGACCAAGTGCTAGGACGCTGTGAAATTGATACCAGACGTTTTAAAGTTGAAATGGAATTGAATTCCATTGAAGCGATTAAAAATGCTGTGCAATCTGGTTTAGGGGCTGCCTTTGTTTCAACAAGTGCGATCGCCAAAGAGTTACAAATGGGTGTTCTGCACCGGACTCCCATTGAAGGCGTCGTCGTCAAACGGACACTGTGGCTGATTTTTAATCCCAATCGCTATAGATCCAAGGCCGCAGAAGCCTTTAGTCAAGAAATTTTGCCCCAGTTCGCTAACCCAGGATGGAATCAAGATGTGTTAAAATTATCACAAAAAAACATGGTGTTAACTACATTAGAGGTAGCAACACCCACCTCATCCGGCGAAGACTAAAATCAGGTTATTAGTCCTTTGTCATTTGGACTTTGTTTTTTTGTAAATGACCAATGACCAAATAATTCGTAATCACGCTCCTCTGTCGCTAACGTAATTCGTAATTATTAACCCATCGCTGTTCGTGCCGGGTGCTGTAGGCAAGCTAGGGGTTTGACTTCAGGAAAAAAGTTTCCTGTTCTTCATTGATAAATTTAGTTTCTATGTAACCTGAACTAATTACGAATTACGTAGTTTGCTATCGCCATTCGCGTAGTGTCTCGGAGATAAAGCGAGTTTTATCAATTACGAATTATTTTGACTAATGACTAATCACGAAAATGGAAGTTTACTGCACTCGTCCACATTGCCCACGCCCACAAAACTATTTTGCTGATTTAGATGATATTACGACCCTGAAAACAACCCAGCAAAAGTATTGCACTACTTGTGGTATGCCACTGATGCTAGATGGTCGATATGTGCCAACGAAATTGCTGGGAAGGGGCGGGTTTGGAGCAGCCTTTTTGGCACGCGATCGCCGAATACCAGGAATGCGTCAATGCGTGGTTAAGCAGTTTCAACCAGTGGGAAATTTAACCTTAACTCAACTGCAACAAGCGCAGTTAATGTTTGAGAGAGAGGCAGAGGTTTTAGCACAGCTTGGTAACGACCACGAGCAAATTCCTGATTTGTTTGCCTTCTTTCCAGTGATAGTTAATAGCTTGCAATCAGGACTGCAAGACCAATTTTTTTACTTGGTGCAAGAATACATTGATGGGCAAAATCTAGAGGAAGAATTAGTTCAACAGGGCAAATTTTCTGAACAGAAAGTGTTAGAGGTATTGCAAGCAATCCTGAGGATACTAGAGTTTGTCCATGACAGAGGCATTATCCACAGAGACATCAAACCTTCAAATATCATGCGTCGTCGTGATGGTAAACTTTTCTTACTCGATTTTGGCGCAGTCAAGCAAGTAACAAATGTTGCACCTGGTTCTGCGGCTTCTTCCACAGGAATTTATTCTATGGGATTTGCACCACCTGAGCAGATGGCTGGGGGGCAAGTATTTCCATCTACAGACTTATACGCTTTAGCTGTCACTCTGATTACCTTGTTAACAAACCAGGAAGCAATTCAACTATTTGATGCTTATAGTAACCAGTGGAAATGGCGAACTCAAGTCAGTGTCAACTCTCGGCTTGCTGACATTTTAGACAAGATGTTGCTACCTGCGGCTAATCAGCGCTTCCAGTCAGCCCAGGAGGTTCTACGCGCACTTAACTCACAGGCTCTAGCGCCTACACAACTTAATTCACCTTCTGTAACACTCCCGCCACAACCAAACAGTTCCAATCCTGTCGTCCCCCGCCGTCCACCAACTCAACCAGCGTTTTCGACATTGGAATTATTGGGTGGGGCGGCATTTAGTGGATTTGAGGGTGCATTAATCGCGATCGCCCTCTTCAGTCTAGTAAAATCACCAATAATTACTTTAACTACTTCCGCCCTAATTTTAGGTATACTAATTTTTGCCCAAACTAGGCGGTGGATTGAAAAGTTCGATTTATTAATTATTCCCACAATTACTTTTGCGATTATTTTTTTTCTCCCCTTTTTACGGGGAGGTCTTGACATTCTGTCAGTGGTTACTTTAGCAGTTGCAGCAGGCTTAGTAGCTATTTCACTGACAGCCGTATTTCGACTTATTTATAAATTATTATCTCTCTTACTTTAAAAAACTCCTGGTGCTAACAGCCACCTATGTCTCAGAAAAACGAAACACTTAGTCTTTTTTTAGCCATTGTCATCACTATTGGTTTAATCTTTGGCGGTCTATGGTTTCTTATGGAAAGGTGGGCGCAATTAAACGGAACTGTTCCGAAAACTTCGGGGAGTAGCAACACAGGTAATCCCATAAACCAGTTTGTCAACAACAATAGATGTAATGTGCCAAATCTCCCAGAGGGAACATTCAACTATGGTGGTAGTACAACCTGGGCACCCATCCGTAAAGACGTAGACTCCGTACTAGAAAGCCTGTGCCCTCAATTCACTTTACGCTATACTCAACCTCCTTCAGGTCAAGCAGGATCTGGAACTGGGATTCGGATGTTGATAGATAATCAACTAGCTTTTTCTCAATCTTCTCGCTCAGTCAAAGCTGAAGAAAATACTGAAGCCAAACAAAAAGAATTTGGTTTGAAAGAAATTCCGGTGGCGATTGATGGTATTGCGATCGCAGTTAACCACAATCTCAATATCCCTGGTTTAACTGTCGCCCAACTCAAAGACATCTACACGGGCAAAATTACTAATTGGCAACAGGTGGGTGGGCCAAATTTACCAATTACAGTCTACTCTCGCAGCAAAGAAGCTGGGGGTACAGTGGAATTCTTTATCGAAAATGTTTTAAATAAAGAGAACTTTAGTCCCAACGTTAATTATGTTGGCACAACCACAGAAGCAGTCCGAAAAGTAGCAGCCAATACTGGCGGAATTTACTATGCTTCTGCCCCGGAAGTCGTACCCCAATGTACGATTAAATCCCTACCACTAGGGCGGATAATCGGTCAATTTGTGCCTCCCTACCAGGAACCATTTATACCTCAATCTGAATGTCCCAGTAAACGTAATCAGTTGAATAGTAAAGCGTTTCGTAGTGGAAACTATGCAATTACCCGCAATTTATTTGTAATCGTTAAACAGAACGGTCAAACCGATCAGCAAGCTGGCGAAGCTTATGCAAATTGGCTGTTGACATCTCAAGGTCAAGAACTGATCGAAAAAGCTGGATTTGTCAGAATTAAATGATCAAAATGGTTACATTTAGCCAAATAATCAAGTTAGTACTTACGCAAAAACTCTCTCAAGCTCTGATTTTTCCATATTCTCTACTTCGGAAGTGGTAAGTTTTTTATCTGAATCCGTAAGTTCTACAAATAATAAACATTTTTACTTTATTAAAATTTTTTCATGTCACAAAAAAATGAAACCACAATTTTAGCTTTGGCCCTGCTGCTGACAGTTGGAATAGTTGGCGGTGGTTTTTGGTGGTTTACTAGCAATGGGGTCAAAATTGGTAATAGCATCATTCCAAATCAGGAACCAGGCAGCAATCCATCCTTACAAGACCGCATGAGTTTTGGGGAAAAATCTTTTACTTCGGGTGATATTTCTCCAGTGAAAAAAGAAGGAGTACAGGCGATCGCTGCTAAAAGTTATGATAAAGCGATCGCTAAGTTTACAGCTGCCCTAAAACTCAACCGTAACGATCCAGAAGCATTAATTTTCCTTAACAATGCCCGCATCGGTTCTTCCAAAAGCTACACCATTGTGGCTTCTGTACCATTTGGCACTGACCCCAATGTTTCTTTAGAAATTTTACGGGGCATAGCCCAAGCCCAAAATCAAGTTAATAGCTCTGGAGGAGTTAAGGGAGTACCGTTGAGAGTAGGGATAGCTAACGATGACGACAATCCAGAAATAGCCAAGCAAATAGCTTCCAGCCTAGTCAGCAATTCCGAAGTACTAGGTGTAGTTGGGCCGAATACTAGTGATTCCACCTTAGCCGCAGGTACTATCTATACTTCTGGGCAACTTGTAGCAATTTCTCCTACCAGCACATCTGTAAAAATTTCTAACTTTAGCCGCTACGTTTTTCGCACAGTTCCCAGCGATTTTATGGCTGCGAGAAGTTTAGCTAACTATATGGTGAAAACTTTGCAGAAAAAAAATGCAGTGGTTTACTTTAATTCTCAAAGTAACTATAGCCAGTCTTTAAAGTCGGAGTTTGTTTCATCTGTTTCTCTAGAGGGTGGACAGGTATCCAGTGAATTTGACCTATCCAAGGCAGATTTTAGTGCGGCTAAAAGCGTAGAACAAGCAACCAAGCAAGGTGCAGAAGTGTTGATGTTAGCTGCTAACACTGCAACTCTGGATAAAGCGCTACAAGTAATTCAAATTAACCAGAAACGCTTAACTCTGCTGGGGGGAGATGATGTTTACACCGTAAAAACTTTAGAAATTGGTAGAGATCAAGCCGCGGGGATGGTAGTGGCAGTTCCCTGGCATATTGATGGCGATCCGAAGTCAGATTTTCCTCAGAAATCGCGGCAGTTATGGGGCGGTGATGTGAGTTGGCGAAGCGCCCTCAGCTATGATGCCACTGTAGCTCTAATTGCAGCATTAGAACGCAACCCCACGCGATCGGGAGTCCAACAAGCACTAACCTCCTCTGATTTTTCTACCAGCGGCGCTTCTGGGACAATTCGATTTTTACCATCAGGCGATCGCAATGCGCCAGTTCAACTTGTAAAAATTGTTCCTGGTTCCCGCTCCCGCACTGGTTATGATTTTGAACCAGTGCGTTAATCAGCATGAAAAAATTTAAAAATTAACCAATACTTAACCTGGAAAAACCCTCAAGATGGGAAATTGAGCTTTATGGGGAAAAATATTAGTGTCAACTCGCAACTTATTCTCACAAGCACTCAAACCTTGAGACGAGAGACGAATAATTCAGGTGAAATTTATTATACTTGGCTTTTAAAGTAATCAGAAGTCAGAATTTGCTAACAAAATACCCGTCCTCCAAATACAATCTCAAGTAGCAAGCACTTATCAAGCACTTATATTGAATGGACGCGGAAGTAATTTGCTATGTCCCAAAAAAATGAAATACCTATTCTTGTACTATCAATTCTGATTACGGTTGGGCTAATAGGTGGCGGTTTTTGGTGGTTCAGCAGAAAGTCTGGTCTGGAGCTAAATACAATTAATTCTGGTAGCACCAACACGCCTCAAGCTGCATCAGGAAAATCTAGCAACGGGACTTTCTCTTCAGTAAAGGATGTTCCGACAGGATTATTCAATTACGGTGGCAGTACATCTTGGGCACCGATTCGCCTAGTAGTTGATTCAGCAATTCAAGCCGCGCGGCCAGAGTTACGGCTGCGCTATGTAGAACCCAGTAATGCATCTCCTGGTTCTGGTACTGGCATCCAGTCGTTAATAGACGGTCAACTAGCCTTTGCCCAGTCCTCCCGACCAGTTCTAGATCAGGAATTAAGCCGTGCCCAGCAGCGTGGATTCAGTTTAAAACAAATTCCTGTGGCAATTGATGGTTTAGCAGTCGCAGTTAATCCCAACCTGAATATCCCTGGACTAACGTTAAAACAATTAAAGTCAATTTACACAGGCAAAATCAATAATTGGAGCCAGGTGGGCGGCCCCAATATCCCGATTAAGCCCTATTCTCGCCGCATTACTGATGGCGGTACAGTCGAACTTTTTGCCCAAGACATCTTGGGTGGTCAAGCTTTCAGCCCCAATGTGGAATTTATCTCCACAACCACCCAAGCCTTGCAAAAATTGGCTGGTAGTCCTGCTGGTATCTACTACGCTTCTGCCCCAGAGGTGATTCCTCAATGCTCAATCAAAGCCTTGCCGTTGGGGCGGACGCAAGGGCAATACATTGCTCCATACCAAGAACCTTCTGTCCTCCCGTCTGAATGTCCTGATAAACGGAACAAGTTGAACATTGAGGCTTTCCAATCAGGAAAATACCCAATTACCCGCAATCTGTTTGTGGTGGTCAAACAG
This sequence comes from Nostoc sp. JL34, assembly GCF_017114945.1. GTDB lineage: Bacteria > Cyanobacteriota > Cyanobacteriia > Cyanobacteriales > Nostocaceae > Nostoc. The sequence goes on from NZ_JABXKQ010000047.1 coordinate 126,482, forward strand.
AATGGTCAGACTGAGCAGCAAGCAGGTGTCGCTTACGCCAACTTACTGCTGACTGAGCAGGGACAGGAACTGATTACCCAAGCTGGGTTTGTCAAAATTCGCTGACTCCTGTGATCGCCTGCGGCGGGGTCTAGCCCATCGCACTCAGACAGAGTGGCGGAAATCGCCGCTCTGAACTGCGCTTTAACCAGCTCTATTAATCGACTCTGCTGGCAAGCAAATGAGATTATCCCCTTGGGTCAGGATTAAGCCACGTTGACGCAGCTTACCCATCAAGCGGGTGACGGTGACACGAGTAGAACCAATCGCGCTACCAATTTGGGCATGGGTGAGGGGGAAAGGCAGACAATAACCGCGAATCACATCAGGATCAGTGTCGCTCATTGCTGGCTCTCCATATTCCTCAATTAACAATGTGAGAAATCCTAAGAGTCGGTCAATTGTGCGGCGTTGTCCCAAGGCACTCAGCCACAGTAGCTTACGCTGGTGCTGATACCTAAAGGCATCCATAACTTCGCGACGGAAGTGAGGCCAATTGTCTAAATCGTGCCAGTACATCCACAGCACCGCAGTTTGGTCGACATGGGCGTAAGCCTGGAGTGTGAATGGTGATTGGGCAACAATTTCAAATGGCTGTCCCGCTCCCACAAAACCCAAGAACGCTTCTTCTGGGGTTCTGTTGATTCGTCGAGACGTTAACTGACTAGCTGTCGCACTAACTTGGGCGGTTCCTACCATGCGGATCGCACCCCTTTGCACCAAATACAGCAATCCAGGTCGGGCTGGAATGCGCTCATCTTTGCTAAAGGTACGGCAGCGGTAGTGTTCTTGAGCCCAGTCAAGAATGCGTTGCCAAGTCAAAAAAGGCCGTGATGCCTCAGAAAAGGAGGATGGAGATTGCATAGGTAACAAAGAGCGTTCGGCTGAAGACAAAGACGTAAATAAAAGGGTGCAAGGAGTGTCTTTGTGTTGGCGAGGCAGGCTTAACGCCTAACAGCGCCAGCCAATCCAAAGAATAGAAAGCAAATTACTCTCTACTCTTTTGTTATACTTCCTACTGTACAATGATGGTAGTAAAGTTTACTTACTATTCATCGATTATTCATCAAATTTTATCCTCTTCTCATTTTTCTTCATCTAAATTAAATTTATACCGCAAGATAGATGACAGAAAAGTAACAAATATATCTTACATGATTATTTAAATAATATTACGTGCATTATAAATTACCAGTTAGCAAGTATACGTCAATAAAACAGCTATTGTATGGTTATTTAATAAAATCGTTAAGCATTGATACTTATAAAGCAGAAAATCAATGCATAAAAAATGAAAAAATCCCTCTGCATAAAGATAGAGATGATAATAGAGTTTTATACACCTCAAGTGTGTGCCTACGACTATCAAAATCTCAGAATCGAAAAGCTATGGAGCTTGCTAGTACGATCGCCTCAGATATATCAGGGATCTGTGGCGACGTTTTTAGCATCCAAATAGTTCCCCCTGGTTGGATACATTTTGAATTAACTCACTCAACCTTAGCGACTTGGTTACAAAGTCTCGCAGTTGGGAGTTTGGCTGGACTGGGGACTGGGGACTGGGGACTGGGGACTGGGGACTGGGGACTGGGGACTG
>NZ_JABXKQ010000145.1 GCF_017114945.1 Nostoc sp. JL34
TTGTACGTATTTACTTATCTTTACATAGTTTGGTTTTTTCACCTCGTCTTACTTAGATGCCACTAACCTTTGGGTATAATTATCCATTTGTGGTTTGCCAATTAATTCCACCAAAGCATCAATCGCTTTTTGGTTGCCAGAGCCAATTTCCCCTAAGCTAGATGCCGCTTGCCATCGGGTAGAATCATCCAGTTGTGGTTTGCCAATTAACTCCACCAAAGCATCAATCGCTTTTATGCGATTTGTCTGAGGTAGTGCTGTCCTTGCTCCCTCTGCGATTGGTATGGAAAATTTTACCCACTTGTTTTGTTCAACCTTAAACTCACCAAAGCCCCATTTAACGATTTCCGTCACAATAGCATCTGCGTTGCCAGAATTTTTCCACTCATCAACCCCCGCAGCAGCAAGAAAATAAGCGCGAAACTCGTAAAATCCCCTTCTGACTCTATCAATAGCTCTGCATTCTCCGCACCCATCATCAAATTTCATCAACGCCTGAATAAACTCCTCCTTCTTCTCCCTCCCCACATCCTTACGTCCCAACCACAGCAAAATCACCTCTTTCCACTGCGGGGCAAAAATCCGATAAACGCCTAGCGCGGGGTTGTCGGGAACATGATTTAGAAACTCGTGCCAATTCTCAACCGCCAACGCTGCAAAATATTCCTCAAATGTGGGATGGTAGAAAGCGTAAACTTTCTCTTTCGTTGCTGATTCCGCAGCCACTCCAACTTCATTTAGCCATCCCAACTTTAACGCTAACCAAAATAAAGAATTTTGCTGTTTTGGATCACCTAATTCCTCACGCACAAACTTATGTCGTAGCCGAAACCGTGACGTTTCTTGGTCGATTGCCCGTTTTGCCAAACGTCCCAACGCTGCGTTTAATTCCTCTTGCTGCTGTTCGGTGGTAGGGAAGCGGTTTTCTTTCCACTTGTAAACCTCTTCCACAAACTGCTGATAAAGTCCGGCTTTAGTTTCCGGTAAACCTTTATCGGAACCTTGCCAAGTGCTACACAACAGCGCTAACCGCAAAGGATTTTTAACTAAATCTTGGATGCGCTGACGTTCAGGTTTATCTAATTCCTGCCATAATCTTTCCCCTTTGTCTGCATCCTTGTTGTGAAACCAACGCCCAATAAACTCTTGCACTTGTTGCGGATATTCAAAATTGAGTAACCGATACGTCTCAAAATTTTCTAAAGCGTTGGCGTTTGCTTCCCAAACATTCACCCGACAAGTTAGCACAACCCGCGCATTTTTCACCCATCCCGTCAACTGCTGGGAAATCTCAGTTAATGGTTGGGGTGAAGACATTTCATCTGCTGCATCCAACAACAACCACACACGATTATTCTTGAATAAATCTGCAAAAGCGTTTTCCTGTTCTTTTGTTACATCCACCACTTCTAAAGCATTCTCCAGCCAATCTTGCAGCAGATAATCTTTTACACTCTTTCCTTGCAAGTCTGCCAAAGAAATCCAAATTGGTAAACCCAGATTTTTGTCTAATATCCAAAAAGCTATAGTTTGCAACTGAGTAGTTTTTCCCGCACCCGGTTCCCCAATTAATGCGATGCGGTGTCCTTGAGTTTTACCAACACCATCACGGATAACTTGCTCTAAAAAAGCCTCATGTTCAAATCGTTGCTTCTCTTCATAACTCGGTTCATAAAGCCGCGAACCTTGTTCTGCGGAAATATCCTCGCTGCACTTCTTCGGTTTGTTACGCTCCACCAATGCTAAAGGGACATGAATTGCCTCTAGCTCAAATTTCATCTCATCATCAGCAAACAGCAACTCATTGGTGGTGAGACGCTTGTGCTTTTCCAGCATAGCGCCGCAGATGTCTTGCCAATCAACACCCTGAGATTTTTCTTTTAGAGTCTTGGGAACTTTAACAGAGTTGTTTTTTTGAGTTTCTCGGCATTTATCCCATTTCCCACCTTGCTTAAACAACCAATTGAGGTTTGTTTCTTTATCGATGCTGGGAAAATTGAGCGCGAAAAGCCAAACTTTTGAGTTTGTTCTAGTTTTGGCGTTGGTTTGTCCGCGTTTATCCTCAATAATTTTCAGACTTATCAGACAGTTGAGCGCATTCCTAATTGCTTCAGGCTCTAAGCTGTTGTTATAACTCTTCGTCAGTTCTGCCAGTTTTTCTAGTGTAGAATGCGTTACCCATAACTCAGTACCCGCTTGCCAATCGGCTTTACAGTCTTTTGATTCTTCCGAATTTTCCACAAATGACAGTAAAGCACGCAGCAATATTTCTGCTTGTTCTCTACCAGCATCGTAGCTAAGATTCCGCCCCCGCCCCTTCCGCTCCATGTAAGTACCGTCATCGAAAAGAAAAAAATTTTCCAAAAAGTTCTGTGCTTTCCCAAGCCAGATATCTTTCCCAAGCACCCTATGTAGATTCTAAACGGCTTTTAATCAACGCTTGGGAAATTTACTTGTCAATTAATCCCAACCTTAACCTCGATTTGTAATCTAGGTGAGGCAAGTAAATGAAAACTCAACGCAAGCAAACCCAAAACACACGTCAAAAGCTTTATCGCCAAATCATTACAGTGTTGCTAATTCTGCAAACAATGCTAATTGGCGTAAATGCCGAAAACCGCCTTCAGCAAGGAGACTCAACAATCGAGGTTTTAATCTGGATAATTAACCAGTGTATCCCACTCCTGAAACAAGCCAGCAATTTGCAAGAAAAACAGAAAAAGAGCTTGTTACCAAAACATCGCCGTTCTGAGGATCGATAATATCACAAGCCCCTCTCTGCAAGCAAAGAGGGGCTGTGGCTATATTGGTTGATTTATATAGGAATTCGGTTTAATTGCGTGAAAAAATGTAATAACAATTTAATTAATGATTGCAACACATCCTTGGTTCAAGACGCCATTCATCGTGTCTCTACAAGATGTATGGTCTATTTGTTGTTACGTTCTTTTTTCAAATTGGTATAAATATGGCGTTTCTCGATTGCGTGCAATCCGGTTCGGATCGGGTTTTTGATAAAAATTATAATAGATAACAAAAACGCCTTGTAGAGACGGCGATTATCGCGTCTCTCTTGTTCGTTCAGAACACAAGTCCATTCGTTCAAAACACAAGTCCATTCGTTCAAAACACAAGTCCATTCGTTCAGAACACAAGTCAATTTGTTCAGAACACAAGTCCATTTGTTCAGAACACAAGTCCATTTGTTCAGAACACAAGTCTATTCTCAATCATTTGTTCTCTAGCGTCGTGCAATTACTGAGCTAGCAATCAAATCTTATTACAAAAAACACCTTTTTTTGCCAGTTTTACTGAACCACTACATTGTGCCATTGAGAGACTCTAGAAAGATAAAGTTTAGTAAAAAGTATGCATTGATGCCACGCAAAAAAAGAAGCTCTACCGTGCTAGAAAAAACCGAACAGAGAGTAATCGGATTTAAATCGATTAATTCCAGCCTCGATTTTGGTGATTCCATCAGCTTAAACCATTTAACCGAGTTAACCGGGCAACTCCGCAACCAGATTGACGAGTATAATATGATGCTAACTGCCATTGACTCAGCAAAGGCAAAAATAGAAACCCTTGAAAAGACCATCCGCGAAACTTCAGAACGCTTAGTCAGTGGTGTAGTGTTGAAGTATGGCAAAGACAGCCGGGAATACGAAATGACAGGCGGGGTACGCAAAAGTGATCGCATTCGTAAAGCCACCATTACGCGGTTAAAATCGACAGCAGACTTAAAAGCAGCTTCTACACAGACGGCGTAACGAGCAACAAGTAGGCATCATTCACGGTAAATGATGCCCATTGCTTGGCGTAGACATAGCCTGCCGCAGGCATCGCACTAGTGTGTGAAGATACCATAAAGCTAGATTCTTAAGGAGTACAAATATGACTCCAGCATCAAATGGGCAAGTTTCAATTATTCGTACCGAGCATGGACTAACAATTTTAGGCACACGCATCACTTTGTATGACGTAATGAACTATGTGACAGAGCAGTACCGACCCAAGTTTATCCGTGCCATGCTCAACCTCACAGATGAACAAGTGCATTGTGCGCTATTGGTTAATATCATAGTTGACATTGAAGACTATCGAGGCACAAGGCAGATTTTCATTCCGTGATGTGGCTGAGATCAAGTAATTGCATGATGACTTCAGGAATTGCAAAATCAAGTATTGTAGTCACCAATAGGCGATCGCACTCATCCGGCGATCATATCAATGCTTCTGACAGAAAGGGGCTACAATGCTTTATTTGTCGTCATCAAGAAAAAAATTATATGGAAACTTTCTGTATACTAAATACTTAAGTGTATATTGACCCAAGTAAAACCAACAAAGAAATAATATGAAAAATAAATCTTCAGCAGTTTTTGGCTTTTTCGTCTCTGGGGGCGGGATCATTCCATACTCAGAAGAAACAATAAGTTTTTTAGCTTCAGGTAACAAATGCCCCAATTGTAGTCATCAAGTATTAGCTTGGGCGAGGTTAAACTCATACTCGGCAGATGGGAAGAAACTAAACTACTGGCGAGTGGCACCCTTATTCCCTGACTTAGTAGAATGTCCAAAGTGCTATTACCGTTGGAAGTTCTTTCGTGATTCTCAAACCATTACTAACGACAGTAGTTCAGTTGAGAATCCGCAATCACAGCAGATTAATTCTATAAAAACAGTTCAACCAAACATCACGATACATTTAGAGCAAGAATCTGAAAGAAACCGGACAAGCAATGAGACCGTACTTGTACCTCCTGGTGTCAAAATAACAGTGAAACGTTCGCGTACTGTTGAGCATACAGTGGATGTTTCTTGGAGTGACTTAAAGGGTGGAAGCCTCGATTTAGGGCTTAAAGACATTTTCGGCATATCGATTAAGGGTGAAATAGAAAAAAAAAGAGGACGCAGCTATAAAGAATCTGAGACAATCGAATACGAAGTTGAGTTAAATGGTGAAAAGGTAAGTCAATATAACTTAGTCTGGACAGATATCTGGTGCAAAGGTTTCATTGAACTTACTATAAATAATACGACCCAAATGCTCCCCTTTCGTTTCCGGGATAGTTCCGAATTGGAAGTCATACCAGTAAAAATTGATTTGCAAAACAGCTTAAAAACCCTGTTGGAGCGAATTGTAGCGAGAGAGTTGGGTCTTTTTCTTCTTCTTGGAACGGAACTTGGAATTTTCTCCCTTTCCGATGTAAGAAGGGGTTTTATTCCTCAATCAACTCAAAATTCACCCGTTCGTAAATATCACGCAGGGTAATTTGAAATTCAATAGAATCTAAGACTAAAATTGCCTCTTCACCTTCATATTCTTTAAAAATCCATTGCCCTTCTGCTTGTTTAGTAAATTGTTCCACAGCAAGACTATACTGGTCAATCATAATATATTCCTGAAAACCAGGAATAGAACGATAATATTTAAACTTATCTGTTTTGTCATAATTTTTAGTTGAATTTGATAAGACTTCAACAATTAATAAGGGATTAGTAATAATTGTTGTACCTGTTCCCTCGTAAATAGGCTTACCTTTGATGACTATAATATCAGGATAAGTATAAATGTGATGACGAGGTATTGATAATTTTACATCACCTATGTAAATATCATAATCTTGCCCTTGCACTGTCAAGGGAAACTTGCGACAAAAATTAAGTGCAATTTTGTTGTGGTTGGTTGTTCCCCCTGTCATCTGTATAATTTCTCCATCTCTGTATTCATTTTTATATTCAGCCTTCTCTTCTAATTCCAAATATTCTTCTGGGGTGTAGCGCTTTTCTGTTTGTAAAACCATATTAATTAACTCATAAAATGAGTGAATGGGTATGTTATCAATAGCGTAACGTACCCGAAAGATAGCGAAAATAAATATTTTTGTTATACAAATACGGTTGCAGACAATGTAACAATAGCGATCGCAAGCCAATACTTTTAGCCATACCCACCAGTGAACGCCCCTACCAATATCTCTGCACAAACCCAGAATCGCAAAGCCGATCACATTCGCATCTGCTTAGAAGAAGACGTTCAGTGCGATCGAATCACCAATGGACTGGAACGTTATCGTTTCACCCATTCTTGCTTACCCGAACTCAACCACGACGATATTGATATCAGTACAACTTTCCTGGGAAAACACCTTGGCGCACCCTTGTTAATTTCTTCCATGACTGGAGGGACAGAACAAGCCGCAATCATTAACCAACGTTTGGCCCAAGTCGCACAACACTACAAAATTGCAATGGGTGTCGGTTCTCAGCGAGTGGCGGTAGAAAAACCCCAAGTGGCTGATACTTTTGCTGTCCGCAAGTATGCCCCTGACGTTCTGCTACTTGCAAACTTGGGGGCTGTGCAACTTAATTATAAGTACGGTTTAGATGAATGTTTACGGGTAGTTGATATCTTAGAGGCTGATGCCCTGATTTTACATATTAATCCTCTACAAGAGTGCATTCAACCCAAAGGTGATACAAATTTTCGGGGTTTGCTTGACAAGATTTCTATATTATGCTCAAAGTTGCCAGTGCCAGTGATTGCGAAGGAAGTTGGTAACGGCATTTCAGCAGCGATCGCCAACAAACTCATCGCCGCCGGAGTAGCAGCTATTGATGTCGCGGGTGCGGGCGGTACTTCTTGGGCAAAAGTAGAAAGTGAACGGGCAGAAAGTCCCTTGCAGCGTCGCTTAGGGAGAACGTTTGCCGATTGGGGTTTACCGACGGCAGAGTGCATTACAACTATTAGAGCAATCGCCAAAGATGTGCCCTTAATTGCTTCAGGAGGTTTGCGTCATGGATTGGATGTTGCCACAGCGATCGCCTTGGGAGCAGATATAGCTGGTTTAGCAATGCCTTTCTTGCAAGCAGCAGCAACATCAGAGACAGCAGTTGCCGAACTCGCTGAAGTCTTAATCGCCGAAATCACTACGGTCTTATTCTGCACTGGCAACGCCACCTTGTATCAGTTAAAGCACTCTGGTAGTTTACAACGCATAGAATAGGTAAACAGGTCATTGGTCATTTGTCATTTGTAAATGCCCAATGCCCCTCAAGAGCGCTGAGTGGGGAATCTCACTTTTGTACTCAGGACTCGGAACGGGCTAAACGCCCTGCTACCGCTAACGGAACTGTTTTGCCCCATACCCAATAACTAATAACTAAATAACTAATGCGTAATTTTATCAAACAAACTTTTGCTAGTTTAGTTGGCACCTTACTAGGACTAATTATTTTCGGTGGTCTGGGAACCACTGGACTGTTCTTGCTGATATTGGCTGCTACCTCCTCTAAAGATACTGGGCCAAATGTAAAAGACAAGTCAGTGCTGGTTTTTGACTTGTCGATGAAAATTACTGATGGCGAACCTAGTTCAGGCGAACTGTTTCAAAACACAATATCAGGTGTAGATGAAGATAGGATGGCACTCCGCAAAATTGTGGAAACCTTGGAAAAGGCGCGACGCGATCCCCGCATTGTCGGGATCTATATAGATGCAACCAATGCCAGCCAAGCTGGTAACGTCGGCTATGCCTCCCTGAAAGAAATTCGGAAAGCGCTAGAGGAGTTTCGCGCTGCGGGGAAAAAGATTGTTGCATACGGCAGTGATTGGAGTGAAAAGGAATATTACGTTAGTTCAGTGGCAGATTCCATTGTCCTTAACCCTCTGGGAATGATGGAAATCAACGGTTTGAGTTCACAACCGATGTTCTTAGCAGGAGCATTACAGAAATATGGTATTGGTGTTCAAGTCGTGCGAGTCGGGAAATTTAAAGGAGCCGTTGAACCGTTTATTCTCACAAAATTGAGTCCAGAAAACCGCGAACAAACTCAGAAATTGTTAGATGATGTTTGGGGAGAGTGGCGTACTGCTGTAGGCGCAACTCGGAAAATTGAACCTGATAAATTGCAGGCGATCGCAGATAATCAAGCCCTACTAGAAGCCACACAAGCCAAAACCAGCGGTTTAGTCGATCGAGTCCAATACCCTGATGAAGTTGTCGCTGACCTGAAAAAGTTGACAAATAGCGATAAAGAAGACAAAACATTCCGACAAATTAGCCTGAATAGCTACGCACAAGTTTCTGGTAAATCTTTGGGTGTAGAACGTAACTCCAAAAATCAAATTGCCGTAGTTTATGCTGAGGGCGAGATTGTCGATGGCAAAGGAGAAGATGGGCAAGTAGGAGGCGATCGCTTTGCGAAAATCTTCAACAAACTACGACAAGATAAAGATGTGAAGGCTGTTGTATTACGAATTAATAGTCCTGGTGGTAGCGCTACCGCAGCCGAAGTCATGCAGCGAGAAGTGAAATTAACTCGTGAGGTAAAACCAGTTGTGGTATCAATGGGTGATGTCGCTGCCTCTGGTGGTTATTGGATTGCTAGCGACTCTAATCGCATTTTTGCAGAACCAAATACCATTACAGGTTCCATAGGGGTGTTTGGGATGCTATTCAATGGGGAAAAGCTGGCCAATAATAATGGTATTACCTGGGATTCAGTGAAAACCGCACGCTATGCTGATAGTCAAACAGTTTCGCGTCCGAAATCGCCTCAAGAGTTGGCACTTTATCAGCGCAGTGTTAACCGGATTTATAATATGTTTCTGAATAAAGTTTCTCAAGGTCGGAAACTCCCAGAACAAAAAGTAGCAGAAATTGCTCAAGGAAGGGTTTGGTCGGGTGAAGCGGCGAAAGAAATTGGTTTAGTGGATGAAATTGGCGGTTTGGATAGTGCGATCGCATATACTGCCCAGCAGGCGAAACTAGGAGAAGACTGGGAAGTGCAAGAATATCCTCGCACTAGCAGCTTTGGAGAACGCTTTTTTGGGCGTGCAACAGATGAGGCGCGGACTGCTTTAGGGATTGAGTCGGCGCAACTCAAATCAGCCAATCCCCTCACCACTGAATTGCAAAAATTGCAACAGGAAGTAGAAATTCTGCAAAAGATGAACGATCCCCAGGGGGTTTATGCCCGCTTGCCTTTCAACTTGAAGATTGAGTAGATGTTTTTTGAGTATTAGTGGGCAAAAACTCACCGAATCTACAATGTCTCAGCTAGTAATGAAAAGTTTGTATTAAGGACTTTAGTCCTTATTTTCTCAAGACTAAAGTCCTTACTAAGAAATTGTTTACCCATCACTTTAAACTTGGCAGACCACTACGGCGAGGCGCAAGAGTTGGTCTTGCCAGCCATAAACCAGCTGACATTTTTTGCCTGGATGTGTAAAGTAGTTGAGAGTAAACTACAATTTCCAACCTTTGACAGAATTTTAGATTTGGAATTTTACTGAAGCAGCCCGGTTGAACAGTGGCTCAAGTATGGAAAAATCTAAATTTTTTATCTAGATCCACAAGTGTATTGACATAACGATCCAATTTAAAGTCTAAAATACAAAATTGAGTAAAACATCCATCTATGGCTAGAAAAACACAACGTCTTTTGCTGCTAATTGTTTCTTGTAGTATCACTGGTGTAATTTTAGGAGGTACTGCTGGTTGGGCAGAAAGTAGTCTCTGCCTGGAAGACAGTAAGGTTACAAGTGAGTGCCTAACTCAAGATCCATTCCAAAAAACTATCCAAGGAATGAGTACTGGATTATTAGCTGGGGCTGGGGCCGCTTTTGGTGCAGTCTGGCAGTTACGGAATGAAGATTGAGGATGAATTACCACTAACCCGAAGTTTCGGGTTAGATTAGTTTTCTGTACTAATTAGCCAGTGTCTCCACTTTGAATTTCGCCCAGCATAAAGTCATGTGGGTCAATTATGCTGATTTATGTGGCTTTGGAAGAATACCGATCTATTAATGCACGAGCAAATCTCTGGTGTTGTTCAGCTAGATATTCAGGAGAGATGAACTGAGCATTGCCCATGAAGCGGTACACCCAGCGACAAAACTCCTCTAGCGATCGCTCAGGCAATTTAACAATAAGCTAGTCTTTAACTATGTCCAAGAAAGACTCTCAAAAGAAAAGAGCTCAACTACAATATCCATCCACTTGGATAGCAGAGCTTAATAAGAGTAATGATAGAGCTTGTGTAATTGTGGGTGCAGTATTTTTAGAAATTCAACTTGAACAACTTCTTATAAATTTTCTGGTTGATGATAAGAGAAAAGTAGAAAAATTATTTGATTTTAATCAGCCATTAGGCAGTTTTAGCTCAAAGATAAGCATGGCTTACTGTCTTGGGCTTATTGGTTCAGAATTATTCGACGATATCACCATTATTAGAGATATTAGAAATGATTGTGCCCATGAGTTACAAGCTATAGATTTTAGTAACCAAAGCATAGCTGACAAATGTAAAAATTTTAAGTTATTCAGAAATGTGATTGATCATACAGGTCAACCAGCATCTACTAGAGATCATTTCTTATCTGTAGTAAGTTTAATCTCAATTTATTTAGCTACTGAAATAGAAGAAGCCCAAAAAGAAAAGAGAATAATTCAAGGCGATCTTGCTATAAGTGATGAGGAAATAGTTAGATTACCCCGCTAAATGATTGTGTATCTAAATTACTAGAGTAAATTTCCAGATAATCAGTATTCGTCATCGCGGATGAGTTAATTGTAGATCCTGGACACGTCAAAACCCAGGCTCATTGTCTAACTGTGCTATCCGTTGCAGCTAAGTGTTAGCTGCAACAGACTGAATCGATATCTGGGTTAGGATGCAAAGAAGTATGCCTATGGGCGCATTTGCATTCTTGGTGGCTTATAGAGAATAATCACAAATAAAGCAGCTTTGGCATCTTCGTGCGAGAGAATAAATATAAAATATGGCGATCGCAATCGATTTTGGTACTAGCAACACAGTCATTGCTCGTTGGAACCCCGTAACCCAGCAGCCAGAAACCCTGACTCTACCAGGTTTATCAATTAAACAAAGTCTCAATCCGCCACTGATTCCCAGCTTGGTTTATGTTGAAGACGCAGCCCAAAATAAAGTCTTAGTCGGGCAACAAGTACGCGATCGCGGTTTTGACCTCAAAGGCGAAACGCGATTTTTCCGCAGTTTCAAACGCGGTATTGGTGCAGATATTCAAGGTTTCTTACCCGAACTAGATGGGCAACTTGTCACCTTTGAACAAGTAGGGCAATGGTTCCTCACTCAAGTAATTGAACAACTAGCACCCTTGGAAGGTGGCTTAGATTCTCTCGTGTTAACCGTACCCGTAGACAGTTTTGAAGCTTATCGTCATTGGTTGGGAAAAGTTTGTCAAGCCCTTCCCGTCGAACAGGTGCGAATGCTAGATGAACCCACAGCCGCCGCTTTGGGTTATGGCTTGGCAGATCAAGAAATTCTTTTGGTGATTGACTTTGGCGGCGGTACTTTGGATTTGTCCCTTGTCAGGTTGGATCAAGGTGTACAAGCAAGCACCAAACCGCTAGGATTTATCCTCAAGTGGGGTAATAAGTCCTTAGCTGAAGATTCAAAACAAAAAGTCAAAACTGCCCGCGTACTGGCGAAAGCTGGGCAAAATCTGGGCGGTACTGATATTGATAATTGGTTAGTAGATTACTTTGCCAAAACTCAAGAGTTGGCGGTAAGTCCGTTGACAACACGATTGGCAGAACGGGTAAAAATTCAGCTATCAACCCAAAACCAAGCTAGTGAAGTTTATTTTGATGATGAGACATTTGAAAGCTATGAACTGGAACTAAACCGCGACACTTTTGAAAATATCCTCAAAGAACACGCATTTTTTGAGTTATTGGATGAGTCGATGACGACACTGTTGCAGCAAGCAAGACGCCAAGGGATAGAACTTCCAGATATTAATGCAGTTTTGTTAGTTGGTGGGACAGTGCAATTGCCGGCAGTGCAGACATGGATCAAACAGTATTTTGAGCCAGAAAAAATCCGTTGCGAACGTCCCTTTGAAGCGATCGCTCAAGGTGCATTACAGTTAGCACAAGGGATACAAATCAAAGACTTTCTTTACCATAGTTATGGTATCCGCTACTGGGATCGTCGCAATCAGCGTCACAAATGGCATTCTTTAATTAAAGCTGGACAGGCATACCCAATGAGTCAAGCAGTGGAATTAGTCTTAGGCGCTTCTGTAGAAAATCAGCCCAGCATTGAACTAATTATGGGAGAATTGGGAGCAGATACAGGCAATACTGAAGTTTATTTTGATGGCGATCGCTTAATTACTCGCCGTCTGGACAGTAATGAAACCAACGTCAAACCCCTCAACGATCAAGAAGGTGCGAGGACAATTGCCCAACTGACACCAGCAGGATATCCTGGAAGCGATCGGATCAAAATCCTCTTTCAAGTTGATGAGCAACGCTTTTTGCGAATCAGCGTTGAAGACTTGTTAACCAATGACACACTGTTGGAGAATCAACTTGTAGCACAGTTGAGCTAGATATAATACATATCTACTAAATCAACATGGTCAACTTAAACTCGACCATGAAAAAATTGAGAATAATGTTAATTTTTCCGCTGTAACCAAGCAAAGACTTCATTAACAGAGAGTGTCAAATTCAAATCTTCTAACACTGGTAATATATCTTTTCCTGCTAACAAATCTGGTAAAGAATTAGGCTGATAAACTAAAATACAGCGTTCACTTGGATCAATCAACCATCCTAGCTGACTACCATTTCTCAAACAGTGTAAAATATTGCCAGTTACTTTCGTTTGACTTTGAGCAGGGGAAAGAATTTCGATGATCCAAGGGGGTGCAAAATCAATGCCGCTGCTAATAATATCACCGCTCTCATCCAGTGGTATTTCATTGGTAGAGATCACAACCACATCAGGAACTACTGAACGATTACCGCAGGTACAGCGTAATTCAGGAAAGGCTTCATAGTTACTGCCCAACGCATCAATTACTGCAACTAAACGTTTTTGCAATAAACTGTGTTTAGCCCCTCCCATAGGTTTCTGAATTGCCTCTCCTTTAATATATTCCCAAGCTGGTGACTCTTCAATATATGGAAGTTTTAAGAACTCTTCTAAAGTCGCGCTTTCTGGAACTGTAATTTTTCCTTGCGTCAACCCAATATTTTTCATAATTCGGTTACAAGCGGAAGTGGGTCAGTTGTTGAAACCAATGGCATTTTGAGATCAAGATTGTTCTAGTCTTCCCTTTTTAGTATAGGCTGAAGCTTATACTAGTCTTGAGCGTCTCTTGCCGCCGTAGGCATCGCTTTCCGATCTGGACTTTTGACAATAACTTAATAACTTCTATTGTGTATAAATGTGGTACGATTCACCACAATATCTGCACGGGATAACTTTCAAACATACTGTCTCTAGTAATTATAGGTATGCTATCTACTAAACTTTGAGAAATTATGAGCCGATCAAATGGATCTTTATGGTAAAAAGGTAACTTTGCTAACTCATCTAAATGTTCTGGTCGTATTTCAAGCAATTCAATAGCATTACCATAAACTTGTTGCTTGACCAACTCAGTAAAAGTCATTTCCAGTTTTAGCTTGTCGATACTGACCTTGATAGAAATTTCCCAAAGACTCGCAATGCTCAAAAATCTTTGATTTCCCCGATCTTCAATCAAGTTTTTTGCTGTGTCACTGAGGTTAAAACTGCCCTCAATAAACCATAAAAACGTATGAGTGTCGAGCAGGAGTCTCATGGAGCGTATTCCTCAAAATCTGCCAACGGCTCATCAAAATCATCTGACATTTTTACCAAACCCCTAGCACTACCAAACTTGGGGCGTACTTCTACTCCATTAAGTGGCACAATTTTGAAAGATGTCCCATCATTACGGATGATGATGACTTCTTCTCCAGCAGCCGCCTCTTCAATTAATTCTGCTAGGCGAGTCTCAGCTTCTTTCAAATTAACTTGATGCATTGATAGTCTTTACCAAAACCCGATATTTTGAATATAACTTCTTCGTCAGTTATTGACTCAAGGATCTTTTCATGTGGACAATGGCGATCGCAATTGCACTATTTTTGAGTAACTTCACTGAGGGCTTCATGAATAACCTCATCGCTAACACCGTGACGCTTCAAGCTAGCAATCAGTGCTGAGATAGTATCATCCTCTAGTCGTTCCAGATCAACTCTTAGCCCTTGCCCAATATAGGCACGCATTAACGGCTGATAGCCAGAAAATCCCAGTAATGGCGCTATTCTTTTCAAATCTTCAATGACATCTTCGGGAATGCGAATTGTGATTGTAGTCATTGGACGATTTTTATCGAGTCGCTTTTTCAGTGCTTCAGCTTTCATAATATTCTCGCTCCTTGCGTGTTGCTTTACGAGCTGAAATGATCCGAATTATGTCGTTTTCATGTTCAATGTAGACGACATACAGAAGATTCCACCGTCTGTCTAAGCCAATAACAGCATCTCTTTCTTCATCATTGCGACTTGCATCAACAACCACTAAAAACGGATCGAAAAATGCCTCTGTGGCTTGCTGAAATGTCACGCCATCATGATTGCTGGGATTTATCCAAGCTTTTTCTTCGTTCCAAACGAAAGTGACACCATTAAGCACGAAATACACATCCATACCTTACATAGTAGACATTGTGTATTTACGTTGTCAATACGTTTTATGAAACAGAGATATTTCCGTAAGGGCGATCGCACTATAAATCTCTGCTATGGTTCCCTCCCTTACTGGATAAAACTGAGGAGACATTGCTGGTGAGACTTCTTGTACCTTGTTACTAGCATACTCGTGTAACTCGTCAACCGAAATCCATCCATCATCATCTTGATCCGCTGCTCCGGTTTCAATACCCTCGACTAGATACCGGGTGTAAATCGATAATTCTGATCCCTGCTGCTCAAAGGAATACTGGGTTGCACTGGAGGAGGTTAGAATAACACGCCCCTCTTTTCCAACTTGAGCTACACGAACTATACTCTCTGATAAGGAAAATACTCGTTGTTCGACTGAAATAATGTCTTCATCTAGTAATCCCAGACGTTTTTGATAGTCTTTCAAATCTCTTTGCGTTGCTTCGCTAAAGGGGTACTCTATCTTTACTGCATCAAGCAATACTTGCTCATATTCAATTAATTTACCCTCATAATCTCTGTAGGGGCGTAATACTTCATCTTCTATTGCAGTCGCTTCTTCTATAGAACCCATTTGACATCTTTTACTGTGTTGAAGTAAAGTGAGCGCAAAAGTT
>NZ_JABXKQ010000116.1 GCF_017114945.1 Nostoc sp. JL34
TTGACCTTCTGAGGCTCAACTTTGACCTTCTGAGGCTCGACGTTGACCTTCTGAGGCTCGACGTTGACCTTCTGAGGCTCGACATTGACCTTCTGAGGATCATCGAAGAGAAGCTATCTTTACTATCTTTAAATGCGGCTTTGTTTGGGAAAGATTATATTAAAAAAAAATACATATCTAAATTTGACTAGACCATTTCAGACAATTTTTACTGAACACCGCGTATTTTGGTCTGTTTTACTCCTTGGTACAGCACTGGTGATAACGCTAGCGCTGTCGCTTTCTCAAGGAGCGGTACCTTTAAGTATGTCGGAATTTTGGCAAGCCATACTCCACAAAGGCGATCCGGTTAAACAGACAATTCTCTGGGATTTGCGTCTCCCACGCATTACGGCTGCGATCATTGTCGGCGCAGCTTTGGGAATGTCAGGAGCATTGCTACAAGGAATGTTACGTAATAGTCTTGCCGATCCATTTATTTTGGGTATTTCAGCAGGTGCAGGATTAATTGTGATTCTGATGATTGTGTGGCAAATATTCCCGATCGCAATTCCTTTAGCAGCATGGATGGGAGCTATTCTAACTTCTGCGATCGTTATTTTACTCGGTCGAACGGGGTCGGGAATTTCTGTTGAGCGGTTGATTTTAGGCGGAGTGGCGGTGAGTTCTTTATTTGGTGCTGTACAAAGTACATTGCTGCTTTTAGCTGAAGACGGTCAAATTCAAATTGCGCTGAGTTGGTTGGTTGGTAGTCTCAATGGACGGGGTTGGCAAGAAATTGCTACGCCTGCCCCTTACATCATCGTTGCATTAATCGGGGGATGCTTGCTGGCGCGATCGGTAAACGTGCTGGCTTTGGGAGATGATTTGACTGTGAGTTTGGGGGTTTCGTTGACGCGATCGCGTCTGTTAATTGGTGGTGTCGCCACTCTATTAGCCGCAGGTGCAGTCAGCATCAGTGGCTTGATTGGATTTGTTGGTCTTGTTGTCCCTCACGGTGTCCGCCTCATCGTTGGCACAGATCATCGCTTTGTTTTACCACTCTCCGCCCTTGCAGGAGCATGGTTACTAACTTTTGCAGATTTACTCTCTAGACTAGGAGCAGTAGAACTACCAGTAGGTTCGGTAACTGCGTTACTGGGTTCACCCCTGTTTATCTGGTTACTTTATCGTCGTTCTACTGGGTTTAATAAATTTTGAGCTAATAGGCTGGGATTACCCACAATCCTCTTTAGGGGCGCACAACTGTACTGTATGCCCCTAAACTATGGTTGAATTACCTGAAATTGCTGTAATATCAAGTCCAGTTAATTACTTATGATTACCGCATCCGTGCAAAAGTCAGGAAAACCTCTTTCTCCCTGCTCCCTGCCCCCTGCCCCCTGCACCCCTGCTCCCTGCCCCCCCTGCACCCCTGCACCCCTGCGGTCTAAATGATAAGTCTTTACCCGAACATGATATAAGTTGATACCATTGAGCAATGTTTTTTACGCCTCAGTGTATAAAAAATGTGCCAATTTGGCTGCATGACTTTGATTGCCTCTGCTAAAGTATTAAAAGTCAATTACTTGTGGGCTATATTTATCGAGGTTTACTATACTTTTAAGAGCATTTAGCTAAGTCTGCTCATTTTGCTCTGCTAGCGGAACAATAAAAATTGCTGGTGTATTCACTACAACAGCAATAAGCAGAATGATCAGTTTTGGTTTATTTACCTCGTCTATTTTAACATTGACGAGGTATTTTTTATCTGAGACAATGTCCGTTTAAAGACTGATTGTTTAAGATGATGCACAGAGATTCTAATAAGCAGTGATGAGCCAAACATGATATAACGACAAGCCCAGAGAAAACAAGAAATGTCTCTGGCTCTGTACTACTTATATAGGCTTTGATTTGTGAATCCAAAGATCCTTTGCTGGATTCATAATTATTTCATTTATTTACTTGCATTTATGCCAATTACCCCCATGATTATGAAGGCGATCGACAAAAGTTTGATCAATGTAGCAGATTCATGAAACCAGATAATCCCTATAATAGCAATTAGGATAGTTCCCAATCCAGCCCAGACAGAATAAGCTAAACTCACTTCAAGTCTTTTGAGAGCAAAGGTCAAAAAAGTAAAACAAAGTCCATAGAAGACAAATATTAATACGGAAGGAACTATTTTAGTAAATCCCTGCGATAGCTTCATGCAAGTTGTGCCTGAAACCTCAAATATGATTGCTAAAATGAGGTAAATCCAACTTATTGACATATTTTTTGTAAGTGGTTTGTTAAGAGCAACAGACGGGTAGCACATCACGCGCTATGAATGAAAGAAACAGTCCTCAAGCCACTCATTAACAGATAAATTTATAAGCGTAAGTGTCTCGAAAGTGAAAACTGAACGCGCAGTAAGCTGATGCGCTTTTAATTTGCATAGTTAAAATCGCTATAAAGACGCAGGGAGGAGGAGACACAAAGACCTGGAGATGCAATTTGAATAACGATTAGCTTAGTATAGTTTGGACTGATTAGGAGCATGATCTGGAGCTTTCTGACTATAAGATTAGTGAAGGAAAAAGCTTCTTATCCCTATGAAGAGATGATCTATTACTACATCCCAGGTCGCGACTATCCGAAAATTTATTATATCAGGGTTGCTGCGATAAAAATGTAGTTTGTGAAGTGTTTTAAGCTGAAGTTGACATCAGTGGATACTGCCGTGTTCTCAGCTGTGCATTCAATTAGACAGATGGAATGATCTGTTTATTTCCGCCATTGTGTACTAAATAACCATCATCAACTGAGTACACTAAGACACATGAAAATCTTTCTTCCCTAATCTCCAGTCCCCGTCCCCAATCCCCAAGTTGGTGAAGCATTGGGGTAACGACTGCTGTAGGATAATTGTGGTTTTGTCCTACTAATGGTATGAGAGATGACGGCTCAATTTGAATACAGCACTCTTGCCCATCCCCAGGATATTAAGCAGCTTGAGATTATTTTTGAGCAGTGTTTTATCAGCGCACTTGGTGGCGAGGAAGCTTATATCAACCTGATTGGCGTAGAAAATTTCCGCATTATTCGTGAGTCAAAACAATTAGTTGGTGGATTGGCAACTCTGAATATGGGTCAATGGTGGGGTGGGGTGCGTGTACCAATGACTGGAATTGCCGCAGTGGGCATTGCTCCAGAGTATCGCGGATCGGGATCTGCGATCGCTCTCATGCAGCACACCCTCAAAGAACTTTATGCTAGAGGTGTACCGCTCTCTGCTCTTTATCCAGCAGTGCAAACTTTGTATCGAAAAGTCGGGTATGAACAGGGGGGTAGTTGGTGTAATTGGGAAGTTGCTACTAAAAGTATTCAAGTGCGGGAGCAACCCCTACCTTTGCAACCAATAGTGAGTATCAATCATCAAGTCTTTCATGAACTATATCAGCAGCAGGCGAGACAAACTCATGGATATTTAGACCGGCATCCAGCAATCTGGGAGCGCTTAATCCAACCAGATGAGAAGGAAATATTTTACGCATATTTTATCGGTACAAAAGATCAACCCCAAGGCTACATCCTCTTCAGTCAACATTCAACAGAGGATGGCGCAATTCTGCGAATCAAAGATTGGGTAATTCTCACAGTTGCGGCTGCACAATCATTTTGGTCTTTTCTTGCCAATCATCGCTCCCAAATTGACCAAGTACGATGGAGGAGTTCTGTGAGCGATTCCTTGACATTGCTGCTACCAGAGCAAACTGCCAAGCTTAGGCATACGATGCGTTGGCTACTGCGGGTAGTAGATGTAGTCAAGGCGCTGGAGATGCGAGGCTATCCATCGGGAATTGAAACTGAACTGCATTTAGATATTCAAGATAATTTGCTAGATGCAAACAATGGTAAATTTATTCTTTCTGTTGCCAATGGACGCGGTGAAGTTACAAAAGGTGGAAAAGGTGAGTTGCAGCTAGATGTCCGAGAACTAGCACCACTATATACAAGTTTGTTCACTCCCTACCATTTGCAAATAGCCGGAAAACTGCATGGAACACAAACAGCTATTTCAGCCGCTACGCAAATATTTGCAGGTAGTTCTCCTTGGATGGCTGATTTCTTTTAAGCTGAACTGTCAACGAACCTCTCTCTGGGTTGTAATAAAAGTTCAAGTCTGTCCCTCTTGAGAGTCGGAGAGGGACAGTTTTGCGTAGTCAAAACCAGCCAGAGGCATGTCTGTCGAAGTGAGGTGTGGGAGAAGGTGAGGGTAGTTATGTCAATCTCCCAAGAAGGAACTTTTAGCTCACCAACATTATTGCGTATAAATGTTATTCTATTCCCCACTTTGCCTGTTCCTATCCTGGCAAAAAATGGCTTCAGTTTAAATTGTATCAAGCCATTGATCAGCTTCAGAGGTTGCCCACATTGGATGTTTATAGCTTTGATAAACAAGGCATTTACCCAGGGTTATTTCATTCTAAATGTAGACAACCTTTAATAGCTTTAATAGACGATTCTCCGGCTCTAATGTCTCAGGTTCCACAATGGTTTAACCCGGAATCTGAAATTCAACGTCCAAATGCTTTAATAAATCTATCTCATACTTTAAAAAGTTGGTTAGCGCCCTTCCACCGACTACTGATGCTAATTCCTCCTCACTGAGTTCCCTGAGTTCGTTCTCACTGAGTTCCCTGAGTTCGTTACTTTCTATCTTTTCGATCGTCATTTGATATGTCATTTTAGTGTATAAGTATTGTTTACATACTTATGCAAGCATAAACTCAAAAACTTGTAAATAGGTAGTGGTCTGACTGGCTTCGGACTAATTCCTTTACTGTCACGTTCTGATTTTCTAAAAAGCGGTAATATGCTACAAGTTATACTCTGTTTCTACTTATTCGACGGACGCTGACTGATGGATGTTTTCCCATTGCTTTGTACAACGCTGTCCCCTTTTTATCAACCTTGGGTCGCCAAATGCTTTTCCGAACCACAGTTGAGCATGAATTTTTATTGGATTTTCCACTCTCATTTGCCCCTTCAAGTCCCTTCTCCTAGTAGTTTACTTCGACTTGTGTGTACACCGTAGATTAGAAGGGAGCAGGCGTTAGGGGATCAGGGCAACACCTCTGGCCACACGCCCATAAATAAGTAGTAGTAATTTGTTTATAATCCCTAAGCTGGAAACATAATTAATCCTTCGCTCGTCCTTCCGCTAGATTAACAATTTTTGTTGTTGTCAACTCACACCACAAATAAAATTGTCAGCGATTTACTTTTAATAAGTAATGATGATTTATCGTGCTTATCTAATCCCAAACCTCATCTGCTAAAAATAACCCAACGGGATTTATGACTTTTTCTCCGGAAGTTCAGCACAGTCATCAGAAAACAATCTAAGTAAACCTGATTAGTTACTCCTTACTTGCACACCCACAATCACAACATGAAATCACATCTACTGGCGATTGGTTTAAGCAGTTTGGTTCTAGTTGCAGGACAAGCTAAAGCCTCACAATTACAGTCTTGGTACTATGATTCTAGCCAAAATCAATTAGACTTAACTACCACTTCGGGAATAGAACCAAAAGCCTTTATATTAGATAATCCTAATCGATTAGTGATTGACTTACCTGGAACTAATTTTAATTCCGATACTGTCAAACGAAGTTTTGGTAAGGCGGTGAAAGAAATTCGCCTCGGCAAACCAGACCCTCAAACCACTCGTTTTGTCGTTGAGTTAGCTCCTGGTTATGATGTTACTTCCCAAAATATATCAATTAAAGGAGATTCCCGTTCTCATTGGATTTTCAAATTCAATTCATTTAACCGCCAAAGTAATCCCATTGTTGGAGAAAATCGAGAAGATATTGCCATCAAATCTACAGATGCATCGACATTTGCTGGAGTTGTGAATCTTGGTCAAGAGATGGCTGGTATCACTTCTCAGATTCGCACTTTGTTGGCAAGTTATAAAACATTGAATCCGGGAATATTTTTCTTAGATTTAGATACAGGAAACTATATAGATATTAATGGCGAAAAAAGATTTGCTGCTGCCAGTACAATCAAATTTCCCTTATTAGTGGCTCTTTTCCAAGAAATAGACGCAGGTAGAATTAAACTCACCGATAAATTAGTGATGCGGCGCGATTTAAAGGTTGGTGAATCTGGAATTATGCAATACAAACCCATCGGCACTAAATTTAGCGTCCTGGAAACGGCTACCCTGATGATGACAATCAGCGATAATACCGCCACAAATCTAGTTCTCGATCGCTTGGGTGGTGCTGCAAAAGTTAGTCAACGTTTTCGGAGCTGGGGATTGCAAAATACAGCACTTCGGAATCTCCTTCCAGACATCGGTGGCACAAATACAACTAGTTCCAAAGATTTGGTCAGATTGGCGGCCTTAGTTTCTAATAATCGTTTGTTATCCCCAACTAGCCGCAATCAAGTTTTAGGTATTATGCGCCGTGTCAAAACCAATAGTTTACTACCAGCAGGTATCGGTCAAGGAGCGACCATTGCCCACAAAACTGGTACATTGAGATTTATCATTGGTGATGCGGGTATTATTCAAATGCCCAACGGCAAAAGCTATTTAGCAGGTGTTTTGGTGCAAAGACCAAACTATGATCCCAAAGCTGGAGATTTTGTCCGTGAAGTTTCCAGAAGAGTCTATAATTACCTAGACAATACCAAAGTTAGCAATGTAGAACCGATACTTGGTGATGCCTCCGGCGGGCTACGCCTACGCACTCGTTAGTTAAGCGATCGTAACTACCATAATTCCACTAAATCATAAATATAGGGGCGTACAGCTAGCTGTACGCCCCTATATTTATCTGTATCAGGTATTTCGTCGTGAAATGGGATTAATTCAGGAAATTTGGTGTACCAATATCACCATTTTTACCAACAGGAGGAATTTCTAGTAAGCTATCTGTAGCTTTACCAGTGCCATCATTGACAACGTAGTTAGAGTTACCCGGATGTCCATTAGGGACAAACAATTGTGGGTGGTCAAAGGGCGCTTTCTGATACCGAACTCGCTCATCAGTCAGCCCTTTTAAAAAGGCGACCAATTCCTGTTTTTCTTCTGGTGACAGATTTAGCGGCGGAAGTGCCCCAAAATCACCACCCCGATTGTAAAAATCAATCACTTGCTCTAGAGTCACCTGACCTCCATTGTGGAAGTAGGGAGCAGTGAGTTCCACATTACGAAGTCCAGGTGCTTTGAAGGCTCCGTCTACAAACACAGTTTCGCTAGAATTCAACGGTGGAGTGAGGATTGGGGGGTTTTCGCCGAGAAGAAGCTGAAATTTGCCCAACTGAGCCAATCGTACCTCTGAAAGCGGATTACCTTGACCGTTACCCTGTAAAGGGTCATGACCACCCAAACCGGGGTCATCTGTGGGAGGTCTGACACCGATATTGAAGAAACCAGTGTCTTCAGGGGATCTTGGGCCGAACGGCGCACGTTTGATTCGTCCGTCTTTAGCCACACTGCTTACTGAAGCAGCTGTTAATTCTAATCCACTGTGGCAACCAATACACAGAGCTTTGCCCTCAAACAGTCCTTTCCCTCGTTGCTGCTGTGGGGTTAGGGCGCTGGTGTTTCCTTCTAAAAAGCGATCGTAGGGTGTATCACTGGCAATGAGCGTAGACTCGTACAACTGAATTGCCAGCCCAAAGAATAGCGAGAAGTTGTACTCTAGCAATGTATACTCATTAGTCTCCAAGGAGCGATCGGGCTTTTTGACAAAAGTCCGTCTACCTTCAGAGTCAACTTGGATGAGTCGATTAGACTTCCACCACTCCGACTTGAAGGCATCTTGAATCATCTGAGTGTAGGTTCTATCTTTAAGTCCAGGTTTAGGCGATCTACTATCTTGACCTAAAACGCTGTCTTGTGGATGCACAACCTGTTTACCTAGCGGTCTGAGAGGGAGTAACTTTTTCGCAAGTTTTCGGGGGAGCTTTTTACCCTTACCAACGCTGAGGGATCTTCTGTCAATTCGCCCGAATTTATCACCAATTTCTTGAAAAGTACGACCATCTGCCGATGACTCAAAGGAACTGAGTGGCGGCCCAACCGCTTGGGATGCCAAAGATGAATTTTTCAGGCTGACTTTCACAAATTCTAGATTATTTGGGGTTGCTGCCTTAACAACAGCAGCGTTAGGATCTCTTAAACCGAAGGGATTCACCCCATTAAAGACGTTTTGTGCCCTTCCGTCCCAGAAGTTGCGAAAGTTGAATGCTGCATTAATCACGGTTGGGGTGTTGCGCGGCTCGACGCGGCGCACATTTATACCTCCCACGTTAAACACCGGATCTGGTTCGTTTGTAACTTGGTCTTCTGCATTACCAGGTGTGACATCCACAAACTTCGTATTGAAAATCCCCTGAGAAGAACTGACATCGTTACTGTCAGATACAACAGTCGTAGGATCATTTGGGTTTGACAGCTTGTGGAAGGGAAAATCTTCTAGTTTTAGTTGGTAGTTTGGTAGCCCACCTATATTAAAAACTGTATCTGGATTCTCTGTACCATTAGGGTTAACTCGCAAAAGCCCAGGAGCAATCTGATTTTTGGATCTATTGTCGGCTCCAGCATGGAAGTGACAACTAGCACAGGAGGTCTTTCCATCGCTCCCAACCTGCATATCCCAAAAAAGAGTCTTTCCTAACTTGATTGCAGCTGTTTTGTCTTTTACGAAGTCCCCAAGATTGTCAGGTTCTGGAACCGATACGCTCCTGAGCGAAACTGGAGGCGGCCCCGCAACCTCTGCCGATACAGTATTTCCAGCTATTACTGCTGCCATAATAATTACAGCAATTGTTATAGTTCTGGAAAATCTTGATCTCAGGTAGTTAAGCTTGCCATATCTCAATCTCCACCCTTGCAGTTTTATTTTTGTCACCAAAGAGTTAAGCAAAAATCGACCCCTTGAGGTCAGCAGCAAGTAAATTGATAAAGCAGTAGTAAAGACTACTAAGCTGATTATGGGTATAATCCCCATATTTTTTATGTAAAAAATAACGCCGAAATAAAGTATACATCTACGAGTAAGTTTGAAATTTAATATTCATGTAAAATAATTACGCAATTTAAAAATTTTCTGTGAACACAAAAAACCTTTTAGAGCTATAAATAAATTGAGCAGGAAAGATAAGCTATTCTATATTGAATTGGCATTATCTAGACTATTAATATATTTTCTCAGCAAGAGATTGATAAAAATTAAATATGCAAATTAAATATGTTTAAACTGATGATCAGCACTCCTTTATGTAGGATATTTAAATGTCACTACATCAAAGTTTTAGTCGGTGCCACTTAGGGCTAGCGCTATCAATATTGATAGTCTTATTGTGGGAAGTTTTCTCTATTGCTCTTAACAGTAAATCTACAAGTAATTGATGTCTATACTGTTATTTGATTTTGCTTTTTGGGACTGTTTGTCTTGGTGATAAACTACTAATAGTTTGATAGTACGTGCTTAATATCCAGATTCTTTATATACTTCTTTCACAACTACCTCACTGGGGACTCGCCAACATTAGCCCATCCACCAGATAAACTCCAGCAGCCGTTTTGAGCGATCGCTTGTAATTTTTGCGCTATATTTTTCTCATCTAGGGGCTTGGGTATTGAGTATTGGGGTTAGGGAAAAGGTGACAGATGAAAGGAAATTTGCATCCTGTACCCTATTCCCTTATTCAGTCCCCAGTCCCCAGTCCCCAATCCCTACTTACGCATCATCTAAAGCTGCGATTCCAGGCAATACCTTGCCTTCGAGTAACTCCAAGCTAGCGCCGCCGCCAGTGGAGATGTGACTCATTTGATCGGCTAAACCAACCTTTTCCACAGCCGCTACTGAGTCGCCGCCGCCAATGATGGTGGTTGTGCCAGTTTTGCTAATTTCAGCGAGGGTATGAGCGATCGCTTCTGTACCTACTGCAAACTTATCAAACTCAAATACACCCATTGGCCCGTTCCAAATTACCGTTTTGGTATCTGCAAGGGCATCTTGGAAAACCTTCACTGAGTCTGGGCCAATATCCAAACCCATCCAACCATCTGGAATATTCTCAATACTAACGGTTTGAGAATTGGCATCAGGGGCAAAGTTATCTGCCAATACCACATCTGTGGGCAGCAATAAAGCAACGCCGCGTTCTTTAGCCTTAGCTTCCAAAGACTTCGCTAGTTCTAGCTTGTCTTCTTCTACCAACGACTTACCGACATTCAAACCACGGGCTTTGTAGAATGTGAAAATCATCCCACCGCCGATGATCAGCTTGTCGCACTTCTCCAGCAACGTTTCAATCACGCCAATTTTGCTGGAAACTTTGGAACCGCCAATAATGGCCGCCAAAGGACGTTGGGGATTTTCAATGGCGTTTTGCAGATATTGCAACTCCTTCTCAACCAAATATCCAGCCACAGAAGGACTGAGGAATTTAGTCACACCTTCAGTAGAAGCATGGGCGCGGTGTGCAGTACCAAAAGCATCATTTACATAAAAATCAGCATTAGCTGCCAATTTTTTTGCAAATTCTGGGTCGTTTTTCTCTTCTTCTTTGTAAAAACGGACATTTTCTAATAACAGCACTTGACCATTTTGCAACGCGCCAACTTTAGCTGCAACTTCATCACCAATAGAGTCATCAGTTTTAATGACTTCTTGCCCCAGTAACTCCGAGAGACGCTTGGCAACGGGAGTTAGGCGTAATTTGTCATCCACACCCTTGGGACGGCCAAAATGGCTTGCGAGAATGACCTTAGCACCCTTCTCCGTTAAATCTCTAATGGTTGGCAGAGCGGCGCGAATGCGAGTATCGTCGGTAATGTTGCCTTGATCGTCCACAGGCACGTTAAAGTCAACCCGCACTAAGGCACGTTTTCCTGAAATATCAGCCGAAGATAAACTTGCTAAACTTTTTTTGGACACACCAAACTCTCCTGATTGCCTTTTTGTTATTGTTTTGAAAGTAGAACCATCCAGATTTTACCGGAGTCAGGGGTGCCCAGGTGACAGAAATGTTTAAAACAGTACTATTTCCTATTGATCAAAGCCGGGAAACGCGGGAAGCTGCTGACGTAGTGACCAACGTAGTCAAAAAGTACGGCAGTCGCTTGGTGCTGCTGTCTGTGGTAGAAGAACCACCTCCAGAAGCGCCTAGTGCCGATCCGATGGTGTCACCAGAGGTAGTTGCCAAACTCCTGGAAAATGCTCAATCTTTATTTTCTGGGCAAGGAATTCAATCCGAAATCCTGGAGAGGCAAGGCAAACCAGCTTTTACTATCTGCGATGTCGCTGATGAAATTGGGGCAGATTTAATCATCATGGGCTGTCGGGGGCTAGGCTTGACTGAAGAGGGAGCGGATGATAGTGTGACCACTCGCGTAATTAACCTTTCCCCTTGCCCAGTGCTGATTGTGCCCTAGTAGTGGTCAATGCTGAGGAGACAGTGTGTTGCTGAGTACTAAGAAATTTGTAGCGATCGCCAATAAAAACTTTTGGGGTTGTTGCAACAACGTAACTGGCAAAGGTTGCGCTTTGTAAATAGAAATGACAAACAGAAAATTCTGAGCGCCGACTGCCGGCGCTCAGAATTTTGGAGACAAACTTTGCGTGTAAACATGCAATGTTTATTTGTCTAACAGCTTAAAAGCGATAGTTGCGATCGCGCACCCACATACTAACTGGGACTGCTTTCCCTTGTGGATCTACTTTCGCCTTTACCACAATGGGTGGTACTTGTCCTCTGCGGGCCCGTTGGGCTTGCAAGTCGTTCCTAATCTGCTGGCGTTGGTTTTCTGGGATGTAATATGTTTCCAAGCCGTAGTTGACAGAACCATCCTGATAAACACCTTTTAAGGCTACCTGATTGGCTCTAAGAGTTGTGGGGCGATCGCTAGTTACTCGTAAGGGTCTCCAAGCTCTAGGAACACCGCGACCAGAGGATAATTGCTCTTGCAAGATTACGTAGATATTGGTTCCTTCTGGCAATCTTCTGCCACTTCCACGACCTTTGCTGACTAATGTTTGCCAACCAGGTAGTCTGCTCAAATTTGCAGTCCGGGATATGTTGTAATCTAAGTCTAAGGTGTTACCTTGCAGCACATTGTTAGGGTCTACAGGTACGGTTTGCAAAATCACCGTTTTACCTGTCACATCTGTATAAACCGCTTGGGCTGGTACTGCCATAATTAGCCCTGTTTGCAGCGCCAGGGGAGCTATTAACCGCCAAAAAGGTAAGGGCTTATTCGATTTTTGTTCAGTAGTAATCAAGTAATCCCGAAAAGTTACCTTACTGGAGAATTCGGCTTCGGGAGACAAGGGTTTATTTTTAGATTCAGAAGAACTATTAGTCATGAGCGTAGTCCTAAAAAGCAGAGGTATTGAGGAGGTCAAAAGTAACGAGATTAGGACTGACGCAGAGAAACTTTAAAAACTTTGACGCACAGAGATTTTGATGATGAGCAGAATTCAGAATTCAGAATTCACACTACTTTTTACTTGTAGAGCTACCACCAGGTAAGCGGCGTTCAAACCAGAGCCCAGCGCTAATTAAAGCAGAACCGCACAAGACAAAGACTAGGGACTTGAAAAGTAAGTCTGTATCATACTCCTGCACGCGACTGATAATTTGCAGTGTTAATAACAGCATACCGCCCCAAAAGGAACTTCTGTTGCTTAATTTCAATCCTTCTTGAATTAGTCCCCAGGCTAATGTTGCTAGAAGTACATTGAAAATAAAAATGCCAAGTTCATCGATCCGGCTGATAGTTTGATGCCAAAAAGGTACTAGAGCAATAAAGACAAGAAATGTACTAATGACAGCAGTTGTGAAAATCACTTCGCGGCGCGGAGGATTATTTCTTTGACGCAGTAGAAACAACCATTGCAATACCGCCAAACCGCTGAGAATCCCCAAATCGATGATCGGCAAAGACTCGAATAAGTTTGTCACATTCGTTGGCTGATTATAACCATAATCTGGAGATTCCCAGACCCAACGAAAAGACAGAACATAAAAGACAACGCCGAAGCTTACCAACGCTAAATTACGAGCCAAAGATTGAAACAATCTGTAATTTATGGTTGGAAACAGCAAGTCATCATAACTCCAGAATAATGCAGGTGGGAGTGCAAAAGCAAAAGATGCCACCCAAGGGGCTATATCAGCATAATTCAGCAGTGGCAGGGGATTAAGGTTGGCTTGTAAGGAACTAGCAAAAACAAAGGCTGCTAGACCAAAAATCCAACGCGATCGACAGAAGTAGGCTAAGGGGACAAACACCAGCCATGCCAACAAAGGCATATGCTGCACTACTAGTCGCGACCAAGTTAACTCACCTGAAGCGTACCACAAGTCTTCTAGTCCAGTCCAGTAGCCGATTTCCACGAGAACAATTGACAGAATTCCTAAAGAATTTAAGGACAAACTGAAGGCCATCACTACAACACCCAACCCCCAGGCGAGAAACAGTTGGGAAGTTGAACCGACAATATTGAACATCTGGGCCATCAGCAGTAAATTTGCACCGAAAATGAAGGCGCTTAAAATTAGCAACCCCTCTCCCAGTAGACGTTTGCTTTTTTGTGGCTTCTTTCCTTCAGGTGGTCTCCAAGTGTAAAATCCAGTGATTGCGATCGCAAAAAACAAACTCATCATCAGAATAAATTTGACTTCTCGCGATCCTCCCTGCCAGTTTCCTGCTACAAAGGTAATTATGCCTAAGCATAAAAGGATGCTACCGATAGCGATCGCGATCGCTTTATTGCGATCGCGTGCAGCAGCTTCCAGGTTTTTAAATTGATAACGTTCTGCTATTTGTTCATACTGCGAAGAACTAATTAATCCTTCATCCCTCCATAGTTGTGCTTCTTTGCGTAATTTTTCCTGAAAACTATCTAAGAACATGACCTTCTCCGGTGCAGTGGGGTAGCTTGGCCATTGCGATCCCAATGGCGGTCATTATATTTTGAGTATGAAGCCAAAAGCCTTAATTACATTGTTCTTGTGTAACAGTTTTATTTTGATTGTGATACAACCTATAAATTTGTAATTTGTAATTCGTAATTAAGAAACTCAGGTTACAGATAATTGAAAATTGGTATTATATTTATTCACATGGAAAAACCTTCTAATTTATTACTTAAAGTCTCGCGACGTTTGTTCTCTAATCTAGATGAACAAGAAAAATTTATCGAGGCTTTGATAAATCCTCAGCCTTTTTCGCCCAGTATTCTTTGGTGTCAAGAAAAGTCAGAAACTTTGCCTTTAGCAGTGGAAACACCAACCTCTTGGCAACCACAATTTATAGACCGCTTATCTTTGGGAGAAAAACCCGGTCAGCATCCCTTACATCAACAAGGATATTTCTATTGTTTAGATTTTTCTTCAGTCTTTGCAGCTACTACTCTGTTAGCTATTCCTCAGTCAGTGCGTTTAGTTTTTGATATGTGTGCTGCACCAGGAGGTAAAAGTATCTTTGCGTGGAAAGCTTTACAACCTGACTTACTCATCAGTAATGAAGTAATTGGCAAACGTCTGGGAATGCTAATTTCTAATTTGAAGCGTTGCCAGATTAACCCTAGTGCAGTCGTTAATAGAGATTCGAGCATATTTGCTCAAATGTTTCCTGGCTTTGGCAATCTAGTAATAGTAGATGCTCCTTGTACTGGACAATCTTTACTTGCTAAAGGAGAAAAAGCACCCGGATGTTTTCACCCAACTGCTATTAATAAGAGTGCAAATCGGCAAAAGCGCATTATAGCTAACTCTGCTAAAATTGTTTCATCACAAGGCTATCTTGCTTATATGACTTGCACATATTCACCCGAAGAAAATGAGCAAGTTTGTGAATGGTTTTTGGAACGATTTCCCCAGTTTCAAGCAATAGAAATTAGTAATTTAGCCAAATATCAATCACATTTAACTACGATGCCTTGTTATCGGATGTTTCCTCAAGATAAGTTAGGTGCTGGTGCATTTACAGTCCTATTTAAAAATACTAATGAAGATGATCGTCAAGAAGTAAATTTTAATACAATCTCTTCACTGTATATCTACCAAAATCTGAAAAAATAAAGTTATATCAACGTGAGTTCGACAAATCTTATTTGACCTCTCCCCCAGCCCCTCTCCGACACGGAGAGGGGAGCAAAAAGCTTAATTTTTCGTTGCTCTTCACTTTCCGTTTTGGAGAGGGAGGTTGGGAGGGAGAGGTTCATCGAACTCACGTTAAAAAGGAGTGAATTAGAGCAAGCGTATTGCTCATTCATCTGTCTGTCATCGATGGAGACTGCGCCTGAGTTAAGCAATTTCTCAATATTTCGGCTAACACCTGTACGTGGGGTTCTTTAAGTAGCTCAAGGTGAGATCCGGGAAGGTAATGGGTATTTAATCCACCGCTTATTAGATCACCCCAGCCGAATTGAGGATCGTATTGTGTGCCTACAGTTTCGCTTCGATTTTGATCTTCTGTCCGCAAGAGGATAGCTCGACCAAGGTAAGGTGAGAATATATATTCACTGATGGCTTGAGTATTAGCATCTATACTCTTTAAATGCTTGTCATTCTCAGGTAAATGAAGTACCCCTTCCAAGTAACGGTTATATCTATTTTGGAGATGCTGCTTACGCCAATAGCTCCATTCCATAGTCTTTTGCCAAATGTAGCCTGGCCCTTGTTGAACGACATTATTTAAATGCAAAAAAATTCGCTTGAGAAATGACGCCCGCCAGCTATAACCTGGACGACAACTATCAAGCATAACTAGAATACCAACTTGTTCACCTTGCTCTTGGAGTTGCTGAGCCATCTCGAAAGCAACTATACCCCCAAAAGAATAACCTCCCAGAAAATAAGGCCCATTGGGCTGAAGAGTCTGAATTTCTTGGATATAGTGAGTCGCCATATCTTCAACCCGTGTATGGAAAGGATGTTTTCCATCTAGTCCTTGTGGCTGTAGTCCATAGAATGGTTGATCTGAACCCAAATGCAGTGCCAATTGACGGAAACACAACACTTCTCCACCCAGTCCGTGAATACAGAAAAAAGGTGGCTTGGAACCGTTGGGTTGAATTTCTACCAGGGATGACCAGCTAGATTTTAATTTATCTAAGGTATTTACTAAAGCCTTGTTTGTTGCTATGTCTTCTTCTTGGGAGATGATTTTGGCTAGAGCCTCTACAGTACCTGACTGAAAGAGAATGGCAAGAGGCAGATTTTTACTAAATTCCTTCTCAATTTGCCAAAACAGTTTTACCGCTAATATGGAGTGTCCTCCTAGTTCAAAGAAGTTGTCCCTGACACCGATAGGTTGGATACCTAAAATTTCTTCCCAAATTTTGGTCAGTTGAAATTCTAATTCATCACGGGGAGCCAGATAGGTGTTTTCTGAATCAAGCCTTGTTGAGTCTGGCGCTGGTAAAGCGCGGCGATCGATTTTGCCGTTGGGGGTTAAGGGTAGGGTATCTAGTAAAACGAAAGCACTAGGTACCATATATTCTGGCAGTTTTTGTTTGAGGAAGTGACGCAGTTCGTCTGTGGTTGGTGTCTGTTCTGGGTGAGGAACGATGTAGGCGACTAGTCGCTGGTTTTCTGGATTATCAACTCTAGCTGTGACGACAGTTTGCTGTACGGTGGGGTGTTGTGCTAATAAAGCTTCAATTTCTCCAAGTTCGATGCGGAAACCACGAATTTTTACCTGATGATCGATTCTACCGATGTATTCAATGTTGCCATCGGCAAGATAGCGGGCTAAATCTCCCGTTTTGTAAAGTTTTTCGCCTTCGTTAAAGGGATGGGAAATAAATCGCTCGGCTGTTAAGTTTGGACGGTTAAGATAACCTCTGGCAACTCCGACACCACCAATATAAAGTTCGCCGATCGCACCCAATGGAACTGCTTGCAGATAGGAATCGAGGATATAAAGTTGAGTGTTGGCGATCGCTCTCCCAATCGGTACACTTTTTAAGTTACTCTCTCTTTGGCACTGCCAAAATGTGACATCAATTGCCGCTTCAGTAGGCCCATAGAGGTTGTGTAGTTCACATCCCATCGGGTCAAAAAACCGCTCCTGGAGGTCAACTGGTAAGGCTTCTCCACTACAAAACACCCGTTTTAGAGATTTGCAACGCTCTAGCCCTTTGGTTTCTAAAAATATCTGCAACATGGAGGGTACAAAATGCAGTGTTGTAATTCTCTCTTGGGCGATGGTGTTGATTAAGTAAGTTGCATCTCGCTGCCCGCCTGGTTGAGCCATCACTAAACGCGCCCCTGTCAATAGTGGCCAGAAAAACTCCCAAACGGAAACGTCGAAACTAAAAGGGGTTTTTTGCAGAACGCTATCAGTTGCATTTAGTTTGTAAGCGTCTTGCATCCACAGTAAGCGATTGCAAATTCCCCGATGGGTATTCATCGCGCCCTTTGGTTTGCCAGTGGAACCAGAGGTGTAAATTACATAAGCTAGATCCTGAGGTTTGACGCTTGAATTGGGATTGCGTAGACGCAAAGAGGTGAGAGGGTCGCAGTCTTGGCGGTTCCCGTCGATTGCGAACCGCTGAACCCGAAGGGATTCTTGGTAGATATCGCTTTGTTGTGAGATTGTTTCCCACTCTGTATCCAAGCAAATTTTTTGAGTTTTTCCGGGTAGATGATCCAGCAAATTACTTTGGGTGAGCAGCACTGGGGCTTGACAATCCTCTAACATATATGCCAGACGCTCTTGGGGATATTCGGGATCAAGAGGTACATAAGCGCCGCCAGCCTTGAGAATCCCTAACAATCCGACAACCATTTCTAAGGAACGCTCAACACAAATGGCTACAAGTACATCTGGCTGGAATCCACAAGTTTGCAAGTAGTTTGCTAGCTGATTGGCACGACAATTTAGCTCACTGTAGGTAAGGTGCTTGTCTGCAAATTTTACAGCGATCGCATCTGGTGTTTTTTCTACCTGCGCTTCAAATAACTGGTGCAGACATTGAGATAAATCGTAGTCAGCTTGGGTATTATTCCACTCTCCTAGTAGCTGATGCTGTTCGGCTGGTGTTAACAGAGGTAAATCTGAAATATGCTGTTCTGGGTTGGCGACGATGCCTTCAAGTAAAGTTTGGAAATGCCCAAGCATTCGAGCGATAGTTGTAGCATCGAATAAATCTGTGTTGTATTCAATTCCACCTTTGATCCCCTCTGAAGTTTCTTCCAGGTCGAGGGTAAGATCGAACTTTGCTGCACCGTTATGGACTTCTAGAGGGGTAATGTTCAATTCCGGCAGTTCCCAAAGTTGGCTTGGGGTATTGTGGAAGGCAAACATTACCTGAAACAGCGGTGAGTGGCTCAGATTTCGCTCTGGCTGTAGTTCTTCTACTAGCTTCTCGAAGGGCAGGTCTTGGTGGGCATAAGCTCCTAGTGTTACTTCTCGAACTTGACTAAGTAACTGCCGGAAACTTGGGTTGCCTGAAAAGTTAGTGCGTATGGCTAGGGTATTGACAAAGAACCCAATCAACCCTTCGGTTTCAATTTGGTTGCGACCAGCAATAGGGGAACCGATAAGAATATCTTCTTGTCCAGTGTAGCGGTGTAATGTTGTGCCAAAAGCCGCCAGCAATGTCATGAATAGGGTGACACCCTCTTGATGCGAGAGTTTTTTGAGCGATGTACTCAGGGTCTGGGGTAGCATCAGGGATTGCACTGCTCCCTGGTAAGTTTGGACTGGTGGCCGTGGTCGGTCGGTTGGTAATTCTAATACAGTATTAGCAGCTGCTAACTGGGTTTTCCAGTAGTTGATTTGGCTGGAGAGGATTTCACCCGATAGCCATGCCTGTTGCCAGACAGCAAAATCGGCATACTGAATGGGCAATTTTGGTAGAGGGGAAGGTTTACTGCTCAAAAAGGCTTTATAAACGGCTGCTAACTGCTGCCAGAGAATGCCTATTGACCACCCATCTGAAGCGATGTGGTGCATGACCAACAAAAGTATATGCTGCTGTTCGTCTATTTGCAGTAAGGTAGCTCGCAGCATCAAGTCAGTTTCTAAGTTGAAAGGGCGTTGCGCCTCTTGATTTAGCAGACATTCCACTTGCTCCGGTGTTACCTTAATTACCTTGAGTTCCACTGACCGAGGCGGGCCAATTACTTGTATGGGGCTACCATCAAGTGATGTAATGAAGTTTGTTCGCAGCGCCTCATGATGGCCAACGATCGCATCTAGTGAATGCTGTAATACATCTGTATTTAACGTGCCCGTTAAGTGCTGGGCTTTGGAGAGAATATATGCTCTGCTGTCGGGTTGCAACTGCTGCAAAAACCACACTCGCTGTTGGGCAAAGGATAAAGGGGCTGACTCCCGGTTGGCTATTTGGGGAATAGTTTGATTTTGGGGATCATATTCTTGAGTCTGGTTTTGGGTAATCGCTTGAGCTAAAGTAGCGATCGTTGGATTCTCAAACAAAAGTTGCAACGGTATTTCTATCCGAAAGGCTTGGCGAACCCTAGACATAACTTGAGTGGCCAGCAGTGAATTACCTCCCAATTCAAAAAAATTGTCGTGGATACCTACTTGTTCCAGACGCAAAACTCTTGCCCAGATGTTAGCTAATATCTCTTCTGTCGAATTCTGAGGTGGGACAAAGTTAGTTGATAGACTAAGAGCAAATGTATCCGGTGCTGGTAAAGCCCGACGGTCTATTTTTCCGTTGACATTTAGTGGCAAGGTATCCAAAAATACAAAGAAACTAGGCACCATGTATTCAGGCAGTTGACCTGACAAAAAGCGACGCAATTCAACCTGACTAGGAATTTTCTCTGGACTGGCAACAATATATGCCACTAGTTGCTTGTCACCGATAACATCCTCTCTAGCTATGACTATAGTCTGCGTCAGTGCCGGATGTTGACCTAATATGGCTTCAATTTCTCCCAATTCAATGCGGAAGCCACGTATTTTCACTTGGTAGTCAGTCCGACCAAGGAACTCGATATTACCATCACTCAAGTAACGTGCCAAGTCCCCAGTCTTGTAAAGACGTGCCCCAGGTTCAGAGCTAAAAGGGTTGAAAATGAACTTATCTATGGTCAATTCTGGACGGTTAAGATAGCCTCGCGCTAGACCAATACCGCCAATATGCAGTTCGCCTGATTCACCAACAGGCACAGACTGCAAATTTTCATCAAGGATGTGAATCTCTGCATTAGTAATGGGGCGACCAATGGGAGCAATAGCGTAATTAGTGCCGCGCTGGCAAGTCCAGAAAGTGGTATCAATGGAAGCTTCTGTCGGGCCATAACAATTATGCAGAACATTGTCTAAATTCAATTGGGCAAAAAAGTGTTCTATCAGTTCGCCAGGTAAAGCTTCACCACCGCAGATAATGTGTCTGAGAAATCGGCAATTCTCAATTCCCTTCTCTTCCAGTAAGACACGGAGTATGGAAGGTACTAAGGCCAAAACGGTGATTTGCTGCTCAGTAATCACCTTTACAAGGTAGGCAGGGTCTTGATGTCCACCAGGACGAGCCATGAACAATTGCCCTCCAAAGCACAATGGCCAGAATATCTGCCACACAGAGGGGTCGAAACTAAAAGAAATAGTCAGTAAAACTTTGTCTGCCTGAGTTAATCCAAAGGTTGTTTGCTTCCAGTAGAGTTGATTGCAGATTCCACGGTGAGGAATCATTACACCCTTGGGTTGTCCTGTAGAACCAGATGTGTAGATTACGTAGATGAGGTGATCAACCGTTGTCTCATTAACAGGATTTTCTTGACTGTTTTGGATATTCTCTTGCCAGTTTGAGTCCAGACAAATTACTTGTGCTTGATGCGGTGGCAGGTTGTTGAGCAATTTCTCTTGGGTTAACAATACTGGTGTCTGGGTGTCTTCCAAGATGAAGGCTAGACGTTCTGAGGGATATGCCGGATCTAAAGGCACATAAGCGCCTCCAGCTTTGAGAATGCCTAGTAGTCCTACGATCATTTCCAAGGAGCGCTCCAGGCAAATGCCCACAAGTACCTCAGGCCCAACACCTAAAGTCCGTAAGTGGTGCGCTAGTTGATTCGCCTGCTGGTTTAACTGCTGATAAGTAAGTTGTGTATTGTCACATACTACAGCAATGGCTTGGGGCGATCGCTCTACTTGCATCTCAAACATTTTATGGATGCACAAATCCGAATGATGAACTACTTGGGCATCATTCAATTCCTGTAGAACTTGAGTGCCGATGATGTGAGTTAAGGTATCTAACGGAATATTTTGCTTATACTCTGAAGTCTGGCTATTTATCTGCATTTTCTATATATAAACTCCATCAGTAAATGCCATTTTTTTTATTTATTATTTATTGTATATGTGTTTATACCAGATAAGGCTACACATAAAGCCATCAGGAAAAATAGTAGTCACTGGCTCAGAAACATAGACGCAAAGCGGCTTCCTGCAAGGTAGCCTAGCTAGCCTTCAGAGCGTGACGTTGCGTGTAGCTTGCTTCCCCAAATATATACCCTTCTGCTTTCCAGTCCGCACGTTAATTATATGCAGCTTCAAATATAATTGGTATTTAAGGCTTTAGCGAATCGATTCATAATCAAGATATAGCCGTGTGCAGTTCAGTAAGATACAAAAACTTTGCTGAAATGATTTGACAGCAAGGAATTTGGTGTTTTCATACAATCGACAATCGCTATAATAAATAATTTCTATCTTTTTATATCTTAAAATTTTTAACTAAAAATTTCAAATGCAGACAAGGTTTTTGTTTACTGCTTTTGTTTTTGTTGAAAATAGGTTTTTGATTTTACTTGATTACAATAACTTCAAATAATCCTGAAAAGACTCTATCCTTTTTCATCAAAATTTGCTAATAGAAAAAAGAATCATTACTAAATCTTCATTGTGTTTCTTCATATGTAAAAATACTGTAAAGCAATAATTATAATTTGCTAAAATAATTAAGTAGAACACTGTAAAAATTTGTCACTAGAATCAGACAGGAGGCATAAAGAAGTTTGATCGTTGCCTTCCAGTGTTGACGTAACCTGATGCAGGCATCTAAACTTCAAAGAAGCGGAAAGTAGGAAAAAAGAGGCTTTTAGCCTCGTTTATCTTTCTTTAGGTAGTTGTTTTTTATTTACGCTGACTTAGTGAAACCACCGTTAGGTGGGTTCCATCTCACTAAATATAAAGCATACATAAAGCGAAAACCTTTGCACATGGACTTAACATCTGTGTCAACGTAACGTAAGATACGGATAAAATGTTTGTTTTTTCTGGCAGCAAATACTTATTCAAGCTCTTAGCTATAAATAAAGACTTGTTATGGTGATACCACAATGTTCAAGGCTCAGTTTCTGATAAACAAGATTAGAACAATCAAAGTCTAATCTAGACGCCAAAAATTGCATTAAAAAAATTGATTCTCGATCAGGAGGCAAAAATGTCTATAACGCAGATATGACAAGACTCACAGATATCACGCATTGCTAATATTACTTTCAGTTCTGAGAATTTATGTTCATTAATCTGCAACCACTTCTCTAGAGGAGCCCATAAACCTGACCCAATTCAACCACGATATCAGATTATATAAAGTTTTGTAACAAAAAACAAATTTTTGATGCGTTTCGTTATATGTTGTGTATGTAAGTTTTGTAAATCAGTAATTATGCGTAAAGAAACTGAGAAGCTTCTAAGCAAAACTGAGTTAGTCTAGCTAAACATGTTACAGTAACTTATAGTGAGATACTATTGTATCTCTGTCATAGAAGCAAAAATCTGCAATATAACTGCAATAACTCAGTCCAACTATTTATTACGCACCTCAACTTAAAAATCCTAATATTTTTACCTTGCCTGCTTTACTATATAATGCCAGGAATTTTGTTTAACTATAAATTAACTCAATAAAAAGTCAAAATCATTTCCTTGGCATCAAAGCTCAAAATTTCTAGACCAAACTGGACGCCATCACGCAACAAAATCTCAGCATTCGGATAGTAGCCACATTCAAACCAACCCCAGAAGATGCTTTTGCTCGAGAACTTAACTCTGAATAAAATAGTTAATATGTAGACTATAAGACTATAAAGAGCAGGTTTCTTTAAAAAAAGCACAACGTGAGATACCTCACTTGCAGAGGTTTCCATCAAACTTTAACTATACCAAGCGTTACTAACTATGAGTAATCAAAGCATTGCAACAAATAAATTAAGTGAAGTGCCTTTAGATTTGCGTGCATCTTCATTTGTCAGAGTCCGCAAGGGTTCATGGTGGTTAAGATTAACAACATTATTTCTAGTAGACTATACTCTTTTATCCTTAGCTTGGGTTTTAGCTGGATATCAATCTTCTTATGGGGATTTTACTTGGTATATACCCAGTAATTATTTACCGATTTTAATAACTATTGGAATTCAAATAGGATCACTAGCTCTCCAAGGTATTTATCGAGAAGGTCAAAAACGCTATGACTATTTGAATATTATCAAATCGCTAACTTTTGCTCATGGATTAATACTCCTTGTTTGTCTTTTGTATAAACCAGTTATTGATATTACACGCCCAAGATTAATATTATTATCTTGGTTGCTAAGTATATTATTTATTTGTACTGGTAGATATACAGTAAATTTTACTCTAGAATATCTACGTAAGCAGAAAAAAATAGTTCGTTCTTCTGTCTTCATTATTTGTGATCCTCAGGATCATGAGCAGATTGCTAGCTTTATAAAAAAAGAAAAACATTACATTGTATCTGGAACTGCGAATGCTAATTCCTTAGACAGATATAAACGTCAGCAAACATTGAATCAACTTAATCAATTAGGTGTAACGGAAGTTTTTATATCTTGGGATGCTCTAAAAAATAGAATGTTTTTGTGCTGGTTATTTCAAGCATCTGGTATCCAAGTACATATCTTACCGATGGAATTAAAACCAATTTATAGAAATGTAGAATTTAATAAAATCGGGGGAATGCCTTGTCTGAGTTTGGATTGCCCAATAATTACAGGTAAAGATTTTTGGCTAAAGCGTAGTTGTGATTTTTGTTTTGCGACTTTATTTGTAATGTTATCATTCCCCATTTATCTAGCTATAGCCATAGCTATAAAACTGGACTC
The DNA here is from genome assembly GCF_017114945.1 of Nostoc sp. JL34. GTDB lineage: Bacteria > Cyanobacteriota > Cyanobacteriia > Cyanobacteriales > Nostocaceae > Nostoc. The sequence goes on from NZ_JABXKQ010000116.1 coordinate 24,124, forward strand.
TCCTGGCACAGTATTTTACAGGCAAACTCGTATAGGTTTACATGGGCAACAGTTTAAAGTATGGAAATTCAGAACGATGAGGTCTGATGCGGAAAAATTACAGAAAGAATTAGAAGCTTTAAATGAAACGAAAGATGGAATTATTTTTAAAATAAAAGATGATCCTCGCGTCACCCGTGTTGGAAAATTTCTCCGTCGTTACAGCTTAGACGAATTACCCCAACTTTTTAACGTTATCCTTGGAGAAATGAGTATAGTAGGACCTCGCCCTTTACCTATTAGAGATGTAGATAAGTTTTCTGAACATCATTTTATTCGACATGAAGTTTTACCCGGTATTACAGGTCTTTGGCAAGTCTCAGGTCGCTCAGATATTTTAGATTTTGAACAAGTGATAATTCTTGATCTCAACTACATCGAAAATTGGTCTCTTGGATTAGACTTTGAAATTCTGCTGAAAACAGTTATGGTAGTTTTGAAAAAAGAAGGCGCCTACTAAGTCATCAAATAGCAGACAGCAATAATTATATTACTTACATATTGATATAAATATTGCAGTTTGCAATGGGGTTTTTCACCCATTAAATTTAGATTTTTATACTTTGCTGAGTGATTTACTACCTACCTGCTAAGAGGGAAGTACAGGGTTTATTTGTGGAATGAGGTACATGTATAATACAACACTAAAAAACTGTCAGTCAAAGTTTTTAGTGTACCTCATGCGAATAATAACCACTATATAAAGCTTTCGTATTTACAACTCAAAGTCTTTGTTAATTAAGAAAAATGTGGGATGAATAGCATACTCAAGCGTGCGATGATAGAAGCAAAACCAAAATGCATTTTCATTGCATTATTGTCTTGAATTCGTGTGACTGGTATGTATGGAAAAGCTAAAAAACTTCTAACGGTATATTAGAAAAAATAAGTGATAAGTCATGAGATTTCATAAGTATTAGTGATTCCAAGATTAACGAAATAGACTAATTAACAATTCCAGAATGGTAGAAAAGTACAAATTTATAAGTAATTCCCTCTCAATGATAGTCAATCGGTTAGCGCAAAGCATTACAGCCTTTGTATTAACTGCTGCTATTGCTCGCACTCTAGGAGCTGAGGCTTTAGGACAGTATCTACTAGCATATAGCTACTACTTTATCTTTGTGGGCATTGCCTCACAGGGGCTAAAGACATTGTTCACCAGAGAACTAGCCCGTGAGCCAGAAAAAACGCCAGTTTATTTAATGAGTGGTACGTGGCTGCAATTAATTTTTAGTTTTTTCAGTTATGGGGTATTGGTAATCGTAGTGTTTTTACTTCCCTATAGTTCCAAAACCTCGATTATTTGCTACATCATGGGCTTAACGATCATTCCCTTTGCACTTTCCAACATCACTGAGGCAGTTTTTCAAGCTCAAGAAAAGATGCATCTGATTGCCATCGCTACAGTTCCAGTGTATATCCTACGCCTAATAATAATGATTTGGGCGATGCAACTGCAATACGGAATTGAATATCTGGGAGCGATCCTATTTTTTTCAGAAACACTAATTCTTGTAATTGAATGGATTCTGATCGCACGATTAGTAAAAATACAATGGCAGATTGATGGAGATTTTGTATTTAATACAATCAAAAGTGCGCGGACATTTTTTGCTATTGAAGCAATAGCTGTAGTCTCTAGCAGAATTCAAATTTTGATTCTTTCATTATTAGGAAATGAGTTTTTAGTAGGTCTATTTGGTGGAATAGTACAATTGCTACAGCCCTTTTTGATTATTGCTAACAGTATAACTTTAGCAATGTTTCCGAGACTTTCAAAGGCAGTAGGTGAAGGACGGGATAAACAGAAGCAGATCACTGAAAATATGATTGAAGTCCTACTACTTATATCATTACCTTTATTTTTAGGGCTGTTATTTTTTGGTAAAGATATACTAACTTTTGTATATGATGCTAGCTTTGCTCAGGCAAATATAGCCCTTCGTTTAAGTGCGGCATCGCTGCTTTTATTGCCCTTTATCCGCTCACTTTCCTATTTACTTGTAGCCAATGGTTTCGAGATAGTGAACCTACGTGAAGTAGTTATTACCACTACATTAGGAAGCTTGGGAGGTATAGCATTAGTTTCCCAATATCACTTACTAGGTGCAGCTATTATGGCATTATTAATGACTACTCTTGGTTTTATCCAGTATGTTTTCTTCACCTATAGTCGTCTATTTTCATTAAATTTATGGCGAATTATGCGCCGACCGTTATTAATAAGTATTTTGATGTTACCTATATTTGTATTGTTGCAAAAAATTAGCTTAGACTTTATATTTACTCTAATGATTTCAACTTGTGCCTATGGGTTATTTGTGAGTTATCTGGGTATTCGTGCATTTGGTGGTTTCCGTTTTTTATGGGACAAACTTTTAAAAGTTCAGTAAATTGTTTAATAACAAATCCTGCTAGTAATGTATCTAAGATTTATTGATTAAATAAATGATTTAAATAAAAATATAATTTTAATTATGATTAAGGTTGCTCTATTACATTTTTGCTTTGAAGACTACACCATCGAATTAGCAAACAGTCTGGTTAAATATGTTGATTTAACGCTAATTCATCCGGAAAAAGTCTCAGATGCCTGTACCAATGTTCTTGATTCCAGAATCCGCGTCATTAGCTTTAAAAAACCACGGATTCGCGACCCACGCAACTTATTATCGATGAGCACTATGATGAATATCATCAAAGACATACAGCCAGATGTTTTACATGTGCAAGAAACTAACGATCCTTGGTACGATTGGACTTTGTTACTCAATAAGATGCCACCATTGGTGACAACTATCCACGATATATTCCGTCACCCAGGAGATAATATGAGTGTATTTGGTTCTGAGTATACTAGACGTATTGGCTTCTACCGTTCCCAACAATTGATTGTTCATACTTATCAACTTAAAAACATTTTAATTGAACAATTTCGTATACCTCAAGAGCGAGTCAATGTTTTACCTCATGGGGAACTTGGTAGTTTATATCAGCGCCGAGGCAGTCAAAATATTCAAGCCCGTGAGCCATATACATTGCTATTTTTTGGACGCATTTTGCCCTATAAAGGATTGAAATATTTGCTTGAGGCTATGCCCTTGATTGCTGAGTGTATACCTGAAGTCAAGCTGATTATTGCTGGAAAGGGAGAAAATATAAGGCAGTATTTCCCTAATGGTTATGATGAGAAACGCTACGAGATTATCAATGACTTTATCCCCCTTGAAGAAGTAGGTAATCTATTTCAACGGAGCACGGCAACAGTTCTGCCATATATCGAAGCCTCTCAAAGTGGTGTTGCAGCTTTATCCTATGGAATGGGAACGCTGGTTGTGGCTTCTGAGGTGGGGGGATTAAGTGAGATAGTTCAGCATAAAAAAGATGGTTTGTTAGTTCCACCGCATGATGTCCGAGCTCTAGCGGATGCTATCATTTGTTTATTAAGCGATCGCGACTTGCAACAAAGTATGCAAACTGCGGCACTAGCTCGTTGTCAGCAAGATTTAAATTGGTCAAATATTGCCGCTCAAACAGCACAAATTTATCATAGAGAAATGAATATGCAAAATAAAAAATATTAGTTAATTTACAGCGATCCTAAATTGCTTGTGAGCTAACAGACAAAGTATTCGATTATATAGAGTAATACTATAGAATCATTTTTGAATCAAAACAAAACTACTAGAGCATAAAGATCCCACAGTTTGCTTGAAATACATGAGTATCTCACTTCACTAACCAAAATTTACCTATCCAATAGTGGAAAATCACCTGCATCCGTCTTCCTGCTTACGCTCCTAAACAAAATCCTGTAGAAAATCCCTGGTTACAAACCAAGAACTTTGTCCGCCAATTTTATATGTTCTGCAAGTGATTCGGTGCAGTTAAGTTCTTGTTTAAGTTCGCTGTTAAGACCAAGTTTTTTCCTTCGATAAAGTCTTTATATACACATTAAGTGTTCACGACCTATTTAGGATTGCTGTATGAGAAAACTACTAATTTTTGCGGAGCAGGTATTTACAATTTTAACTTTGCTGATGTATTCAGGAGCAATCTTAAATGTCATCCTGTCAGGAGGGGCAGGACAGAATGATTTAGTCGAATATGATAGCTCATTGATTAGAGTTATTTTTTTCTTAATCTACATAGTTACCTTTTTTCTACTAGTTTTGCGTTGGAGAAAAACTCTTTATTTCCTGATCTTAAGTAAAGATATTTGGCTTTATTCTTTAATTATATTGACAGCTGTTTCAATTACTTGGTCTTTTGCACCATCGACAACATTAAAAAATAGTTTTACGCTACTTAATTCCAGTTTGTTTGGTCTATATTTTACATCAAGATACACCTTAAAACAGCAATTACATTTACTTGCTTTGAACTTTGGAATTATTATAGTATTGAGTTTTATTTTTGCTATAGCCTTGCCTAAATACGGGATTCAGAACGACCTTGGTAGCCCAAAGTTGCGTGGAGTATTCGTGCACAAAAACGCTCTGGGAGGAAGGATGGTAACTAGTAGTATAGTTTTTTTTATCCTTGGTTATCAAGCTCAAAGACGTAGTTGGCTTTTCTGGGGGGGGTTTAGCTTGTCAATACTACTCTTACTACTTTCTGCTTCCACTTCATCTCTACTTAATCTATTAATTCTAATATTGGCATTTTTCGCTTTTCAAATTTGGCGTTGGTCATACCAGATCATGGTACCAACATTAATAATGGTGGCAACTATCATCCAAACTTCATATTTTTGGTTTTCTAATAACCCTGATGTCCTATTCAGTTCAATTGGTAAAGATTCGACACTGACGGGTCGAACAGATATTTGGCCATTAGTGATCGATAGGATTTGGAAACATCCTTGGCTTGGTTATGGTTATGGCGGATTCTGGCAAGGATGGGATGGCGAATCTGCTTATATTTGGCGCATAGTTGGATGGGTGCCAAACCACCCCCACAATGGTTATCTAGCTCTTTGTCTGGATTTGGGCCTTTTGGGCTTAGGGGTGTTCTTTTTAGGATTTTGGGGCAATTATCTGCAAGGATTCGCTCGACTGCGTGGTAGCAAAACAACATTAGATGTTTGGCCACTTATACATATGACATATTTAGCTTTAGCTAATCTTACTGAATCTACCTTGCTGGAATCTAATAGTTTGAATTGGATGCTCTATGTGGCAGTATCTCTCTCAGTAAGAATGAAATATGAAATAAAAATAAAATCATAAAAAATAAATACTAAAACTAAATCAGAATGTAAAAAAAAAAGTTTTGAAGCAATTTTTTATAGTAGTCATTTCCACAATAACCAAATTGAGATAACCGTTTTTTGATCCGATAAAATGCATTTTATTGAGAAAAACTTTCAACCTCAATAGAGCGGAAAATAATCATATATATAAAATAAGCACTTATTTATGAACAATATTTTATGCATTCCTTTAGTACTTGAAAACATGAAAATGATCAATTAGGGTTGTTTAGTTGATACATTAACCAAAGATAGCCCAATTATGGAAAAAATACAGCATTATGTGTCGAACTAAAACTCTTAAGGTTATCCTGTTAGGTCCTAGCTTACTCCAGCAAGGCGGCATTTCCAACTACGAAAAACTTTTTTTAGACTATGCTCCTTCTGAAGTTCACATATCTCATATTGTTACTCACCAAGAAGGAGCTATAGCAATCAAAATAATGGTATTTTTGAGAGCTATATATAAATTTTTATGGATGTTAATCAAGGAAGAAGTTGATATTGTTCAACTTGAAATTTCACAGCGCGGCAGTGTCTTCCGACAAGCTATTATGGCACTTGTCGCTTGGGTATTTCACAAGCCGATAATTCTACATGCTCACGGTAGTCAATTTCATGTTTTCTATGCTGAACTTGCAAAATGGATGCAGCAATTGCTAGGTTGGGTATTTTGCAAGTGTCAACGCTTAATTGTCTTATCAGAAAGTTGGAAAAGTTTTTACATAGAAAATCTTGGTCTAAAACCTGACCAAGTTGTAGTTTTTTATAATCCAGTAAAAATTCCTGCGGAAGTTCCACTGCGTTCCGTCTCTAGAAAAGTGAACTTACTTTTTTTAGGACGAATTGGGCAAAGAAAAGGAGCATTTGATTTGATAAAAGCCTTTTCTATTTTGCCTACTGAATATAAAAATAGATCAAGTATGATCATGGCAGGAGATGGAGACATAGAACAAGCACGTAATTTAGTTACGACTTTAAATCTAGAAAATTATATAAAATTGCCTGGCTGGATAGGGTCAGATGAACGTGATATTCTTTTAACTGAAGCAGATGTTTTTGTGTTGCCTTCTTACAACGAAGGTCTACCATTAGCAATGCTGGAAGCAATGGCTTGGGAGTTACCAGTCATCGTTACATCAGTAGGAGGCATACCTGAAATAGTTACTCAATCTGACAATGGATTAATAGTTAATCCAGGTAATGTTGAGCAGTTATCAGATGCTGTTAAGTCTTTAATTGAAAATGAGGCTCTAAGACTTTCTCTAGGATCTAAGGCTAGAACAAGTGTTTTTGCTCTTGATATCAAAAATCACTGGGTTTCTTTCCTTGATTTATATCGTTCAGTGTTAAATGTCAGATGATCGATAATGTAAGTGTAATTATCTAGCAACTATAAAACAGAAAGCTATGAAAATGCAGATATACAGGTTGTTCAGCCTAGTTTTGCTAGGTATGACTAAAAGTTCCCTAAAGAAGGCAGATTTTAGAGTTGACAAGTCAGTGTTTTAGTAAACTTATTAAAAATTGAGATTATTATGGCATTACCCAAAAAAGTATTAATTATCGTTGAAAATCTGCCAGTTCCCTTTGATCGGCGGGTATGGATGGAAGCAACTACTTTGCAAAAAGCTGGATATGAAGTTACTGTAATTTCACCAACAGGTAATGGTTTTGAAAAAGACTATGAAGTAATTGAGCAGATTCATATCTACCGTCATCCTCTACCACCAGAAGAAAGTTCGGTCATTGGCTATCTCCGAGAGTACAGTTGGGCAATTAACTGGCAATTCCGTCTAGCTCAAAGGGTATGGCGAGAGCGTGGTTTTGATGTCATACATATTTGTAATCCACCGGATTTACTTTTCTTAGTAGCAGGATGGTTTAAATTATTTCATGGTATATGGGTTATCTTTGATCATCATGACCTCAGTCCGGAGATGTATGAAGCTAAGTATCAACGGCGCGATATTTTTTATCATGGATTACGCTTGGCAGAACGCTTGACCTATGCAACAGCAGATATGGTAATTTCAACAAACGAGTCACACCGAGAGGTAGCTCTTAAGCGCGGGCACATGAAACCAGAGAAGGTCTTTATAGTTCGTAGTGCGCCTGATCTTTCGCGTTTTCGCCGAATGTCTCCAAACCCCAACTACCGTAGAGGTAGAAATTACTTGATAGGGTACATGGGTGTCATGGGCGAACCCGAGGGAATTGATTATCTCCTGAGAATGGTATATTACATTGTTCAGAAAAAAAATCGCTCCGATATTCACTTTATGCTAATCGGTAGTGGGCCTGCCGCTGAAAAACTTAAAGCCTTATCTAAAGAGTTAGGAGTGACTGAGTTTGTAGAATTTACAGGTTTTAAGCAAGGAGAAGAACTTTTAGAGCGGCTTTCCAGTTGTGACGTGTGTGTAGAACCATCTCCAACATCTGCTTATAACGAAAACTGCACCATGAATAAAATCCTCGAATATATGGCGATGGGAAAAGCAATTGTCCAGTTTGATTTACGAGAGGGAAGACGTTCTGCACAGGAAGCATCTCTTTATGCTAAACCTAACGATGAGGTGGAATTTGCCGAGAAAATTCTGGAGCTTCTAGATTTTCCTGAACGTAGAGAAAAGATAGGAGCCGAGGGGCGACGCAGAATGGAGGAGATTCTTGAGTGGCAATATCAAGCTCCGAAATTGTTAGAGGCTTATGATAAAATTTGGCAAAGTTAGTAGCTACTTTAAATTTCAGAATCACTATTTAAGTGAAGCTAAGTAATAAGTAGATGTTTATGGTCAGAAATTACAATTTGACTAGACGGCGAATTTTTTTACTTAGCTTAGGAACTTTGGCTAGCATGGGTAATTTGACAAGGGGTAGAGCTATATAATATTCGGTGAAAAAATTTCAGCTTTTGGTCATATGGCAAGTAAATTTTAATACTAATGGCTAATAGCAAAATTTTTAGTTGAACATCCTGCTGCTAAAGGGTTGATTTGTACTATCGCAGCCTAGTTATGACAACCTTAACTCATCTTAAATCCCCAATTTACCAAAGTTTTTGCTCAATAGAGAGGTATGGGAGACTGCTGCACATTTGTGCCCAAATAGGAACTAAATTTTTAACTTAATATAGTTTATACTATTGTCATATTGTAAAATCATACATAATCAATCAGTCTTGTCAATTGCAGTGGTTTGTGACTGCTTTAAGTCAACTTTTAGTTTCTTGCTTAAGACCTGTACTTTGGAAGATTTATGTCAGAAAAATTTATGGAATCTAGAGAATCTATTGATTTAGACCTTAATCGTTACTTGTTGATATTGAAAAGGTGGTGGCTACCTGCTGTCAGCATATTTGTGGCTACAGTTATTCTGAGTGCTGTATCTACAAAATTTATGAAGCCAGACTATGAAGCAGAAGGAAAACTGTTATTCAGACTTCCGTCTTTTAAAGTAGCAGGAACTAATCTTTCGCCTGGTTCCTCTGAAGGAGGAGACTCAGGAGATTTGAAACCCTTAGTAGCAACTCAAAATCCCATAAGCAGTCAGATAGAAGTTATTTCTTCCCCTACTTTATTGCAGCGGACAATAGACAAACTAAAACTCAAAGACAACGAAGGTAAACCTCTGGAAGTGCAAGCGCTACAAAAAGCCCTGAACTTAAAAATTGTTGGTGGGACAGATGTATTGAAAATTAGCTACAACAGCCCTGACCCCGAAGAAGCAGCGGCGGTGGTCAACACAATTATGAATTTTTATTTAGAAAATGATATTCTGACGAATCGCTCTGAGGCTGGAGCAACTCGTCAATTTATGGCCAAGCAGCTTCCTAAAACTCAAGCTGCTGTTAATAATGCAGAAGTAGCGCTACGTATATTTAAACAAAAGCATCAGATTGCAGATTTATCAGAGGAGACAAGATCAGCCGTTGCGACTATTGGAAATCTAGACAATGAGATGAATACTGTTAAGGCTCAACTGGACGAGGTAAACGCCCAAACCAATGAACTGCGACAAAAAGTAGAGCTAAATTCTCAGGAAGCGATCGCTGTGAGTGCCCTCAGTCAGTCACCTGCTGTACAGGGAGTTCTAGCACAACTTCAAGAGACCGATCGGCAGTTAGCAGTTGAGCGCAGCCGTTTCCTAGATGACAACCCCATAATTATTAACCTAGAAGCAAAAAAAGCTAGTTTAAAATCTCTCCTGCAACAGCAAATTGGTCAGACTATTGGCAATCGAACACAAGTTCCCCAAAGCCTATTGCAGATTGGAGAACTCAGACAAAACCTGATACAAAGTTTTCTGCAGTCAGAAATACAGCGCTTTGGCTTAACTCAAAGACTCTCCTCTCTATATAATTCTCGTTCTAATTACGAACAGCGGGTGAAACTCATACCCCAATTGGCACAAAATCAGCGGGAATTAGAACGGAAAGTTGAAGTTGCAGAATCGACCTATCAAACTCTATTGAAAAAGGTTCAAGAATTACAGTTAGTTGAGAATACAAATACAGCTAGTTCCCGAATTATTGCTCAGGCTTTAGTACCAAAAGATCCAGTAGTAGGCAAAAAAATAATTGTTTTGGTGCTAGGAGTGATGTTCGGTTTATTTTTTGCTACAACAACTGTGCTTTTCCTGGCTATGAGAGATAGATCTCTAAAAACACTTAAAGAAGTCAGAGATGTATTTGGATATACTTTGCTAGGAATTGTTCCTTTGTCTGTTAAAAAGATTCGCTCCCGCTATTCCAATTCAGAATCAACATCTCAAACAATTGCTGTTAGAGATACACCCCACTCTTTAACGAGCGAAATGTACCGGATGATTCAAGCTAATCTGAAATTCCTGAGTTCAGATAAAGTGCTCAAAACTATCGTGGTAACTAGCGCAGTTCCTAAAGAGGGCAAGTCTACAGTTTCAGCTAATTTGGCAACAGCGATCGCTCAACTAGGACGTCAAGTTTTACTAATTGATGCAGATATGCGAGTTCCTTCTCAGCATCATCTCTGGCAACTAACCAATGCAGTTGGTTTGAGTGAGGTTCTTGTCGGTCAAGCTGAATTTGATATTGCTGTATCTAAGGTAATGGATAATCTTGATGTTTTAACAGCTGGAGTTAGACCTCCCAATCCACTTGCTTTGCTTGACTCAAAACGGATGGCATCACTAATTGAAAATTTCTCATCTCAATATAACTATGATTTTGTCATTATTGATGCTCCTCCCCTCCTTTTGGCGGCCGATGCTTTGACTTTAAGCCAAATGACGGATGGGATTTTGTTAGTAGCTCGACCTGGGGTAATTGATTCTAACAGTGCAACTGCTGCTCAAGAAATGTTAGAGAGATCCAGTCACAATGTTTTAGGTTTAGTTGTGAATGGTCTCATTGATAAAAATGAATCTAGCAGTTATTTCAACCATGCTAAAGAATACTTTACTTATCAAGATTTGAAAAAAGAGGTTAAGCAACAAAAACGTATTCCCAACAAAAGCTCTGTATAAATTAGGATTTTGTCTCACAATGTAACTGAACACCATTAACGTTTAATTATCCACAAAATAATAAGCTTGCCTCCGCAAGCTTATTATTTTGTGTAACCGTGACTTCAGTCTGACGGAATTATGGGCAGATAGCAGGACATGATATTATAATTACTGATTTTCGTACGCCCCAATATCATATGCACCACGAGCAGGACGAGGGTTATCTGCATAATCAGTTTTCAAATCCTTCCAATAGTAACCCCTGTTGATCGCCGGACTCGTTGCCTTCAGTCTAAAGTCAGCAGTTGAGGGATTTACAAACTGTGGGTCTGCAATAATATCGTTAGATCCCATCGCACCGATCACGACACCATTGGGGTAAAGATTGTAGTTATAGGTGACGTTGGAATTCTTCACGTTGGTGCTTGCATTTTTACCAGCAGGACCATAAATAATGTTATTGAAAATCTTGACATCAGATGAATAACCAGCATAGATTTGCCCTTTTGTAAGGTTCGGACTTTGCTGATTCAAATATGCCGTGTTATTGACAATATCGACATGCTCACTTTCATGGGCATGAATACCCGAACCGCCATTCTTGTAGCTAATATTGTTTGCAATTAAAGTCCGTCCTCTATATGCACCATTTGGACCTTGTTTTGAAAGATCGACAATAATCCCATTACCGTCTGTAATAATTCCCCGTTCAATCCAGGGAACATACATGCGATTGTTGTAGACCCTGTTGTTGGTAACGAACATCTTGTATCCCTGGTTGTTGTCAGAATTCCGATTCTTCAAGAATGAAATACCGCTAGTCCCATAGACACCATACCAGGAGTTATTAAACACTGTATTACTATCCACCTTCACGTAATCAGCCGAAATTACTGATATACCAGCTCCTCCACAGTCATGCACTTTGTTGTTTAAAATATTTATGTGATGAACAGAACTATTGCGTCCGTCAATACTGATGCAGTTTCCGTTTGTACGCGGATTTGATGTATTAGTCTTCTGACTTAATGCATAATCAACGCTTATATTGGCATTGTCCCCTATAACCTCTAGCCCGTTGATCTCGATATACGAAACTCCATTTGATAACCCAATGCCACTCCATGTATTGTGTCGAATTTTTGGGAAATGCCCAGGATATGCTTTATACCTAATCCATGCATTTGCGTTTCCAGAACGTTTAATAGTTACGACACTCCCACTTTGCCCTATATTTTTGTATTCTCCATTCATAATCAATACTGTGTCGCCAGGGTCGGTAAGATTTGCCGCCCTTTGAATTGTCTTAAAGGGCGATGAAGTAGAAAGTCCGCTATTGCTGTCGTTTCCAGTACCACTAACATAATATGTTGTCGCGGTTGAAACCGCGCTGATCAGCTTGCGGCTAGGTAGTGGCATTTCTCGATCAGTGGATGTGGATGACTGACGAACATCTTTAACTAAAGACTCTGTTATTCTCTCTGCTTGAACCAGACCTGTTAATGCCCAGGGAAGTACAAGAGATGCGCTCAAACTAAGAAAACCTAAACCATGAATCATCATAGGGAAAAAATAGGGTATGTTGCAAAAACTCAATCGTCAACGGTCAGTAACTCTAGCCTTAGTTAGTAACTCAGTTTTGGATACGGTCGTGTAACTGCCATTTGTAAGTTTATACACGGTTTTCTAGGTTAACACCTGCGGATTTTCGCGTAAATATGGCTGAAATCCTTTTTTAGCCTATATTTCAAAAAAATACAGCTATCTGGTAAAACTACTGAAAAAAGTTTTTCAGTATCTAGGACTACCGCATTAATGGACACTAAACAACCGTACAAATGGCGTTATTTCCAATTCGACATCATTCTACTGTGTATACGCGATATCTGTGTTTTAGATAGTATATCTGTCATCAATAAGTTAATTTACTTAAACAATTCTTATGATAATAAGAATCACTGAATAGAAAAAAGCAAGGCAGAGACTAGTACTTATCGCCTCTGCCCTCTAAAATGTTCTCATTATCATAATCAATTCGAGTCCCTAAGACAAAGTTTGCAAAAACCTATCAATGTAGATTGTAAGTTTTCCGTGAAGGTTTATAATATTTGTCAATGAGTAACATTACTTAATTTTTTTATAAAGATGGCGGATACAAAATATAATTTTGGAGGTAGCAATGCCCTCTGATGCATCCGCTATGCATAGCTTGTTTAAGAATAAAGTTACGGTGGGCTACGCCTAAGCCACAATGGAAAACCAGTTCCTACTCTTGTCTTCTCCTGTAGTCGAGGTAGCGCGTAGCTAGCTGGCCTGTATAAGTACAAGAACGCCTATTCTAGACTATAAGTTTTTCTTTGAAATGAGAGACACTTTGCATAGCTATGCTTCTCTGTAAGAGTATGGCTCTATGCGCCATTTATTCTTGCTCTCAAAAGGCAGTACAAGAGTTAATTTAATACTGCCATTATTGTTTTCTACAGCAATCCTAATTAAATCGTGAGAAAATACGGAGATAAATACGCATTTATAAGCTTTTTAGCTTTTTTATCTCTCATGAATGATTAAGTAGGGCTATATTAACTCTTGAATATTAAGCGATTCAAGGAAAGTGCAATTTTAGGGACGAAGAGGGTTGATCAACGCCCCCAATTTGCATCTATCTCTTAAACTAGAGCCCGAAAACGTTCAGAAGATTAAGGATAATACCTAAAGGTCCAGTTATAGTGTTTATGGTATCGCCAGTCTTAGCTGAACCAGATCGATTGACTAGCACAACGTCATTATTGCGGAGTATAGGATTAGTTTGCTCATTAATCCCAGCCGAGAAATCCACTTTTACTATACGTTTAGTGACAGAACCATTAGGGTTAAGGCGAATCAAATCAACAGCATCGCTGCTAGCTCTGGCATCATTAAATCCGCCAGCGGCGAGTATAGCTTGATTTAAAGAGCTATTCGGCTGAATATCTGTTAACCCTGGTCTTTTAACTTCGCCTACCACACCAACTTGAATGCGTGTAGGAGACAAAGTAGTAGTAGCTAATTGAGTAGCTTCTGCGGGGTTAATTTCAGTTGCCGTCGGAATAACAATCGTATCTCCATCTTGCACAATGATGTCTTGATTGGCGTCACCACTCTGCAATAGTTGCCAAAGATTAATATCTATAGCTTGTTCTGAGCCAGTTCTTGTAGGTCGGCGTAGCTTGAGATTACGAACATCAGCCTGTGCTGTAATTCCCCCAGCTAGTTGAATTACCCGCGTTACATTTGGTAGACCAGAGGGAGAAGCAGTGCCACTATTACTATTAGCGGTTGCGCCCCCCTGAGCATCTGTGTTGCCTGGGGTGACAAGATAAGAACCGGGACGGTTAACTTCACCGATAATTGTTACTGTGCGAGGTGTGGTTTGGCTAGCAGCAAAGTTAGATGCAAATATATTGCGCGATTCTGCCACGTTAAAGTTGGTTGCAGTTGGCACAACTATGGTGTCTCCATCCCGCAAGGTAATATCCTGTGATAACCTGCCTGTTTGAATGAGTTCTTTTAAATTTATGGTGACGGCTTGCTCTGAAGAACGTCCTATTTTACGCCGTAATTGAACTTGAGTTACATCCGCAGCTAGGGTTACCCCTTGTGCTGTTGTCAATGCGGCTAATACAGTGGGGTATTGTACACCTGGATTGTCTCCAGCGCCTCCGCTCAAGCTTAGAGTGTAAGCTCCTGGACGTGTTACCTCTCCAGCAACGAAAACATTGATGGGACGAGGTGATAATAAATTGACTGAGATTAAGGGACGTTTGAGGAAGCGAGCATATCTTCTAGCAATTTCGTCAGCAGCCTGTTCACTTGTTAGACCGGAGACTGAGACACTGCCAATTAAAGGTAGGTTGATTGCTCCACCTGGGGGAATTTGGTATTCACCTGTATATTCAGGTACTTCAAATACATTTACACGGATGCGATCGCCCCCTCCTAATGAATAATTAGTATCTATTGGCGTTTGTATGGTTGATGGTTGTGTATTTGGTGGTAATGGTTGTCCTTGAGCTAGACTGGCAGATGACACAGCGGCATTGACAGCAGTTAAAAAAGCCATACCCACAGCTGGCTGAATTAGGAATTTAGACAAACTTTTGTTAAGCATATTTACCTGAGACTCTGAAACTACGATCAATAAAGTACTGTCTAAACATTTTTATTTTGACTATACCTAAGTATTCAAGTTCCCCGACACTCTTATTTTCCTAGAAAAGTGTGATTTTCCGGAGGAAATTTGTTTATTGAATTTAAATTTTTAGTGAAGTTAGCTTAAAGTTAATGTTGCTTGAATAGAGCAATATCAAAAAATATAGGATTTACACAAATAAACGCAGTTTATACAATAAATTATTTGTTAGGCAACAATCAAGTAGTCACGAATAAAGTTTTCTTGTCAAAGTTAATTTCATGACATTTAAAATCTGCAATGAGTAGTAAGAGAATACTAAAATTAGGAACAAGTTCATTAAATAAATACAAATAACCTTGAAAAGATGTCGGAATTTTATTTTTTGTGGGTTGTGTTGGGCAAAGAGAACTCAAAAAGGCAGAATTTTGGGTTTTGTTCTTCAAGCCAGTCGACAATTTACTATTTGGCAACAAGACTAATTCAATGAGTTGTTTTTTCTTTGGATTTGTTGAATAAAAAATTCTTCTAGGGAGTGACGTGACAAGTTCATGGCGATAATTTTACCTTCCATGAGACGAAGACTGGCAAGAAAATCATAGTAATCATCTTGTAGTGTACCGTGCCAGGAACCATCAGGCTCAAAGATGAGAGTGGGTATCCATTTTTTGAGAATTTCCCAGTCACCACCTCGACCTTTGACGTGATATGTATTTTTTCCGCCTAAGAGTTCATTGAGAGAACCAGAGCAAATTAGTTCACCTTGAGCGAGGATGGCAATGCGATCGCAAATCTGTTCTACTTCACTCAGAATGTGACTATTAAAAAAAATCGTCTTCCCAGCGGCTTTGAGCGCTAGGATAATTTCTCGCATTTGGTAGCGTCCCACCGGATCAAGCCCAGACATAGGTTCATCCAGAAAAACTAAATCTGGCTCATTAATTAATGCCTGTGCCATACCAACACGCTGTAGCATTCCTTTGGAATAGCGACGCAGCAGCTTTTTACGAGCGTCGGCTTGCGATAAACCCACTAATTCCAGCAGTTGGGGAATACGTTGGCGTTGGACACTTTGGGGAATTTGGAATAGCCCAGCGGCTAACTGCAAAAATTCCCAGCCAGTGAGATAGTCATACAAGTAGGGATTTTCTGGTAGATAGCCGATATGTTGCTTAACGTTGCGATCGCCTATTGGCTTACCCAACAATGATCCTCGTCCAGAGGTGGGATGAATAATTCCCAGCAATAATTTTAAAAGGGTGGTTTTACCAGCACCGTTAGGCCCCAGCAACCCAAAGGTTTCGCCTTTGTAAACCGTTAAAGAACAGTTTTTGAGAGATACAACTTTTTGATTTAGCCAAAAACCAGTACGATAGACTTTTCGCAACTCAGAAGTTAGGACTACTGGCGGAATGTCGGTCGTATTGAGTTGAGAATCAGGGTCATCTGCAACAGACTTCATCTCGGTTAAATCACCATTTACCAGCTTGATATTAATTACAAGTTACCCGATAGGCTGATAATAACCATCAACAACTGGTGTGTCAATTATCGGGGACTGGGAACTGGGGACTGAGGAATAGGAGGATCAGGAAGACAAGAAAGACTACTAAACCCAATGCCCAATGCCCAATGCCCATTTCATAGAACGCCCTTAGAACTGGGAATTATGCCAGCACGACGGGGGTCGATTTCCACAGCTAGCCGTGTTGCTCTTGCAAAGGCTTTAAATGTCGCTTCAATGATGTGATGGGAATTAATGCCATCCAGTTGCCGAATGTGCAATGTCATTTGGCTATGGTTTACCAAAGCCACAAAAAATTCTCGCACCAGTTGGGTGTCATAGGTTCCTACTCGCTGAGTAGGAATTTGCAAGCCATAGCTGAGGTGAGGACGGCCGGAAAAGTCTAGCGCTACCTGAACTAAGGCTTCATCGAGTGGTGCAAGAAAATTACCAAAGCGGATAATGCCTTTTCTGTCGCCTAGTGCCTGGTTAAAAGCTTGCCCTAAAGTAATGCCGACATCTTCATTGGTGTGATGATCGTCAATTTCCCAGTCTCCCTTGGCTTGGACATCTATATCAATCAGCCCGTGGGAGGCAATTTGATGCAACATGTGATCCAAAAACGGAACACCTGTTGCTGCTGTGCAAGTCCCTCTACCATCCAGGTTGATGGTAACTTGCACATTAGTTTCACCAGTGATGCGCTGAACAGTGGCAATCCGAGGGGTTTTGGTTGACTGGTCGTAGTTTGAATTAATTTTGCTGATTTGCATGGGAAATAGGGCATGGGGAATAGGGCATGGGGCATGGAGAATGAAAAATGGACAAGAATTTTACTAATACTCAATTCCCAATGCCCAATCCCCAATGCCCCATGCCCAAATTATCTTACATTCCCATAATTTCATATCCTGCATCTACATACAGAATTTGTCCGGTAATGCCGGTGGACAAATCACTACACAAGAAAGCCGCAGCGTTGCCCACTTCTAACTGAGTGACGGTGCGTCGTAGGGGAGCTACTTCTTCTACATGATGGATCATATCCAAAATCCCACCCACTGCTGAAGATGCCAAAGTGCGGATCGGGCCTGCGGAGATAGCATTCACACGGATATTTTGTGGCCCTAGTTCAGCAGCCAAGTAACGCACACTCATTTCTAACCCCGCCTTGGCAATTCCCATAACGTTGTAGTTGGGGATTGCTCTGACACCACCTAAATATGTCAGGGTGACGATACTACCCCCCTCTGTCATTAAAGGTTTGGCTAAACCACTTAATTGCACTAGTGAATAAGTACTGATTTCTAAAGCGGTGTTGAAGCCAGAACGAGAGGTTTGGCTGAAATCTCCAGTTAAATCGTCTTTGCTGGCAAAGGCCAGACAGTGGATGAGGATATCTAGCTTTCCCCACTGATCGCGGATTGTTTCAAAGGTAGATTTAATTTGGTCTTCATCTTGGACATTACAAGGAAGAAACAAGCTGGGGTTAAGAGGTTCTACCAACTCCGCGACTTTTTTCTCCATTTTGCCGCGTTCATCCGGCAGGTAGGTAATACCCAGGTTTGCTCCGGCTTTGTGCAGCTGTTGGGCGATGCCCCAGGCGATCGAGCGGTTATTGGCAATACCTGTAACAAGGGCATTTTTTCCAGTCAGATTTAGCATAGAAATTGTTAATGCGATCGATCATTAGGAGCATACTAGAATCTGAGCCACGTTTTGTCTTTGTTTTATACAGGATTTGCAAAAATGAATATTGATAAGGGTGTTTGCTGTGACAAAAATCTTGATTTTTTATAAAGATATTCTCAAGATATCTTTATTTGTTCTTCAAAAAACCTTTTGAATACAGCTATTGGAACTACTTATCAACAATTAGTAGCTGAAAGGATCAACAATTATGTATCATTGTAAACAAAGAGTTATGAAGAGATTAGTTTGAGTATAGGAAAGTACAGAAAGGTTGACGGTGCTTTATTCATTTTTCGGGTGTATTCTTAGGTAATCAGTTTTTGTTTTTCCGGCATTGGGTAGGGGAAGGGAGATGATCGTGACACAAGATAAAGCCCTAGCAAATGTTTTTCGTCAGATGGCGACCGGGGCGTTTCCGCCAGTTGTGGAAACGTTTGAACGCAATAAAACGATCTTTTTTCCTGGCGATCCTGCCGAACGAGTTTATTTTCTTTTGAAAGGTGCTGTTAAACTTTCCAGGGTGTACGAGGCAGGAGAGGAAATAACGGTAGCGCTGCTGCGGGAAAATAGTGTTTTTGGTGTATTGTCATTGCTGACAGGAAATAAGTCGGATCGGTTTTACCATGCGGTTGCATTTACTCCTGTGGAATTACTGTCAGCACCAATTGAACAAGTGGAGCTAGCACTCAAGGAAAATCCAGAATTATCAATGTTAATGCTGCGAGGTCTGTCTTCGCGAATTTTACAGACGGAGATGATGATTGAAACTCTTGCTCACCGAGATATGGGTTCTAGGTTGGTGAGTTTTTTATTAATTCTTTGTCGGGATTTTGGCGTTCCTTGTGCAGATGGGATCACTATTGATTTGAAGTTATCTCATCAAGCGATCGCAGAAGCAATTGGTTCAACTCGTGTTACCGTTACTAGACTATTGGGAGATTTGCGTGAGAAAAAGATGATTTCTATCCACAAAAAGAAGATTACTGTGCATAAACCTGTTACCTTAAGTAGGCAGTTCACATAAAAACAATTGGAGAAAGGGGAGTCGGCGCGTGTTGTGTTTTGAAAAATGACACTAATAGCTAGAGGGAAATCTAAAATTGAGTAATTTCAGCTATTGCCAATTTCCACTTCTCCACAGACAATGCTTAAAAGTAGTAGGCTGTATCTGGAAGGATTTCGGTAGCTAAAGATGACCACCGGATACATCCTCATCGCTGCAATTTTAATTCTGGGAGGCGTAATTGCAACCGTGGGCGATCGCATCGGCACACGAGTTGGCAAAGCCCGCCTCTCACTTTTTAAGCTTCGTCCAAAAAACACCGCTGTACTGGTCACTATTTTTACGGGTGGCTTGATTTCAGCATCAACTTTAGGGATTTTATTCGCTGCCGACGAAGGCTTGCGAAAAGGAGTCTTTGAGTTAGAAGATATTCAAACAGACCTCAGACAGAAGCGGGAACAGCTAAAAACCGCAGAAACTCAGAAAAGTCAGGTAGAGGGTGAGCTAAACCAAGCAAGAATTGCCCAAGCAAAGGCACAACAAGATTTGCAGGCAATTAATCAATCTTTGCAGGCCGCGAATGCCAAACAACGCCAAACACAAGCTCAGTTGAACCGTACTATTAGTCAACAAGCCCAAACCCAAACTCAACTCCAACGCACTCAAGGGCAGCTAGATCAGGTTGTAACTCAGTACCAAAAAGCTATAGCTGAATTGCAAAGCGTTTACAACCAGAGAAAGGAACTACAGGCAGCAGTTGAACTACTGAAGACAGAACGTCAACGACTGTATGCGGAAGCAAAAAAAGCCATTGACGAAGCCAAAACAGCAATTGAAAAACGCGATCGCGAACTTGCTAACCGTCAAGAAGCTATAGAACAGCGCGATCAAAAAATTTCCCAATTGGATCAACTAATTCAAAAGCGCAATCTAGAAGTTGCAGCACGAGAGCAAGTGATTGCCAAGCGGGAATCTCGCCTCAAAGAGTTGGAAGCACAACAGGAGCAACTAGAACAGGAAGTTGCAAGGCTGGAAAAATATTATCAGTCCTACCGCGACCTGCGTCTGGGTAAGCTAGCCTTAGTTCGTGGTCAAGTTCTGTCCGCGGCTGTAATTCGTGTTACCCAACCTGCTGCTGCTCGCCAAGCAGTGATACAACTTTTACAAGAGGCGAATCGCAACGCCAACCTGGAATTAAGTGAGCCTGGTGCAAATCCTGCAAATGTAGAGTTACTGCGTGTGACCCAGGATAGAGTTGACCAATTGAGCAAGCAGATTGGCGATGGTCAAGAATACGTGGTGCGAATTTTCTCTGCTGGTAATTACGTCAGGGGAGAAAAGCAGATAGAATTTTTCGCCGATACAGCCCGGAATCAATTGGTTTTTTCGGGGGGTGCAGTGCTGGCCACAACGACTGCCGATTCCAAAACCATGACATCCTATCAGTTACAGCAGCGGCTGGAAATACTGATTTCTGCTTCCCAATTTCGTGCCCGTAATGCCGGAATTGTCGAAAATGTGCAAGTAGAAGGGACTTTTCTGCGCTTTGTTACCCAATTAAGACAGTATAATCAGCCACTGGAAATCAAAGCGATCGCAGCAGAGGACACTTATACAGCCGGGCCATTGAGGGTAAAATTAGTGGCAATAGTCAATGGGAAAATAATTTTTAGTACTTAAAAAATTATTTGCACACTGTTATTATTCAGGAAGCAGGAGGCAGAAGGCAGGAGGAATCCACGCTTAAAAACGTAGGAATTAGGCTGTGGAAGTTTGTATCTTGCACTGTGCATCTGGATACAATTCTTCTTTTGAAACTGGGTAATGACCCAGAACTAATAGTTTTCATTCATACTTCTTTCCTCCAGCAAGAACTGCCCTGTCTACGATATGCTGCGCGATCTGCCTCCTGGCTTCTCTTGTAAGATTTAAACATATTGAACAGCAGCCAAAATAGTTGCTGTGATGGCATTTATTCTCTACGAGACGCTACGCGAACATTTCTAATTCTTAATTTTTAATTTTGAATTTATTATGACTTTCCATGAATTTTCACCAACACAACCAGTCATCTTAGGGTTTGATCCAGGTCGAGATAAGTGTGGTTTAGGGGTGATGGGACTGGATCGGCAACTATATTATCATCAGGTTGTGCTAGCAAAAGAGGCGATCGCTACCATTGAGACCCTGCGGCAAAAGTTTCCCATCTCTTTGATGGTGATGGGTGACCAAACTACAGCCAAGCAGTGGCGACAGCAGTTATATCAGGAATTGACAGAACCGTTGAGTATTATTTTAGTGGATGAGCGCTACACAACGTTAGAAGCACGCGATCGCTATTGGCAAATGTTTCCGCCTAAAGGGCTAATAAAGCTATTGCCAAAGGGTCTGCGACAGCCACCAAGACCAATAGATGACATCGTTGCCATTCTCTTAATCGAAAGATACTTAAATCGCCTCACTGAATCAGGAGTCAACCAATTTTAGATTTTGTATTTTGTATTTTGGATTGAAGAAAAAATCTAAAATCTAAAATCTAAAATCCAAAATTGAATGGCTCCTAATTCTTAAAGTTCCGCTCGAATAGTAAAAGCATAGTCTCCTCCAGGCTCTAACTGGTAATCTTGTTGCTCCAAAAATCGACCGAGGGGTTCTTTGATTAAGGCGCGGCCTTGGGAAGGCTTGACGGCAAGTTCTCCCCGGCGAAAATGCCACTGGAAATGCCACTCAAACTCACCCGCACTCACTTCGCCCTCAAGGAAGCCGTGTTGCCAGGATTGGCGAGTAATTCTGACATGGGCAATGGTTTCTGGCAGACGTTTTGCACTCACAATGCTTTATGTCAAGTGTGGAATAACAGCCGATTATGTAGGCTACTTATTTTATTTACCAAACATAGCTTAATTAGACAAACTGACAAAGTGGGTATTTGTAGTTGACTAGGTTGTGTTAATGAGCAAGACGACTTCAGGATACTGAAGTTGCAGCTATAATCCAATACAGTTGGGTGAAAATTTGATCTTCCCTAATCTTCCTTAAAAACGAGAAAATAGAGCAAGCCTTTTTTAGGCATCTTTCGGGGCAACAAATCACTAAGCCAAGCGGATTGGGCTATAAGCTGCGCGGACTTAATGCCGAAAAGTTTGGGTCAGCAGGCTACCGTGCGGTGAATTCTGGTTAAAGTTTTAGAAATGAATGTATCCTAGAAACTGCATATCTAATGTTCCTTTCATCAGTATATTGTGGGTTAATTGGAATTTGCTTCCAGGATTTCAGCACAATTACAGCCCGATAAAGTTTGGAATATTTATATTGCTTTTCTTGAATATCAAAATACAGAATATTTTCTAATGGGTGTTCGATAATTTGGTTGCCACGCCAACTTTTCCGTTCGATAAATACTTTATCAATACTTTTATAGAAGGTGCAGGTAGTTACAGGTGATGTAGCAAAATAAGCAGCGATCGCCATCATAATCAATATAAATAAAATTAAGAGAAATAGATAATCCCGTTCATTCTGCTGCACTAATAGAGAAGTTTGTCCAGAGTTGATAAAATTGTTGATTTTAGAAGTAACTTCCTGATTATATTGATAGCTAACATGTGAGAGCAGGGCAAAGTCTGCAAATGGAGTCACAATTATAACTTGATAGGTTTTCCCCCCTTTGCTACCAGTCTTTGTCAGGATGTATGCTTCCTGGAGATCAAACATTTTGAGTTTCTCCATACTTCCCAGCAAATTAAACCGCCTTAATTCACAATTCATTTGGTTTGGTGTGAGGCGATCGCAAGTTATTTGAACTGAAGCAGAATCAAAAACTAAACAGTAAATCAAAAAGCTTAAACAGCCAAGAAAAAGGCACCCACCACTAAACCAATTTCTGAGTGGTTGATGCTTTAGCTGTAATCTAGTATGGGTTTCCTCTACAATTTTCATCAGTGCGTGTGTATAGAATACTTAACCCCTGAGTAGAGTATTCCCCTGTAGCCCATTTACTTATCACTAAGTCTAAGTACTAGGGAGGATTTATGATGAATCACTAAAAAAGCTTTGGCTAACTGGTAGATAATTGGGGCAGAAAGGTATAGCTAGAAGTATGGAAACCAAACAGTTAGGAAAAACTGGTATCTTTGTGAGTGCGATCGGTTTGGGTGGTATGCCCATGTCAATTTCTAATCGCCCTCCCGAATCGCAATCAATCCAAGTTATTCATCGGGCCTTGGATCTGGGTATTACATTTATTGACACTGCCGATTCTTACTGCAAAGATGAGTCAGAGAAACATCACAATGAGCGGCTAATTCACAAGGCACTTAGTAGTTACAAAGGCGATGTTAGCCAAGTGATTGTGGCAACCAAGGGCGGGTTGATGCGTCCCGATGGCAACTGGACAAGCAACGGCAACCCAGAACATTTGCGCCAAACGATTCAAATCAGTTTTGAGGCGTTGGGTGGTGCTAAACCTATCGATGTTTGGCAATATCATTCTCCCGATACTAATTACACCATTGAAGAATCCCTTGCGCCAGCTAAAGAAGCTGTGGAGGCTGGTTTGATTCGGTTTGTGGGAGTTTCTAACTTTTCCGTTGAACAAATTAAGCGGGCGCGGGATGTGGTGGATATTGTCTCAGTGCAGAATCAATACAGCCCTTGGCAACGACAGCCAGAAAATGACGGCGTGTTGAAGTATTGCGAACAGCAAGGATTAACCTTTTTACCTTGGAGTCCCTTTGGTGGTAGGCGTCGCCATCAGGATTTGCAAGATATTTCTGCGATCGCTCAGTTAGCGAAAGAAAAAGGCGTGTCAGTGTATAATATCGTTCTGGCGTGGTTGCGTTCCAAGTCACCAGCTATTTTGCCAATTCCTGGGGCTAGCAAGGTTTCCAGCATTGAAGATTCAGTAGAAGCTATCAATGTGAAACTATCTGATGAAGAAGTGCAAAAAATTGATCGGGCAACTTAATTATTTTACTGGCTAACTTAGATGTTGTTTGAAAAGTTGTAAAGTATACTCAAAACCCCGCTTCCATTCCTCTCCCCGAAAGGTCGAGAGGCTTTGAAACCCCCATTCCCTTGTAGGGAAGGGGGGCTGGGGGGTTAGGTTTTCGAGGCTTAGATGTTACCAAAAAAACTTTTCAAACATCCTCTTAGATGTGCTAGAAGTTGCTTAAGGTTTTCGTGGCTTGTTTAGCTGCATAAACTCTTTGATAGCGCATAAAGAGAAGACATGATCCTAGAAACACACCGCTTGCTAATGCGTGACTTTATAGAGACAGATTGGCAAGCGGTTTTTGTCTATCAATCTAATCCTTTGTACTTGCGTTACAGCTACTGGACACACCGTACAGAGAAGGATGTTTGCGAGTTTATCCAGATGTTTATTGATCAGCAAAAAGAGCAACCACGAACAAAGTTTCAGTTAGCTATTATCCTCAAAGAAGAAAATCAGCTTATTGGCAATTGTGGTATCCGTGTAAATGACCCAGAAATGTGGGAAGCAAATATCGGTTATGAACTAAACCCTCAATATTGGGGACAAGGTTATGCAACAGAAGCAGCACAGACTATTTTAAAGTTCGGCTTTGAAGAATTGGAAATGCATCGGATCTGGTCTTGGTGTGTTTCACAGAATCTTGCTTCTGTAAAGGTATTAGAAAAAATTGGTATGCGTCGTGAAGGTCATCTGCAAGAAAAAGAGTTAATCAAAGGTAGATGGTACGACAACTTTTTTTACGCTATCCTTGACCACGAGTGGAAAGCAAACTAATACTGCTTCTATGAGCTACCTCAGAGACAATATCGTAAATTCCTGAGAAATTGAGGATAAGACAAGTTCAGAACCCTCATTCAGAATAATCTCCGCTTTGCGATGGCGTTGCACCTGAGTGTAAGGTTACAAACTTATCTTCTCTGCTGTTTCTAAACCTGCAAATTCTCTGCTGTTTCTAAACCTGCAAATACAATAATTTGCGAAAGTTGTTCCAGGGATGCCTGCATGATTAGCCTGATATTGCCAAGGCTGGACGATGATGAATCCAAGGGTTAGCCGCTTCTAATTGTGCTGCTAGGCTGATGATTGTGGCTTCAGCGGCAGGTTTGCCAATTAGCTGCACACTCATGGGTAAACCATTACTATCAAAACCTACAGGAATTGCGATCGCAGGTTGTCCAGTTGCATTTGCAGGCGGACAAGGGGCAACCCATTGAATAATATTTTGGAATGTCTCTTCTGGACTCAAAGAAGCCCATTCCCCAACGCGGATGGGTGAATGTAAATAAACTGGCAATACCAGCACATCCACGGTATCAAAAAACGCCACAATTTGTCGTGCCACTATCTGCATTTGAGAAACTGCTTGCAGGTACTGGGCAACGGAACCAGTGCGGGCAAATAGCCAGCGATTCAATGGCTGCAAGGCTTCAACAGGAAGTCCCGACGCTGCTACCCCAGCTTGCCAGACAATTTGAAATGGTTCAACTAAACCGCTAAAATCTGGGGATTTCTGTTCAACTTGGTGGCCGAGTTGTTCTAATAACTCAACTGTTTGGCGGACACCTTGCTGACAGTTGGCGTCAGCTTCTCCCAAAGGAGAAATGCTATTGTCAAAGGCAATTCGCAAAGCACCGAGTTTTGTCTGAGTGGCAGCGAGAAATGATGGTTCGGGATCTGGCAACCAGTAAGGATCGCCTGTCATGTAACCAGAGATGGCATCCAAAAGGGCAGCAGCATCAGCGACAGTGCGGGCGATTGGGCCGTTGACGGCAATTCCAGCAAGGCGTTCGCCTACGGGGGCTTTACTCACTCTGCCCCTGGATGGTTTGAGTCCCACTAAACCACAACAAGCGGCAGGCCCACGAATGGAACCACCACCATCAGAACCTTGAGCGATCGCACATAATCCTGCTGCTACTGCGGCCGCTGCGCCACCACTAGAACCGCCAGGGGTGTATTCTAAATTCCACGGATTTCTGGCTGGGGGAAAACCCGCAGGTTCGCTGTATGGGAATGAACCTAATTCGGAAGTGGCTGTTTTACCGAGAATAGTAAATCCAGCTTGCTTAATCCGTGTTACGACACCATCATCATAGTTAGGGATATTGTTCAGTAATGCCGGATTTCCATAAGTACAGGTAACACCTGCTACAGCATTGAGGTCTTTAATGGAAATCGGCACGCCAAAAAATGGCGGTAATTCTGAGGTAGTTGTCAATAATTCTGTTTTGGCTTTAGCATCTGCGATCGCTAATTCTGCCGTCACCGTAAAATAACTTCCTAATTGGGGATTTAACTGCCCAATCCGTTCTAAATATATTTCCACCAACTCTAGCGGTGATACTTCCCGGCGACGAATTAATTGCGCCAACTCTAGTGCTGGGGTAAATGCTAAATCAACTTCATTCATAGGTTAGTGAATGGGTAATTTTATCTTTCTCTGGGATTTTAAAACTGAAATTGTTACTTTAGCAGGATTTATGGGAATTATACATTTTATAGCTCCTGAGATTTGTAACTAATTTAGGATGCTCAGATGCAACAGACCTGGTTATATTCTTACTCAAGCCATTTTAATTGTTTCGCATAAACTTTCGACAAATCCCTAAGGGGTATTTATGGCTAACCTAGAAATACTTGTTAGTGAATTGCCAACACTGATTCAGAGTCTCAAACTGACTATTGGCGATTCTAATGAAATTATGGAACAAATTATCCTGATCAATGATACTCAGGAACAACTACGGAATCTCAAAAAATTAATTGCTCAGGAATTGAGATTTGATCGGATCAAAAATTCTGCGATCGCTACACTTCCTCGAATAGCTACAGGAGCTACTTTGTTTATCCCTAGTCTGGGATTAGTAGATCCAGCCATAGCGGAAAAATTTGGGAATTCAGAAACTAAAATTTCATTAACTGATTTACAATCAAAAATTGATAGCTGGATTGATTGGGGTTATTTTTTGCAAGCAATAGCTGCTGATATTCTCAGTGATATTCAATTAGTAAATCAGCTAAATTCTGATATTATTCATCCAAGTATAGCTACTGAATTTAAAGCCCTGACTGAAAATTTAAATATTAAGTTAGACTTTGGTAAATCTAATATCTTACAACTACAAATTCAAATAATTAGCAATTCTCGAAAAGAACTATTACAGTTGCAACAAAAATTAGATTATATTTTTAATACTATTAAAACTAGTCGGAACTTATTAAATATTTTATTAGGAATGTCTGCTTTTTATAGTAAATCTGGCTTTGCTTTAGAGTGGTTAGATGATGATCGCGAATTAATTATATCGAGTGAGGAAAAATTTCAAGAATTAACAGATATTCTCAAGGAATGTGATTTTTTTCAAGAAAAAATTGCTGCTTTAATTATTCAGGGTGACGCTTTAAAGGAACAGGCAGAACAAGCCCTGAAAAAGATTGAACAGGAAAGTAATAAAGAACCAATTGTTAGCCAGCAAGTAGAAATAGTACCAAAGTTTTCGACACCAAAAATAGTCCGTTCAGCTTTGATTGTAGTCTCAAGTTTATTAATCTTGGGTTTTGGTGGTTGGAAAATTAAAGAGCAAAGTCTACAATTGCAGCAGATGAGTCTAAGTTTAACTCAAGAAGGAAGTGCGATCGCAAAGTTTAAATCTGCTCAAAAACTCGGTATGGAGGCTGCTTTTCTAGTTCAGAAGCCACCACATCCTCTAAAAGTTTGGCAACAAGCAGAAACTAAATGGCATCAGGCAATAAACTTGTTAGATAGTATTCCTAATGAAACATCAGTTTCTAATCAAGCAAAGAAGAAATTAGCTTACTATCGGATTAACTATAAATCTATCAGTCAAAGAGTGTTAATTGAAAAGAAAGCCTTAGCTAACTTAGAATCAGCCCAAAAGCTAGCAATAGAAGCTAATTTATTTGTCCAAAATTCGCCTCATTCACTACTAAGTCGGCAGCAAGCACAAGACAAGTGGCAGCAAGCAATAAATTTATTAGAAGCGATTCCAGAGAGTACGTCTGTCTCTATACAGGCTAAAAAAATACTTCCTATTTATAAAACTAACTATGCAGCTATCAGTCAAATAATTCAAAACTCAACTTCCGGTCTATATTCCTTAGTACAGCTTTGCGTAAAATCGTAGTATTTTTAAACGCAGAGGGACGCAAAGTAAGCACATTGCATAGCCACTTCGCGGTAGGTATGCAGAATTTTCTAAAGATAATTCGCTATTTTCAAGACAGGTTTAATATTCACTGTGTTGTGGCAATTACCAGTACTACTGCGGTTTACCACATCAACCGCCTGAGAAAGTCAGAACTGTTGCATCTGATTACGAAGGCTGGCTAGTCACTGACGGTTATGGGGCTGATAACAGTTATGACAAACACCAACATTGTTTAGCACAATTAATATGCAAAGCCATTGTCTTGACTCAAGGTAAGATATCACAGAACGTTTTCAGCAGTGATTCCTGGGGGAATTCAAAAATATTTGATAGTTCTCAGACATCTTCCAAGTATTATGTCTAGAAAAATTGAGGTAGTGTAAATATTAAAACTTAGATTTTCTAACTCAAGGATTAAGTATTATGTCTAATAATTGTGAGGTATTGTTGAATTTAGATAGGATGTTTTTCGACTTTATGGTTACTATCTAATTAATCAACATGAAAGTCGAAAAGGCTTTTAAAAAGTGTTATTTCTTCTTAAACCTGCTATTACGAGGAATGAAATATGTCAATTGTTACTAATATTCTATTAGTAGATAAACAACCTGTAAAATTTTTTTCTATTTCACTAGTTTGGGTGATATATCTATTTTTTTTGCCTTATGTTTATGCTTCAATAAATATGTTTTCCATCTTTTTTATAGTTTTTCCAGGAGTTTATCTTCTCTGTTTGCTAGCACAACTTATGCATGAATGTTGGCATGAATATTTACCCGGCATCGATAATAAGCTTTTTTACTTAATATTATCTTGGATGATTTTTCTCGATCCACAAACCTTTGATATAGTACATCCTTATCATCATTCTCAAGTGAATACTTACAATGATATAGAGTTTCATCCTTTAGGAGAGATTAAGAATAAATTATTGCGAATTATTTATAACTTTTTGGAAATATGTTTAGGGAACATATTTGTTTTAATCGTGGCAAAGTTCCAAATATTGAAGCATCCAAAACTTAAACAGCAGTACTGCTTTAAGAAACTAATAATTTCTATTTTGATGCGGATTCTGATTTGGGGTGGGATTGGTTACACTTCGCATTTACTATTAGGAGTAACTACAGGTCAAATTGTAATTTCTTATTTTATTACCTGTTGGATGGGATCTTTTATAGTTCATCATTGTGAACTCATAGAACATGGAAACCTGATTATAGAAGGGAACTTAAAAGAGCGTAATTTAAGAACCAGAAACTTGAAACCTTCTGGTATTTTAGAAAGATTTTTTCTGTTTATCACCCACAACCATTGTCTAGAACATTCACTACATCATTCTGTATCTAATATTTACACTCGACCATTTCCTCAAACAAATGCTCTACCAGACAAAACTGTGTATATTTCATTTAGTGAATATTTAGTTATCCTCAAAGATATGCTTACAGGTAAATGCCCAATTACTAATCTTGAATAGGTAAGCAGGACTTAGGTAACCCTTTTGAAAAAGTCTAGTATGGAGGAGATAAGGTAGAATTTTCTTCCTTATCTCGCTTATGCTTTTTCTCATTTAAAGATTACTCAATTGGTTCACTTCTGTCAAAAACAGATAATTACAACTAACAATTACACTTTAGAACGGTCAGTCAAAATCTCATAACCAGTCTCTGTCACCAATACTGTATGCTCAAACTGAGCCGACAAAGAATTATCCATAGTGACTGCTGTCCAACGGTCAGATAATGTTCGGGTGTGTCTAGAACCTGCATTTA
Source organism: Nostoc sp. JL34 (assembly GCF_017114945.1). Classification (GTDB taxonomy): domain Bacteria; phylum Cyanobacteriota; class Cyanobacteriia; order Cyanobacteriales; family Nostocaceae; genus Nostoc. The sequence goes on from NZ_JABXKQ010000116.1 coordinate 54,214, forward strand.
AAATTGGCTCAATTGCCAGCGTCATCCCCGCACGGAGTTTAACATTTGGCATCTCACGGGTACGGTAGTTGAATACTGAAGGTTCTTCATGCAGATTACGACCGACGCCGTGTCCAGTGAACTCTTCGACTATACTAAAGCCGTTAGCTTTCACATGGTCTTCAATTGCTCCAGCTAAGTCAAGCAGGTATACACCAGCCTTTACTTGTTCAATGCCCTTATATAACGCTTCTTCTGCTACGCGAATTAATTTAGCAGCTTCTGGCGTCACTTCACCGACAGCAATTGAAATGCAAGAATCACCATGAAAGCCTTGGTAATAAGCGCCCGTATCTACTTTTAATACATCCCCGACGCGGATCACTTTCTTGGGACTAGGAATGCCATGTACTGCTTCATTGTTAATGCTGGAGCAGATAGAACCTGGAAAACCGTGATATCCTTTAAAACTCGGTGTTGCACCCATTTCGCGGATACGTTTTTCTGCATAAGCATCCAAATCAGCCGTAGTCATTCCTGGCTTGACTAACTCAGAAATTTCTTTTAGGACAGTTGCCACAATTGTCGCTGATTGCCGCATGATTTCAATTTCACGTGGCGATTTAATTTCAATTCCTCGGCGCTGTTTTTTCGCAGTTGTAGGCTGAGTTGTTTGAGAAAGTAAGTTACTGAAAATGTTCATAGGAAATTAATAATTACTGGTGGCTCTGCCGCTGAAGTATCAATGCTTTCTCTAGATTACTTGAGAAATAATATCTATAATTTAAGTTATTTTAATCCCTGATAGGGATTCTTCCAGTTTAGCCGCTAACGTATATAGAATAACACATTCACAGACTCCTAATGTGTTGGACTTGAATCAAAACCGCGATAACTTCTTTTTGGCTGCACAGTATGAAACTTGGTTCAATTAAAGATAATTGAAACATTAAATGGCTGCCAAATACTGAGTCGAACAATTTTTAACTCTTGATGGCAATCTCTCCAGTCATACCTGCTTCCGTATGTCCCGGTATTGAACAACGTAAGCCATAAATGCCAGATTTCAGGGGCACAAATACCCATTCGGCCTCAGCACTAGGCTTGAGTTCTAGTTCGTGAATGGCTCCTTTGATTTCTACTTTGCCTGCTTGAACTTTTTGTGTCCAGATGCCATCAGCAAAATCTTTAGCAGTAAAATAGTGCTTCAGTTGGCTGGGATTGGTAAGCCGTAGTTGATAGCGTTTGCCAGCCAGGAATTCCAAATGATTTGGTTCAAACTTGAGTTCGTTAGCCGAATTACCCAAGCTAACTGTAATTTCTGTAGCTGGTTGCTTAAGCAAATCGCCAGACAAATTCGCCGCTATTGCTGGAGTAGCAACGATGAAATTTAGACTCAAGAGCAATGTTAATATCACGTAGTTACGCCGTAATATTTGCAGCCAAGTACAAGTAATGGTGAGGAAAGTAAGATATGTAATTACAATTTGGTATAAGTGGTTGTAAGTTTTCATCGGTAGTTCTCAAAAGGCAATGCTGATGAGTAGGAACAATTAATAGGTAGCAGGAAAAAGCACTTTACCCATTCTTTATATTATCCATGCCCAGTGCCCATCTCTACCTAATACTTTTCTCTGCTAACACAGATGGCCCAGCAGTGACGACCACAATTTTATCTGGGTGGAGTAACTCACGAGCCGCTTGATTAACTTGGTCAAGAGTGACTTTCTGGATTTTATCAGTGAAGAAGTGCAATTCTCCTTTATCTAGTCCATAGACCTCATTCATCAGAATTCTATCTGTTAATTCTTCTGGGTTTGCCAGAGAAACGTTGTAGTTGCTGATGAGGGTGCGTTTAGCTGTTTCTACTTCCAGTGCGGTGACGCCTTGTTGATGGATTTGCTGTAGAATTTGGCGGGTACTAGCGATCGCTTTACTGCTATCTTCAGGACTAGTTTGCATTTCTATCAAAAATGTGCCTGCATTCTTCCCGGCTTGGAAGGAGCTATAAATTCCATAACTCAAACCTTGGCGATCGCGCACTTCTGCACCCAGTCTACTAGATAAGGTATCGCCTCCCAATATCTGGTTTAATACTAAGGCTGCCTGAAATCGAGGATCGTAACGGTTAATGCCTGTATAACCCATATAAGTTACAGCCTGGGCTTTATCTGGTAAAACCGGGTTGACACTGACAATTTTCTCCGGCATTGCCACTGGGGGATATTTTAATGTGGGTGCTTGGCCGCTAACTTCCCAATCACCAAACTTATTTTTAATCAGCGATCGCACTTTGTCTAGATCAAAATCTCCCACTAGGGCTAGCACTGTTGTATCTGGACGATAATGTTTCGCTTTGAAATCAATCACATCCTGGCGCTGAATCTGCTGTAAACTCTCCTCTGTGGGAAAAGTATGTAAGGGATGTTTTTTCGGGTAAATTGACTGAACAAATACTCTTCTGGCTACTTCTGATGGCTCATCTAATTCCTGTTGCAAATCAGTTAAATTTTGTTGGCGATGTAGTTCCAACTCTTTGACTGGAAAGTTACTATTTTTCACCACATCTGCCAATATCTCTAAGAGTATCGGCAAGTCCTCTGCTAAACTATCGCCCTCAATATGCACACCTTCGCGGTAGCTTTGAAAGTCTAAACTCGCCCCTCGTTCTGCCAAGACTTTGGCAATAGTTAAGACATCCTTGCTATTAGTGCCATTGAGCAAATTATCTGCCACAAAAGCTGCTAATCCAGCTTGATTATCTGGATCAAATTCCGTCCCAGCTTGAATGTGTCCGCTCAGGGTAACGGTGGGAGTACTCCGATCTGGCAACAGTAATATCCGCAGTCCGTTGGTAAATTTAAATTCATCTGGTAAGACTTGGGCAATCGCATCTGTAGCCAAATCCACAGGCGGTAAGTACTTCATCACCTCAGAAAAAAGTACAGGTGCGCCAGGAGAAAAATTTTCTGTAGTTTGGGTTAAGTCTGGTTTGTCAGCAACTTCTGTTATCCGCTTCTGGGTTGGTTCAAAAAAGCCTACTGTCCGCGCTTCTTTTGTCAGGTATTTGTTAATCACAGCAACAACATCAGTCGGCTTCACCAGACGAACAGCTGCTAAATAGCGGTCTGTGTAGCGATAATCACCAACAGTTGTCTCATCAGTGCCCAATCGCATTGCTTGAGAGGTAATATCACGGTTACTCAAAATTACATCTGCTGTTAATTGAGTTTTGGCTCGTTCAACTTCCTCAGATGTCATACCTTTTTCTGCTACATTAGCGATCGCACTACTCAACATTGAGTCAATTTTTTTCAAATCTTGTTTAGCTCCAGCCGTCACTAACACCTCATACCAGCCAGATTCTCGCAAGCTGGTGACGGATGCTGTAACTTCACTAGCTAAACCTGATTCCACCAATGCCTGATAAAGCCTAGAATTCCGTCCTTCAGTCAAGATGTAATCCATCACATCCAACGCCGGGACATCCGGTTGATTTGCATCCGGTAACGGATACACAACTTGTAACAGCCGTCCTGCTCCCGGTTCCCGCAATACTATAGGAGTGCTGAGTGATGTTAGCGTTAGCGGGGCGTTTAGCCCGTGCTGAGTGCTGAGTGATGGAGATGAGGGAGAAATAACTCCTGCCTCCTGCCTCGTGCCCCCTGCTCCCTGCCCCCTGCCCCCTGCCTCCTGCCTGGGTAATTTGCCAAATACTTCTTTAATTGTTTCGAGAGTATTTGCTGTTTGAAAATCTCCAACAATCACTAAGACAGCATTATCGGGACTGTAAAAATTGCGGTAATATTTTTCTACCTGCTCAACTTCAAATTTCTCGACATCAGCTTTGGTGCCACCTACAGGCAACCCATAAGCATGATTGGGAAACACCGCTTGCATGACGGCGCGGTTGAGGCGATATTCTGGACTATTTTCGTAACCCTGCAACTCGGAAATTACTACCCGCTTTTCACTCGCTAATTGCTCTGGTTCAATCTGGGAATTTCGCATTCTGTCTGCTTCCAGCACCAAGAGCGCTTTCAGCTTGTTTCGTTCCACAGTACCGTAATATGCAGTTTGGTCATAGCTGGTGAAAGCATTAGAATCACTACCTAAAGCACTAAACAAACGTCCAAATTGAATCGGACGATTTCGAGTGCCTTTAAACATCATGTGTTCCAATTGGTGAGCAATGCCATTCACGCCCGGTTCTTCGTTGCGTGAGCCAACCTTGTACCACACCTGCACCGTCACCACTGGCGCAGTATGCACTTCCTTTGTCAGGACAGTTAGACCATTCTCCAGCACTGTCTTGCGGACATTTTCTGTCAGTGTTGAGGGCATTATTCTTTTTGCTAGCAAGGTTGACTGATATTTTTCTTTGTTAGATATAACTGGATGTTGGCTATGAGCGGGTCGATCGCTCAACAAAAAAACGGCTACTAGCCATAAACTTAAAAGTAATAAGGGCAAGGGATATTTATAAAATTTGGAAAATCCATACATGTATTTAGTAGATATATCTGTAAATTAAGTTACATAGTTATTTGGGTGAGTGACTACAGTTTAATTTGGCAAAAAAATCTGTTACTTCGGTAACAATGCAGAAAAACAATATATTAGCAACAAAGGTAATAAAAAAGCTAAATTACGGGAGTTTTGCTAAAACCCGAATGAATTCCAGAGGTAAGCCATCGGTATCGGCGATGAAAGCTACTTCGTAAATGCGATCGCCTATTTGCTGTTGTGTCGGTTCTAAAAGCACTTTCAACGGTTGTAATCCTTCAGGTTGACTCTCAGCAGTCAGTAATACACGTTCTTGTAAACTTGTCAACCAGATAGGTAAATCTGGTGTAATCTCAGTTAAATCGAAGGAGAGATGATAATACCCTACATAATGCTCATCAGCAAACGCATCTGGGGCTGGTTTTGGTTCGGGAATTTGGATCAGTTCAATTCTGCCGCCCAATCCTTCCATCCAGCAAGCTAAGGTGTAGCCTGTGGTAAAGCGTTCCGAAATTGTAAACCCTAAAAGTTCGTAGAAAGCGATCGCTCGATGAATATTCGCAGTCCGAATAGAGGCGTGGTGCATAATTTGTCCTTTGTCAGTTGTCATTAGTCATTTGTCAAATGACCAATGACCAATGACCAATGACCATTACTCAAACAACCTGAAATAAGGGTAGCGTACAGGGACACCAGGCTCTTTTTCCAAGTCAAAATTAATCACTTCCCAACAGGCATCATCTGAAGTATCGGGGCTAAACTCCACGGGTAAGCCGTACAAACGCGCAGCAGTAGCTTCTGGTTGTCCAGAACGCCAAGGCGTGCTGCGTTCTAAATAGCCACTCATCAATTCCTGATAGCGTCGAGCAATAATCACTCGTGTTGCTCGAAAGCCTTGGGTATAGAGCTTATCTAATGCTTCGTGAATTTCAAAGCGAATACCATCAGGATGAGTATGTTGTCTATACCATTCATTATTCCATCTCCGCCAATGACGCCCCGATTGCAAATGGATTAACTCTCCATTTTTAGGATTAGCTTCAAACGCGCCATGACGAGAACACAAATAGGTATCTGTTAGTGTCAACGCCGGAATAGTCTGGCGACAATGGGGACACTGTATTTCCGGCCCAAACATCGGGTACTGCAAACCTGGATTCATCATGAAGTGCGTACAAACATAATTTTGTCTTCACCAGCACTAGTGGGTTGGATTATACACTTCGGCTCAACCACTTTGGGTTACTTGCTCACTGCTGCATAGACACGGTGTTGCAGCAGGAACATTGTTCACTAGTGTTTTCCTCAGCGTAGAGGCTTGACGCTGTGATATCCTGGTTGTGCAACCAGCCTCAAAGGTTGGAGTTTCTCCAGTATTCCTGGGTACCATATTAATATTCTATCGTGTCTACCGCTTCTTACTGGACATCTCCTGATTTTTCTCAAGCTGCCTTCATTGCAGCCAATGCTGTTGTTATGGGTTCGGTAAATATAGCAGCAGGAGTGAGCATTTGGTATGGGGCAGTGGTTCGGGGAGATGTAGAACGGATTGAAATTGGCGAATGCACCAATATTCAAGATGGTGCAATTCTACATGGTGATGCTGGTTTTCCAACAATCTTAGAAGATCATGTTACCGTTGGGCATCGCGCTGTAGTACATTCTGCTTACATTGAGCGTGGAAGTTTGATTGGCATTGGCGCAGTGATTTTAGACGGAGTACGAGTAGGCGCTGGTAGCATTATTGGAGCTGGCGCAGTGGTAACTAAAAATGTACCGCCTTTGTCCCTAGTTGTTGGTATTCCTGGTAAAGTGTTACGCCAAGTAACAGACGTTGAAGCCGCAGAACTGATTGAACACGCTAAACGTTACCAAAAATTAGCTTTAGTTCATGCTGGTAAAGGTACTGATATCGGCTTTAAGAAGTCTTAGGCAGTGGGGAGTGGAGAGTGGGGAGTGGGGAGATGAGGGAGAGAAAAGGGACAAGGGAGACAACTAAGCCCAGTGCCCAATGCCCCATAATTTAAACATTCTTTACATATCTAGTTGGAAAAATTGCCCACTTCAGCTAAAAATAAAAATGAGAGCAGTTGACAAAACTTTAATTTCTACATAAGAGAGGGGTTCTAGATATGGATATCGATTTCCGTATAGCGATCGTTTTAGCACCAGTTGCCATTGCTGCCAGCTGGGCAGTGTTTAATATTGGCGCTGCGGCTTTAAGACAAATTCAAGGCTTTTTTGATCGGGAAGCCTAAATTAGGCTTAATATCATCATTCTTTAACCGACTGTTTCTCTTCACAGAGGCAGTCGGTTTTGTTCATATCGATTAATGGGACATGGGGCATTAGGTTTAGTAATCTCCCTTGTCTTCTTGTCTCCCTCATCCCCCTCCCCTTCCTTGGATATCAATTCTGTAATACAACCTCTACAACGCTTTGGTGTCCATCTGGGACTCGATCGCATTGTCAATCTATTGGCAAATCTTGGCAATCCCCATCACCAAGTCCCGGTAATTCATGTTGCTGGCACTAATGGTAAAGGTTCAGTCTGTGCTTATCTTTCCTCAGTACTCACTGAGGCTGGTTATCGTACAGGACGCTACACTTCGCCCCATTTAGTTGATTGGACGGAACGTATTTGTCTGAATGAACAGCCAATTTCCTCTGAGGAATTGAGTCAATTATTAGAAAAAGTCCAAGCGTTGATTTGCCCTGATGACGAATCAGCAACTCAGTTTGAAGTAATTACGGCGGCTGCTTGGTTATATTTTGCCCAGCAACAAGTTGATGTGGCTGTGGTAGAAGTCGGACTAGGAGGACGCTTGGATGCAACCAATGTCTGCTTAGAACCTTTGGTTACGCTCGTTACTTCCATTAGCCGAGAACACTGGCAGCAACTTGGCCCTACCATCGCTGATATTGCTAGAGAAAAAGCAGGTATTCTCAAACCTGGATGTGCTGTTGTGGTTGGGCCATTACCACCAGAGGCAGATAAAGTGGTGCGATCGCGTGCCTTAGAATTACAATGCCCACTTTTTACGCCTCAACCCGCCCGTCAAATCGCTAAAGGATGGGCAGAATATGAAACTATTCAAAATTCAAAATTAATTAAATATCCATTGCCGTTAGCGGGACAAATTCAGTTAACTAATTCAGCTTTGGCTTTAGCCGCTTTAGAAATTCTCCAGCAACAAGGTTGGCAAATTTCTGAAGAAGCCATAATTAATGGCATGGCTAAAACCCAATGGCCAGGGCGAATGCAATGGACTACTTGGAAAAACCATAAATTGTTACTTGATGGCGCTCATAATACCGCCGCCGCCCAAGTTCTCCGCCAGTATATTGATAGCTTAGACACAGTTACTCGTAAGCCAGTCAATTGGGTTATAGGAATGTTTGCCGATAAGGATCATACTGATATTTTTACCGCCTTACTGCGACCAGGCGATCGCCTTTATTTAGTGCCAATACCAGTAGAATCTTGGCTAGGTAGAAGTTCTGCGGATCTAGACTACTTATCAAACCTAGCTTACAGCCTTTGTGCCAAATTAAGCGATCGCCAAATCCATCCAGATTTATTCACAGCACTAGAAGCCGCAACCTCAACCACAGACGATTTAATCGTTGTATGTGGTTCCCTTTATCTAGTAGGCGATTTTTTACAAATGGGGAATAGGGAATAGGGAATCTGATTTTTCACGGTATCTGGAAAACCTCACTTCTAAATCTCTCTCCTAAAAGGAGAGAGACTTTGAATTTTCCCCCTTCCCTTGTAGGGAAGGGGGTTAGGTCAATCGTTAGCTTTTCCACATAACGTGAAAAGTCACATAGGGAATAGGAGGACTACTATAGCGGTTCCCATTCAGATGCGGTAGGCATGCCGTGCCCCTACGGATGTACCCCACGTAAACGAGAACCGCTATAAACCCAATGCCCCATGCCCAATGCCCAATGCCCAAATTTATCTTTGATTCCACTCTTGTGCCGCATCTTCTACAGCTTTATCTACAGTCTTCTCGCCTAACATAGCTGCTTGTAAGTTCTCATAAACTGCCTTTTGCAGTTTGTTGAAATCCTTCAAGGTAGGGGTCAATATTTCTGCCTTTGGCAGTTCTTCAGCACTCATAACTCGCGCTTTTTCTATTGTTGAAGCATTAGCTGGAACATCTTTAAAGTAAGTATCAGACAATGCTTTGATTGTAGAAGGTAGGACATTTGCAGCTTTAGCAAAGGCTAACTGATTTTTGTCATTGGTGACAAATAAAGCAAACTTCACAGCACCATCAGGTTGTTTGCTATCGCGGGGAATAACTATGTTCATCACCGCGACATTTTTCTTGCCTGTGTCACCAGTGAGTTGAGGTGCTATTCCCGAAGCTTGAGCAATTTTTGGAGCATTATTAGCGATCGTTTTCAGGAACTCTGGCCCAGAAGCTAGAAACGCAGTCTCTCCAGATTGGTATAAATCAATCGCGTGGCGATGTCCTTGGGTTAAAGCTTCTTTAGGAAGTAAACCTTTTTTATACAGATCTACCCAATACTGAAACGCTGCCTTCCCTGGTGCTGAATTAAACGCTGCTTTACCATCAGCATCTATTAGGGTTACTCCCATTTGCACGAAAGATTCCAGCACTTCACCGGAATCTTGCGGTACGAAAGTCACAAAAAAGGCATATTTCCCTGTCTTATCTTTAATTTGTTGGGCTGCTTGTGCTAATTCTCCGTATGTTGCAGGTACTTTATTGATACCTGCCTGTTTTAATAAATCAGTGTTATAAATGGTTAACCGTGTGGTGAGATACCAGGGAATCCCAAAACTCTTGCCATTAAGCGTACAAGATTCCCAGATATTCGGCAGATAGGAGGAACGTACATCATTTGGGACTTTCGCATCTAAATCTAACCAGGCATTTCGTCCGGCAAGTTGGGAAGCAAAACCCGGATTGAGGTTAACTACATCAGGTGGCGTTTTTGCGGAGACAGCTGTTAATATTTTGTTCTCCATTGCTGCCCAAGGTATATCAACCCAGTTAACCTTTATACCTGGATTTTGCGATTCAAAATTTGCAATTAAGCTTTTGAAGTAGTCGGTAAATTGAGGTTGGAGTTGCATTGTCCAAAACTCAACAGTTGCCACTCCTGAAGTAGCTTGTTTTGTACTTTTACTAACATTGCCTGTACTGCAACTTACAATCCAAGTGGTTAATAAGCCAAGCAGTACGAAAGCAACAAGTTGTTTAAATTTTCGCAATTGAATCATTTTCCCAGTATTTTTACGCTTGATCAGTGTGAAAAGCTTAGACAGAATTGTCGAGATTATAGGCTAAATAAATTACCTAGCACCAATTCCATTTCTTAGTATCATTTAAATTTTCAATTTAGTAGTCCAGCGGGCACAACTGTGGTAAAAAGTTTCACTAGTCTGTTTGGCAAATCGAAAAAAGGGGTCGGTATTGAACTTGCTCCCGAACGGGTAAATGTAGTTCAACTACGCAAGCAGGGTCAAGGCTTGAAACTAGAAACTTTTATATCGGTAGCAGTTCCAGAAGGCATAGTTACCGATGGTCAAATTACCGACCCTCCAGCAATGGCGCAGTTAATCCAGCAGGCGCTAGCTGAGAGCAAAATCAAAACTTCTCGTGTTGCCACTGGTGTCCCAGGGCGAGATTCCATCGTTCGGATAATACCAGTGCCAACGGAGTTAGATGACAAAGAACTGCGAGAAATGGTGCTAAACCATGAAGCAGGTTTGTATTTACCCTATCCTCGTGAAGAGGCTGATGTAGATTATCAGAAACTTGACTACTTTATAGACGAGGATGGCATTGAAAAAGTACACGTACTCCTAGTTGCCACCCGCAAGGAGATAACGGATACCTATATAAGTACTTTCGAGCAGGCAGGATTACAAATTGATGTTTTAGAAATTAACAGTTTTGCTCTAATTCGGACTATTCGCGAGCAACTGCGACAATTTGGGCCGCAAGAAGCAGCAGTACTAGTTGATATCGAGTTCGACAGTACAGAAATCGCCATCATCGTTAACGGGGTACCGCAATTTTCGCGCACAGTCCCAATCGGGACTTATCAAATGCAAACTGCCTTAGCAAGGGCAATGAGCTTACCCACATCACGAGATATGGAACTGTTACATGGAATGATTATTCCCCAAACTTCCCTAGACGGGGGGAAAACTGGCGTTACTGAACTCGATCCTGGCATGGCTGCCATATTGAGAGTCCTGGGAGAACTAACGGATGAACTGCGCCGTTCCATCGATTTTTACCTCAATCAAAGTGAAAATTTGGAGGTAGCGCAGATTTTATTAGCTGGGCCAGGAGGTGGACTCCAACAGCTAGATGAATTTTTTACCCAACGATTGAGCTTGCCAACGACCCAAATAGATCCAATCGGATCTTTGTCCTTGGAAGTTGACACTGAGAAATATCCACAGGTACAACGCTCTGGCTTGGCGATCGTACTCGGTCTAGGAATGCGGGAGGTGTAACAAAATGTACAGCCTAGATGTTAACTTTCTTAAAGACCGCCCAGCATACCAGAAAAAGCCTGAGAGAAAGGGAGGAATAGGTCTAAATCTGTCTACGGGGAATTTGACACCAGTGTATGTGGGAGTTGCATTAGGTGTCGGTCTGCCAGCTTTATTGGGAGTTGGTTGGTGGTTGTTGCAAGGGAAGATTGTTGAGTTAGAGGGGACGATAGCACAACTAGATCAGGAAAACAAGAGGTTAGATACAGAAATAGGAAATCTTAACAAAATCAAAGCCGAGACGAACGCAGTTAAAGGGGAAACCCAAGCTTTAGTGACTGTATTTGACCAGATTCGTCCTTGGTCAGCAATGCTGCAAGATTTGCGCGATCGCATTCCAGCAGCAGTACAAATTAAGAACATTAGGCAAACCGCACCCATTCCAGCAGCGGAAGGTAAGCCAGCAAGCAATCCCGCTGGGGGACTAGAAATTACTGGATTGGCTCGTTCGTTTAACGATGTCAATGATTTCTTATTGAGTTTACAACAGTCTCGGTTCTTGAAGTCCACAGAAAGCAGAATTGTGACGGCAACGTTGGTAGATGCTCCTTTAACTCCAGGTGTAAGTCAACTTACTAATGGTGTAACAATTAAGCCACCCCAAGTAGTTGAATACACTATTCAATCGAGCATGAGCGATGTTCCAGCTTCGGAATTGATCCGGGAGTTGGAAAAAAAAGGCACAGTGGGGTTAGTGACTCGAATTCGTAGTATGCAACAAACAGGAGTCATTCCAAAATGACGCTGAGTGATGATTTAAATTTTGCCGAACATGGTGGGGAATTCGATCAGGCAACGCCAGCATCCCCCGTACTATTTGGTATTGCCTTCACACCAAAAATTATTGGGATATTGGTGGGGGTAATTGGTTTAGCAGGAGCAGGTTATATCTTGTTAAACCTGCTGATGCCAGCTTGGGAAAGCTATCAGCAGCAGCAAGCCAAAAGCTCCGAGCTACAAGGGCAGATTGAGCAAAAAAAAGCCAATATCAAACAGATTGACAAAGTTAAAGACGAACTAGCACAAGCAAAACAGCAAAAAGTTCAGGTTTTAGGTTTATTTGCTAACGAAAAAACCTTAGATACATTGCTGTTGGATATGAACCGCTTGATTGAGTCTGGCAATACTCCTACTTCTTTTAATGCAGTAAGAGCCAAACTGAAGAAATTTGTCCCTGTTTCTCAAAAACCAGAACCAGTTATTGATGGAACTCTAGGACTACAGGTTAACGGCAAGCTACAACGCAGTAGTATCAATGCCGAAATTACAGGAACTTATGAACAAACACAATCGATAATTCGTAATATTGAGCGGTTACAGCCTTTGTTAATAGTTAAAGATTATCAATCAACTTTGGCTCCAGTCGAATCAAGATCGCCATTAGATAAAACGCCAGTGCAGATAGGCCCAACAGCTATTAATACATCATTCCAGTTACAGGTATTGATGCCACTTAGTCCAGAAGAAGTAGCAGCAGCAGCAGCTAAAACTGCCCCGAAAAAGTAATTAGCCAGCTTGGGCGAATGGAATTTGCCCGCTACTTGCTTCCCTGGAGGGATACAAGTTGGGGAACCCGCAAGGGTGCAGTGGCTTGGCTACACAAACCAAGTCCGCGGAGGCGGACTAAGAAAAAATTGAGGGTTTCAAACCTACAAAAGTGGGTAAAGTCTCGTGTAGACGCGGTTTATAAAGGCCCTTTTAACTGAATAAGGGTGTAACTACCCAAAAATTGTTTGTAAACAAGGTTTTATAAGGTGAGGAATGAACTGTGAAACAGCTTCACGGTAATAGTTTTATATTGGGTACTGCCGCTTTTCTATTTTTGGCAGCTCAACCAGTTTGGGCACAAATTAGTCAAGTTACTAATGTCCAGTTAAATCCAGTTGATGGCGGAATTAGCGTCGCTTTGAAAACTTCTTCTGGGTCGCGCCCCCAAGTTTTCACTACAAAAAGAGGCAAGGCTTTAGTCGCAGATATTATCAATACTCAATTACGATTACCACAAGGTAATAATTTTCGTCAAGATAGCCCAGCACCAGGAATTGCGTCTGTTGAGGTGAATCAGCTTGATGCCAATAGTATTAGGGTGACGGTAACTGGCAGTAATAACGTACCTAGCAGTCAACCCGTGGTGCGATCGCAAAATGGAATTACACTCAGCTTTAGCCCGTCCGCAGGCACTATAGCATCAGCACCAACGCCAACAGCGTCAACATCCACAGCACCACCTGCTACGACTCCAGTCCAATCTGGTCAAAAGCCAGATGTTCTTGTTCCCAACCCGCAAGTTACTATTGACGGACAACCTGCACAAGCTGCTGGGCCAGGTCAACCTCTGAGTCAGGCTCCACCTTTCTTACCCAGAGCCGTCGCCCCACCAGTGGGAGATATTGCTATTTCTGCTACCGATGCTTCTCCTAGCACTATTGACTTAGGAACTCAGGAACGTGTACCCCGTTTAGTATTGCGAGATGCACCGGTGCGTGAGGTTTTGTCATTGCTTGCCCGTGCTGCTAGTTTAAACCTGGCTTACGTGGGAGGTGAGCAAGCTGCTGGAGGTCAACAAGGTGGTGCTGCACCAGCAACCTCTCAAACAATCTCCTTAGATATAGAAAATGAGCCAGTGCAAGATGTGTTTAATTACGTTTTGCGCTTGAGTGGTTTAGAAGCTAACCGCAGTGGTCGCACAGTTTTTGTAGGGACTAAACTACCTAATGCGACCCGTGACATGGTTATGCGTAACCTGCGACTCAATCAGGTAACAGTGGGAGTCGCCCTGAATTTTCTGGTCGGCTTGGGGGCAGAAAGTGCCGTCAGCCGTGAACGACAAGTTACCAGTGTTAATGCCGTGGCTGTGGGTACTGCGGCTGCTCCCATCACTCAAACTCAGACGACGACAGAAACCAAAGTTGAAACTCAACGCGTTGATTTCAAAGACTCTAGCCCATTACTTAGAGGTTTACAGGCATTAGGAGATGAGCGCACTAATTCTCTAACCTTGATTGGCCCTCCCAGGCTGGTTGAGATGGCGATGGCTCAATTAACTCAGCTTGATATCCGTCGTCGTCAAGTGGTAGTTAACGTCAAGATTATCGATGTTAACCTCTTGAATACCCAGGACTACAACACTAGCTTTTCTTTTGGACTCGGCAACAACTACTTCACCAGTGATGGTGGTGCAGCGTCTTTTAATTTCGGTGGTTCCAGACCAGCTACCAGTTCTGAAGTAGCAAACAGTGTGACTCAGACGCCCACTATTACGAATCCAATTACAGGCTCGCCTTTACTTAACCAAAATGGTACGTTCACGGTGCCAAATGGAGGTTCTGGCTTGAGAATTATACAAGATGGTCAAGTTGTACAGGAAATTCCAGGTAATGCGACATTCCTCCAACCTATTTCTCCAGCAAATAGCAATCCAACTACCCCTGGTCTCTCAAATTTCACTCCAGGAACACCAGACACGGTAACGATTACTACTGACCCAGTAACTGGAAGACAAACTAGTACGTATGCACCAGGATCTCGTGCAACATCTACATTTAGTTTGCCGTCTTTGTATCAGTTCCCCAAACGTCTTCTTGCTAGCTTGCAAGCTCAAGTGACAAACGGTAATGCCAAGATTTTGACTGACCCAACCTTAATTGTACAAGAAGGTCAACAAGCTCTTGTCAATCTGACCCAGGAAGTAGTAGGAAACATAACCATCCAAACAACGGATACTTCTGGTGGTTCTAGGACAGAAAGAACAATTGATAAACAAAAAGTTGGCTTAACCTTGAATGTGAAAATTGAGCGGATTGACGATAATGGGTTCGTTTCTCTATCGGTTGCTCCTACTGTCAGCGCTCCTTCAGCTTCACAAGATACAGGAAATGGACAAATTATTCTTGTGTCTGAGCGCTCCCTTACTTCTGGCTTAATTCGCTTACGAGATGGTCAAACGCTCATTCTCTCAGGCATCATTCAAGACCAAGACCGGACAAGTATCTCCAAGATTCCTATTTTGGGTGATCTTCCACTAATTGGTTCACTATTTAGAAAAACAAATAGATCCAACCAGCGCAATGAGGTGATTGTATTGCTCACACCTCAAATCATGGACGACTCTGAGAACTCTTCCTATGGCTATAACTACAATCCCAGCCCAGAAGTGCGGCAAATCCTTGAGCGTCGAGGCTTGAAGCTTCCTAGTAGGTAATAAAGATAATGGGTAAATGAGTCACTTTTGTCAATGGCTCAGATCCCCGACTTCTTTAAGAAGTCGGGGATCTTCTTGTTCCTTGTTCACGAGTAGGATTAAGGTTAGGGAGACCTCCACAAATCCTTTGGATAACTTGTGGCAATGTCACAAATCGTAACCTCCGGCAGATTCTTACAGCTACATTTCCAGATTCTTTAGAATACCTGCGACAAGGTGAAGCAATCGGAGAAATTAGCCCATACGGCCGACTGTCGGGGTGATTCATGAATTGCCCCTACCTGAAAATTAGGGTTGCGGCTATTCTTTGCCTAAGTCTTGTATTTATAGCGCGTGTTTCTTGAACCATAAGATCCCCGACTTCTTTGAGAAGTCGGGGATCTTAGCCTTCGACTTTCATAAAAATTGTTTAATCTCAGCAATAACTCTTCAACATCGGTAATTAATCCCAACAAATGCGAACCATCTCCCACCTCCCCACTCCCATGTTTTCTTGGCGATTGCGGGATTTACTAGGTATTTTTTCCTACTTTTGGGGTGGTTTTTAAGGAAACAAGTACCCTAAAATAACAAAAAATCCTGAAATCTATATAAATTAATGGTTTCATCTATCCACATCAGGCTACAACACCTTAGAATGATTCATTGAAAAGTCGAGCCGATGGGATGTACAGCCGTTTTGAATAAAAATACTCCCAAAGGATGATTTTTGTATTTCCGCGAACAGAGATTTCAGTACAGATGTGTCAAGGTACATCCGTAAAAAATCTCAAGTAAACCTTCAGGAGTTTGACATGAACAAAGGTGAATTAGTTGATGCCGTAGCTGAAAAAGCTAGTGTTACCAAGAAACAAGCTGATGCAGTCTTAACTGCCGCTTTGGAAACGATTATTGAAGCCGTTTCCTCTGGTGATAAGGTAACATTGGTGGGATTTGGCTCATTTGAATCACGGGAACGTAAAGCCCGCGAAGGTCGCAACCCGAAAACAAATGAAAAGATGGAAATTCCAGCAACGAGGGTTCCTGCTTTCTCGGCAGGAAAACTGTTTAGAGAAAAGGTAGCACCCCCAAAAGCATAGGTTCTGTCTTCGGGAACCCTTTTTTAATGCGGCAACCTGCACACGGGGGAAATTTAGCCTGGGCAGCAGCACTGGCTGGTTGTCCCCCTGATGCTATTCTGGATTTTTCTGCTAGCATCAGCCCGTTAGGGCCTCCAAATAGCGCGATCGCTGCTATTAAGTCCCAAATTGGTAATCTTAAGCACTATCCAGACCCAAATTATAGTGAACTGAGACTAGCTCTCAGTCACTTCCATCAAGTGCCGTCTGAGTGGATTCTGCCGGGTAACGGCTCCGCAGAATTACTCACTTTAGTCGGTAGGGAATTAGCTCAATTAGCCGCGACAATTTTAATAACTCCAGCCTTTGGCGATTACTACCGAACCTTGGCAGCGTACAACACTAAAGTGCTGGAGTGTCCTTTGTCATTAGTCACTGGTCATACCCTGCCAGAAGGCGAAGCGCTTAGGTCATTGGTTATTGACAAAGGACAAAGGACAAAGGACAAAGGACTATTGCTGAATAACCCCCACAACCCAACCGGAAAGCTATTTTCGCGGGACTCTATTTTGCCCTACCTGGAGCAATTTGCTTTGGTGGTGGTGGATGAAGCATTTATGGATTTCGTGCCGCCCAATGAGGAACAAAGCCTGATTCCGGTGGTACAGGAATATCCGAATTTAGTAATATTGCGATCGCTGACCAAATTTTACAGTCTCCCAGGACTGCGATTAGGATATGCGATCGCACACCCCGACTGCCTAGCCAAATGGCAGCTATGGCGCGACCCCTGGCCCGTAAACACGCTAGCGGTGGCGGCGGCAATTGCGGCACTCCAAGATACGGAGTTTCAGCAGCAAACCTGGGCATGGCTACCACCTGCACGAAACCAACTGTTTCAGGGTTTGGCTAAAATTCCAGGATTGCAACCCCAAGCAAGTGCTGCTAACTTTTTACTGATTGAGTCGCAAGAATCTACTTCGCACTTACAGCAACAATTACTCAAGTATCACCAGATTTTAATCCGTGATTGCCTTAGCTTTAAAGAACTAGGCGATCGCTTTTTCCGGGTTGCTGTACGTTCTCAGTCCGATAACCAACGCTTACTAACAGCGCTAAAAGAGAGTTAGGAGTTATAAGTTAGGAGTTATAAGTTGAAGAAGGGTTTTAATTCTTAACTTTTAATTCCTAATTTCTAACTCCTAATTCCTAATTCCTAACTCTTAACTCTAAATTCACGTGACCGTTGACTACGATGTTGTAATTATTGGCGGCAGTCTTGCTGGATACTACGCTGCCCTTGCTGCAACCCAACTACGTGCTAAAGTTGCCCTGGTGGAACCCAAAGTAGACTACGGGTTTACTTATCACCATGCTCTTACCGAAATTGCTAAACTGGCGCAGAAGTTAAATGATGCCGCTGGTTTTGGTATTCATGCCACACACACTGATACCTCAGAAGAATGTCACATATCTATGGCATGGCAAGAAGCGATGCTATATGCTCAATGCGTCGCCTCAAATCTCAAAGAACAGCATTCTCCAGCCATCCTAGCCGCGCAGGGAGTCGATGTCATCATTGGCAGTGGTCAATTTGAATCTTCACCGCAACTGGCTTTTGCTATTAACAACCGCCTACTACGCGCCCGTACCTATTTGCTGGCCAGTAGTTCGCGTCCAGAAATGCCAGAAATTGAAGGATTGCAAGCCACTGGCTATCTAACCCTTTCCAATATTTGGCAATCCTTACAGGGAGGGATATTACCCAAAAATTGGGTAATTATTGGCGGAATTCCCCAAAGCATTGAAATCGCTCAAACTTTAGCGCGGTTTGGTTGCAGTGTGACGCTGGTAGTCAAGCATCCCTATGTTCTACCCCATCTTGACCCTGAGATAGCCATCCTGCTTCAGGCGCAGTTGGAAGTCGAGGGTGTGCGCGTCCTCACCGAAAAATCAGTAACTCAGGTGAAGCTAATTGAGAACAAAAAGTGGATTCAAGCAGGAGATAAGGCTATTGAAACCGATGAAATTTTAGTGGCGACTGGACAACAGCCGAATCTTGAATCTCTAAATTTGGCAACAGTAGGTGTGAAATGGCATCGGCGTAGCTTAGTGGTGAATGATAAACTGCAAACCACTAACCACCGCATTTATGCTTGTGGTGATGTAATTGGTGGTTACGACTTTGCCAATATTGCTAATTATGAAGCAAAAATTGCCCTGAAAAATGCACTCTTTTTCTCCAGCTTACGAGTAAATTATCGCTCCATTCCTTGGGCGATATTTTCTGTGCCGATGCTGGCGCAAGTGGGTTTGACAGAGGCACAGGCAAAACACGAATTTCGTCGAGATGAAGTTTTAGTTTTGCGACAGTATTTTAAAACAGTGGCAGCAGCTCAACTTCGGGGCGAAACCACTGGTATGTGTAAATTAATTGTGCTACGCAACGGTGAAATTTTGGGAGCTTCGATATTGGGGGCAAAAGCTGGAGAATTAATTAATTTGATTGCCTTGGCAATGTCAGAAAAAATTAAAGTCAAAGATTTAGCAAATTTATCTCCCGTCTATCCCAGTTTTTCAGTAATTCTGGAACAGACTGCAAGAGAGTGGAATAAGCAAAAGTTAAATAGCAATATTGCTTTGCAAGAGTTTTTAGAAGGCTTCTTCCATTTCCGCCGCAATTGGAATTTATGAGCTATTGGGCATTGGGCATAACACTATATCGACTTTAAAATCTCGTTTTCCAGGTTCTACCTGGAAAAGCCTTTCATTGTGGCTCTACCGCCAATCAGGGAGGCGGAGCCTCGTGATAGCATTCCCAGTTGGAGACTGGGAACGAGGCGAATTACAAATTATTTAAAAATGCCTGCATTACCCACACTACCCCAGCCGCTACTAGAGGTACGCTGAGGTTATCTGTGCCGTGGGGTGAGACTGCCTCTGCTAGGGTGGCGAAAGTAGCAGTTACCACCGCAGTCAACAAAGCCCATCCGAAACCTAGAGGCGTTGCTAGGGGACTCAGCGACGAACCAGGTAGCAGCAACAGCACCAAGAAAATCACTACTGTACTCGCTACAAACATTGCTGCTGAACCTTCCCAGGAACGCACAGAATTTCCCACTTGGTATTTATGCTGGCCGAAGCGTCTACCGATTAATGCTGCTAGTGCATCTCCCCAGGTCATCGCCATTATCCCAGCAACTGCGATCGGGATGCTATCTACTGGCCCGTCTGGTCGCCACAGTAGCCCGAAAAGCAGCGTCACTGAGATAGCGAAATAAACTGTACCAGGTGAGCTATCCTGGGTATCCATTGCGCCAATGATTCGATAGCGGTAAAACAAGTAGTTGAGTCCGATAAAGGTAGCAAAAGGGATAATTCCGATTTCCCAGCGGCTAAACAGTAGCAGGACGCCGAAAGCCCACATCCCTGCACCAATATGGATCACTTTACGGGTCAAATCTGGCTTTACACCAAACAGCCTACGCAGTCCCTCGCCAATGATAAGCAAACCAGTAGCGTAAGTATAAGAAGCTGCCAACCCGATAAAATCATTGTTTGTCATTAGTTATTTTTTCTCCCCCTGCTCCCCTGCTTCTTCACTTAGGTCGGTCGCTATTTCGTTTTAGGTTCTTTTCTACTAACGAAACGCTACCAATACCTTGAAGAATACCACGACCGATTAAACCTAAACCCCGACCAACTATTTGGGTGAGAATGAAGACTATACCGCTACCTACTAAAGCTAATAGTGATTTTAAACGTGGTGCGATCGCATCACTAAATTCTAGTAGTAATGTCACTACTAAAGGAATATTAGAAAGTTTTACTAATTCCTGATTTCGAGGAGCATAAACTGAAGTATTGGCAATACCACGAGGTACAATTACAAATAGCTCATACCGACTTTCAAAAACTGCTTTTGGCTCATTTATATAACTCCTTAACCGATATTTCCACGACAAATCATTTCTAAACCGTTCAATTTCTCTTGTGGAAATCAATTGCCGTCCATAAAAATTTTGCTTAATCTCTTCTACATCTGCTAAAGAATTTAGCAGTGGTTGCACTACCCCATTTGCTACCTGAATCAACAAGTTCTCTAAAATCATTAATGCTTGGGACTTGGCTTCAGCGCTCACTACTGGATAGGAAGCATTATCAATGTTTAATTCTGTTTGAAATAGGAGATACGAATACAACTCGCAAACTAGCGGAATTTTATTGAGAATATCTGTTTGCACAATCTCTGCATTTTGCAGCAATAGATTAACAATTTTTATATTTTGATTATTTATTTGTATTCGAGAAAACTTCCCAAAAAAATCTGTAATTGCTGCTTGCCACAAGTCGTATATTAAGGGATTTTTTACCTCAAATAATTGATTTATCTCTATTTGAGAAGTACGTAGTTCATCCAACTGTTGAGCTAATTTTTGCAGGATTAGATAAAGTAATTCCCGTTTTTTATCTTCACGAAAGATGTCAATTTCTAAAGGTACATCTGTGACATTCCGTAAAGGAAATTGAAGTTTGTTAACACAAGATGCAAACAAGTCCAATTGTAGTGTTCCTGGACTAAGTAAAGGTGACACAGTTTGCCTTTGTTGAATGGCACTATTTAATGAAGGGGTCAAAGGTGGCTGATCGGCAATCGGAATATTTTCCTCTTGCCTTTCTTGTGATGAAACCAACAACCGATTTAACAACCAACGAGCTGCTAGCAGTTCTCGCCGCTGTCCAGCTAGAATTGCTCGATCTAGTACTGGTAGTCCGGGAACTTGTAATTGTGCTGTTACTGTGGCTAGGGTCGCGTCAATGTGAGCAATTCCTGACAAACGGAAATTATTTCGCAGTTTAGAAAAAGGGAGTAGGGAAGGTGGGGCCCCCTCTGAGGATAACGGGTAATGGGGAGTGGAGAGTGGGGAATTAGGAGTTATTATTGCTTCCGCATCCTGAAACCAGTAGGAACCACCATCTGCAACTTCTTGCATGGCCACAACTAACTCAGGAAGTGGTGTGCCTTTAGGGCAGTAGCCATTAATACCAACAGACTTCGCAGCCAATAAAAGTCCTTGTTCTTGAACAGAACTGAGGAGCAAAATTGGTAAGTTGGGATATAAGGCTTTGAGTTGCCTACAGAATTGTAAACCTAGCTGTTGACTGGTGGTAGAGCGGCCATTACCGAATTCCAAAACCACCAAATTTAGCTGATTAGGGTCTGCTTGGGCAATTTCTGCTAAAATTTGCAATGCAGCGGTATCAGTTTCTACCGATGCGATCGATTCCAAGTTAGGAATCGCTTCCAGAGCTACCCTTAATCCCAGACGAAAAATTGGGTCTTGGTCGATTAACAATAATTTTAGAGGGCGATCGCTCATAGTCCACTCAATTACACAAGTATTGTTTTCTACCAATCAGAAAACAGCTTTGATACAAAACTTTGTCTTCCCCATTGTTACCTGTTTTCGCAAACTGATAAATCGATCATAATTGCCTTATGCAGCCTTCACTGTGTAATTAAATGAACCTGAGTATTCGGCACTGGTTGGCAGAACGCCATATCGCAATCAATCAAATCAGAGGGTTTTCAGCGGGGCAATTGGCAGGTATTGCCTACCGTATTGTTCAGGATATGGAAGTCAAAAGCCTTATGCCTTTTGATATCTGTACCTTAGTAGAGGTTTTAGAACTGCCCTTAGGTATTGTTTGGGAAGAAATCAGTGTCATTTCCCAGTTGACAGAAAACCTGTTGCGTAGCCTCAGCCAAAAAAAGCCGTTAAAACGTAATGAAGGCACATGGCTAGCGTTTCAAATAGCCTATCTCCAGGCTTTGCAAGCAATTCTAGAGCAGGAAGCAAACCTGCAAAGACCGTGGCTAGACCGGGCGGGTATACCCATCCAACCACACATCCTGAAAGAGGAGGTGGATAAACTCATCCTCCAAGATTCGCAACTGCAAGGATTGCTGAAAACTCTCAGCCCAGGTAAATTGACTGATACGCAAGCTGAACAAGCACTAGCTTTGGTTGCAGATTCATTACTGGTACAACAAATAAATAGCACTGCTATAGCTTGGTTAGTTGCCAATGGTGCAGAGGAAACTGAAGCGAAACTCTTAATACAGCGTTTGATCAACTCACTCCCTGGTCACTTACTGGTAGTCGTTACCGAAAATGCTGCACCTTTAGCCCAACTACAAAAATTTTTCCATTTGGGGATTTCATTATCTCCCAGTTTGATCGCCCCAGAAGTTGGTTCTCCAGTCGGTGAGAAAATTGATTTGCACCGAGAACATTATCGTGCAAGTTTGATTAAAAATCTAAGTATGCCTTTGCTCATGGAATCCTTTGCTCTTAAGGATATCTATGTGCCACAAAAAGGCTTACCAATAGAGGAAAATATTTCTGAGCAAGATAAAAAAACTGTTAAACCAGTTGATTTAAAGATATGGGCGCAGCAACAGTTAACTGATTTAGAAACGATCGCTGTCATTGAATCGGAACCTGGTTATGGAAAAACTAGTTTTTGCCAACTTTGGGCAGCACAGTTAGCACAGGAATTATACCCTACTTGGATGCCTATAGTAATTAGGCTACGGGATGTAACATCCGGGAAAACTTTAATCGAAACCTTGAATTCTGCCTTTTTTGTTAATCTTTCAACTTGGTTAGAGCAAGAAAATCTCCCTTGTCTGTTGCTGCTAGATGGTCTGGATGAACTACCCCCTTCTGCTCAGGGTATCAGGGCACAAACAATTTTTATTCAGCAATTACTGAACTTTCAATCTCAGCACCGACACAAAATTGTGTTAACGAGTCGGTCAACTACATTACGAGAAATCGTCTCAGAACTACCGCTATTGTTGAGGCGAATTATTATTCAGCCATTGGATGTGGATGAACTCAAACAATGGTTTCAACAGTGGGCAAAAGTTCTATCTTTGCCCATTGCTCAAAATTTCTTTACATTGTTAAAACAGGCAGGGTTATTTACCAGCCAATCAAAGTTAAGAGAATTATCTGTCCTGATCCGTCAACCCCTAATGCTACATTTGTTAGGCATTTTGCACCGCGATGGATTGCTAGATGATGAACTATTGCATAATACCCAAAAGTCTTCTTTATTATGGGAAATTCATCATCGCCTAAGTCGATGGTTGTTAGGCTATCCGCTAATTGGTGGGAGCAAGACGATGCTACTGCGTTCAGGATCGGCTCATATCCATCGGACTCCAGAAGCGATCGCTAATTTACTCGCTAATCGTCATCCCCAAGATTTACTTGAGCAGATGCAAGCGATCGCTCTCCAAATTTTACACTCGCAACGTCATCAAATTAATTTGGCTGGTGAATTTAATCATCTACCAGAGTTTTATTTTAAAATTCGGGATTTAGAAAGTTCTGGCAAAAGTAGTTTAATTGAGTTTTCGCATCTCAAGTTGGGAGAATCTCTTTGTGCAGATGCTATTGCTGCCCAACTTAAATTGCTGACTCAGTGTGAAGATGAGGCTTATGGTACGCTCACTTTTGTGCTTGATTCTCCCAGTAGCGTAGCCCAGCATATTTACAATTTACTAGGTTACGGGATACTTAGCCAAGAAATTGAAGAACTAGCGATGTCTCCGACGGGCTTCGCCTACGCAGGATTGCGTCCGCAGCAAAAGCACAATTTTTCCTTTGAAGTTTTATTTCAACGTCTTTTGTCTTTCTGGCGTCCATACTGTCAAGGACGTTGGTTAGATGAAGGAATAGCCCACAAAGCTGTGACTCATTTTCAAGCACTGCAAAACCCTGTGAATGTTGAACAGGTGAATGCTGCGGTGGGACTGAATGTTTTTTTATTGCTTTGTGCTTGCTACCGAGAAACAAAAGTTCCTTTTTGGCCTTGTGGCAATCCAGCGAATTTGGCAGAATTCCATCCAGAGGCGCTGAGTGTCCTAATTTCTAGGACAATGGTTTTGCATAAAAATGCCTTCGCAACGCGAATCAAGTCTCTGGCTGGACTCAACTTATCGGGAGCCTCTTTGTTGCAAGTGATGTTAACTGGGGTAAATCTTGAGCAAACAAACTTATCTAATGCGGACTTAATGGGGGCGAACCTCGTAGATGCGAACTTGCAACAGGCCAACCTCACAGGTGCGAACTTGCAACAAGCAAACCTCACAGGCGCAAACCTCACAGGTGCAAACCTTACAGGCGCAAATCTTCAACAGGCTAACCTGATGCGGATAAATCTGAATTCAGTTAATCTCACCAACGCCTGTTTATTTGATGCCATCTTCGCTGAGACTGACAAAAAATTGATCGCCGATAATGGTGCTTTGTTCTCCAAAGAGTCGTTTCAAAGACTAAAACATTTGCGATCGCACCAGCCTTTCTTAAACACCGTAAAAATCATGCCAAACACAGATTTTAACTGGAACAAGACCCCTGCGATCGGACTAATTGAAAGCTGCGAAGGCACAATTTTACCAGTAGATTTAGATGATGATGAGTCTGACGATGAGACAGTTTTTGGCAATAATTCTATTGGGGAATAGGGAATAGGGAATAGGGCATTGATTATTTGCTTTCATCCTCCCCTGCCTCCCCTGCCTCCCCTGCCCCCTGCTCCCTGCTCCCTATCCCTCTTGCTGGTTGCGGTAGCCAAAAAAGTTAATACTGTATTCAGTAATCCGCACTCCTGTTTCTTCTTCAATTTTGCGGATAAAATCTTCTGGTAGTTCCACATGAACATCAAGAATTTGATTTGTATCCACACAGTTTATATGACTGTGAGAGTCACTGATATTGCCATACAACCGCCCATCACAGCGTTCAATACACTCAATGATGCCTTGACTTGATAATGCTTCTAAATTTTGATAGACAGAAGTATGACCGATCTCTTTACCTTGTTGGTTCAAGCGATCATAAATCTCTCTTGCCGCAAGGTGTTCATTTGCTTGCCAAAGTA
This sequence comes from Nostoc sp. JL34, assembly GCF_017114945.1. Taxonomy (GTDB): domain Bacteria; phylum Cyanobacteriota; class Cyanobacteriia; order Cyanobacteriales; family Nostocaceae; genus Nostoc. Next base: position 79,466 of record NZ_JABXKQ010000116.1, read on the forward strand.
GTTCCAGAATAAAGCGACGCTGACGACTGACGCGCATACCCAGGATTTGACAGCGCTCAAGCGCATCTTCTAGGGAACGAATTGGTCTTGTAGTAATTGTTTGTTTTTGCATATTACAGCTTGTTAACTGTTGGGGGAATGTTCCCCTCTAAATGTTTATTGGTTATTTAATATATGCAATCATATTGCACACCGCTGTTTTACCTGTACTTATGTTTTGGCTTTTGATGCTGCGGAAGTAACAGGTGGCGATAATGATTTTTTTGCTTGTTGACGGCTATTTTTTCAGACCTTAATCTAAAACAAACTCATTACAACTTTAACTTAAAATTGCTGTAAATGTCCACCTTGGGGCAGGCGTTGCCTTACCTAAGTAAGCTAATCCTAATGGCACACCATGTTAATAATGTAGTAATTTTTTAATTAAATGTGAGTAATTATAACAATGATAAAAGTAACATTTAAATTTAATCAAAGTCGGTGAAGTGAGTGGCGTAGGCGTAACCCGCCGCAGGCATCGCTAGCAGTTCATCTCAAGGCTAGTAATTGGATGTATATTTGTTATAACCAGCGAGAATAAAGCAAAAGTATCAAATAAATTTGAGAAGGTCAGACTTGTATATATATCTTGTCTGGGTTGACCAAATTATCAGCAAAAAAGTATCAGTAAATACTAATTAATTTGTGAATAAGACTTAGTGCTGTTAAAGGTCAATGTAGCGTCAATCCCTGAAAGCTGCTACTGTAGATTCTCGATCCTACAGTTGAGTATCAAGAAAGTGGCTGCTGAATCAATGACAATTGCGATCGCACTCAATAATGACTTCATTAACAATCTGGATCTGTCGCCTGCGTCAACGGTGATTGAAAAACTGCTGCAAGATGGGGTCGCATCCCATGAACAGCAGCTACGCTTTGATATCAATTACAATCTTGAACCTGGCGATCCCCGGGAACTCTCAGAAATTCCAGAGGTACGGCTGTGGTTTGTGCGTCTAGATGCCAAATACCCTTGGTTGCCATTTGTACTAGATTGGAAAGCTGGAGAGTTTGCTCGTTATGCCGCCATGCTTGTACCACATCAGTTTAGTTCCCAAGAAGGCATTCAGTACAATCCTGAAGCCTTAGAAATATTTTTGATGCACAAAATCTTTATTTTAGGTGATTGGCTCAAACAGCAAAACATCCCCAGCCTCTCGCGGCTGAAGTCCATGGCCCAAATGCTGGGTTATGAATTAGATGATGCTTTTTTTGAGATATTTTAATCCTGAATAACCGCAAAATCTAGCTGTCACGTCCAGGTTTTGCGGTCATTCAACAAACGCATCACTCGATTGGATATCCAATAGACTGATTGTAGAAATTGGGACAAACTGCTGGTTTAGCCACCCCAAATTTTCTCTAAAACTGCATTTGGTGAAATATCCGCCGTTTTTCCCGTGGGAGACGCGATGGCCAGAAATTTATCGTTTTTCGGCAACAACTGAGCTGGATCGGTGGGCCCAAATAAGGCGATGGTATAAGTTTGGACTGCAACACTTAGTTGTAGTGCCGCATTATCAGTAGACAACATCAAATTTGCCCCGGCTATTATAGCAGTTAACTTGCCAATATCATCTGGGGCAGTCACCTTGATATCTGGAGAAGACCCCAGAAGCGATCGCACAAACTGCTCATCGTCAGTTCCCTTAATCACCACCACAGGCAGATCCGGCTGCTTGTCTTGGAAGCCTTGAATAATTTGATGCCAACTTTCAACAGGGTAGATTTTATCCGGTTCTTTAGCCTGGGATAACTGGCCAGAACCGGCATGAATCAAGATATAGCCTGTTTCATGAACCCCTAAACGTTTTTGTTCCTTTTGTGCCCACTCAATATCTGGTTTTGGCACATTTACTGCCAACTCTGGGACAGGGCTATTTATTTCCAATGGTTGCAGCAAATCGTGATATAATGCCGCCGCATACTGGGATGCTTTAAATGGCACAGCGTGGGTCAGAAAACCCGATCCTTTGCCTTGGTAGCCAATGCGTATAGGAATTCCCGTCAACCAGAGTAAAAGACCCACCAACCAATTTTGCTTAACAGCAATGGCAACATCGTATTCGCGATCGCGAATTGTGCCCACTAAATTACCCCAATCTGCCAGACTGTTACGGTCTTTAAAATCAAAGTTCAGTACCTCGTGAACCGACTTGCTCACTCGGTAGGCAGCCTTTGACCGGGGTTCAACAACGACATCTATCTGAGCGTTAGGGTAATGGCGCTTCAGGTCATCTAGAGTCGGAAAGAAGAGAATTTGGTCGCCAATTCCGCCAGGTACAAGGGCTACTACTCGCATAATATTTATTGACGCTTACTCGCTCCCTATTTTAGGGGAAAATATATAGCTTAAAGATTGAGGAATTCTGTGTATTTACTAATTCCAGCTGCGGGAATCGGAAAAAGAATGGGGAGTAACCGTAATAAACTCCTGCTACTCGTGCGATCGCAACCAATTATTGCTTGGACTTTATTAGCCGCAGAAGCCGCCAGTACAATCAGTTGGATCGGGATTATTTCTCAGTCTACCGATTGGCCGGAGTTCAAAGCAATTATCGCCGATCTGAAGCTGACTAAACCAGTAGAATTCATTCAAGGTGGCTCCACCCGCCAAGAATCTGTTTACAATGGCTTACAATCTCTGCCAGTAGCCGCAGAACAAGTGTTGATTCACGATGGCGCCAGATGCCTCGCCACACCAGATTTATTTAACTCTTGTGCCGAGGCCATTCGCCACTGTCCTGGTTTAATTGCTGGTGTACCCGTTAAAGACACGATCAAAGTTGTCGATGAACAAGGCATAATTCAAGAAACACCCGACAGACGACAACTATGGGCGGCACAAACTCCCCAAGGATTTGATGTCAAGTTGTTGAAACAGTGCCATGCTGAAGGAGTCCGTCAAGGTTGGGAAGTAACAGACGATGCTGCTTTATTTGAAAAGTGCGGCATCGAAGTCAGAATTGTTGAGGGAGAGGAGACAAATTTAAAAGTCACCACTCCACAAGATTTAGCGATCGCAGAATTTATTCTCACAACTAGAGGCTTTTGAGGGAAAGATCAGGAGGAGAGGAAACAACTCTCCGTATAATTTTGATATATTTTGCGTATTAGTATATAATGCCACACACCTATTAATTATCAGGTGTACATTGTTCAATTCTCAATGCCCAATGCCCAATGACTAAATGATTACAGCCACAGCGACGAAGATAGAAGCAATTCTCTATTTAAAGGGTAAACCCTTGTCGCTCGGCGAAATCGCCGAGTATGCCGCGTGCGATCGCGCCACTGTCAAAGAAGGCATAATTGAACTCATGGACAACTATGCCCACCGAGATAGCGCCCTAGAGGTAATAGAAACCCCAGATGGGTACAGTTTGCAACTCCGGTCTGATTTTCATGACTTGGTGCAAACTATGATACCAGTAGAATTGGGTGTAGGTGCATTGCGGACTTTGGCCGCGATCGCTCTCAATAGTCCCATACTCCAGAGCGACTTGATTAACCTGCGCGGTTCAGGGGTATATCAACATGTTCCAGAACTTGTCGAACTTGGTTTCATCCGCAAGCGCCGAGACAGCGATTCTCGCTCCTACTCGCTCCAAGTAACGCCAAAATTTCATCAGTATTTCCAAATCGAACAACTCCCGCAAATACTTTCCAACAGCCAGAAGGAAGAACAACTAGAATTAGAACTAGAACTAGAACTAGAACTAAAGGGAGTAGGGGGATGAGGGAGATGAGAGGGACAAAGGGGAATTATTGAACAAGTCTCTTCCTTGTCTACCCCCCTGTTCCTTATCTCCCTACTCCCTACTCCATGCCCAATGCTCTCTTAACGATCTTAATACCCGTGGTGAATGCGCTACCCTTATACTATGGTTTAGAGTAGAGTTAGCAATTAAGCTAAATAAAACTGCCAATGGTGTTTAATCCTGACTTTTTGAATGACAACTCTGAGGAACACCCTAATCAACTTCTTTCCGACCACTCTGAGGAATACCCTAATCAGTTACTCAAATATCTACAGCATCAGTCTCCTGATGTTTTAGCAAGGATTGCTCAGTCTGCTAGCCCCGAAATTAAACAAATCATCTCGCAAAATGTCCAAGGGCTAGTAGGAATGCTCCCGGCAGAAAATTTCAACGTGCAAATCACAACAGATCGGGAGAACTTAGCTGGGCTTTTAGCGTCGGCCATGATGACGGGGTATTTTCTGCGCCAGATGGAACAAAGAATGCAGTTAGAGCATTTGTCTAATGGTCAATAATCAATAGTCAGTAGTCAAACATTCTGGGACTATTGACTATTGACTATTGACTACTTCCTTTCAGGATAAGCTCCTGATTTTACTTTGAAGGTTTGAATTTTACCGCTGCGGTTGACTTCGAGCGTTAAAATGTCTCCAACTTTGCTAGACTCTACCAGCCTTTGAACTTGGGCTGAGATTTTGACTGGTTTACCGTTAACTTTTTGAATCACGTCTCCAGGAAGCAGTCCTCCACGCTTGGCTGGGGAATCATCTGTGACTCCTTTAATCACAATTCCAGCATCCTGCTGAATGTTCAGTTGATTTTCTTGATTAATCTGCTGTTTTCTGATGGGAGAAAGGTCTGCCATTTCAATACCCAAGAAGGGATGTTCTACATGCCCTTTGGTAAAAAGTTCATTGGCGATGCGGGCGGCGGTTTCAATGGGGATGGCGAAGCCGAGTCCTTGAGCATCAGCGCGAATGGCAGTGTTAATACCAATCACTTCGCCTTGGGCATTTAACAAAGGCCCACCAGAATTACCAGGGTTAATTGCGGCATCAGTTTGGATAAAGCTAACTCGCTTATCTGGGACACCAACTTGAGTGCTGGTGCGATCGGTAGCGCTAATGATGCCGATAGTGACAGTATTATCTAAACCCAGAGGATTGCCAATCGCGATCGCCCATTGTCCCGGCACTAGGTTTTGCGAATTGCCCAGTTTCACTGTCGGCAAATCATTGGCTTTTATTTTCACTACTGCCACATCTGTCACAGAATCAACTCCTACCACCTTCCCCTCTAGACTTCGACCATCCTTGAGGGTAACTTGTACTGTATCTGTATCTGCCACTACATGAGCGTTAGTGAGTAATTCTCCATCTTCGCTCAAAATAAATCCCGATCCTGTACCGCGCTCAATGCGTTCTTGAGGAATTGGTTGCTCATCCTCTCCAAAGAATCGCCGCAAGAGGGGATTTTTTAATGCATCAGAGATAGGATTGGCTACTTTGCGAGTGGCATTTATTCTTACCACAGCCGGGCCAACTTTTTGCACTGCCGTCGCAATAAAATTTACATTATCGCCCCCAGTAGCCCCAATCGCTCCATTCGGTGAATTAGGAACTACGGATTCTGGAGGTGAAGCCATTGTGACATTTTTTAACTGTTGGAACGAGCGATTTTGTGGCAGGAGATAGCGACTGCCAAACAAACCTGCACCACCGCCAATCACCAGTAAAAACACATAAACCGCCAGTTGCTTTAAGGATAACTTCATAATCTTTATGCTCAAGGACAGCAATGCAGTTGCTAATTTCTAAGTGTAGTCAAGCTAACGGCAAGTGGACAGATCAATTTACGAGAAATTGGGGATTGGGGATTGGGCATGATTATTCTCCCTTGTCTTCTTAGTTCCTAGTTCTAGTCCCCAATCCCCTCTGTTCCCATCTAAAATCTAAAGTTAATGCGCTCTTGACGTGTATACATGACTTTACTCTTTCGTCAACTGTTTCTCTGTAGCTTAGTTAGCGCCTTGGGCCTAGTAAGCGTACTGCCATACTCGAACAGTGTTAACGCTGCTGTAGGTGGTTGCCCAACTCCAGCCTTATCTCGCTTCCAACGCCATAAGGTTGTTCGTGGCGAAACTTTGGAGAGCATAGCGCAGCGCTACAATCTCATTCCGACAACTATTATTGGCATGAATCCAGCTTTGCAGAACGGTGCAGCTGCCGCCGTTGGTAGTGTACTTCAAATTCCTCCCTACAATGGGATTGTAGTCGAAGTGCCTCGCGGTGAAACTTGGCGACAAGTGGCGGCACAATACAAAGTTCGTGCTGATAACCTTTTTGAGGTGAATGGCTGCCAACAAAACCCCAGAATCGTGTTTGTTCCGGGGGTAAATTGGTCGCCCAATGGCGTTGTAACTAAGTCTCCTTTACCAAGTGATGCAGGTACACCAAACCGTGCATCGCTGTCTGGATATCCTTTAGCACAAGTGGCAACTGTGGGATTAGCTTACGGCTGGCAAATTAATCCTACGACAGGTGAAGTTTTCTTCCACAGTGGTGTTGACTTATTATCACCAGTTGGTAGTAATGTGCTAGCGATCGCACCTGGAACTGTAGCCTTTGCCAGCGATCAAGGTTCTTATGGCAAATTGGTGATTATTAACCACAGTGGCGGATTTCAAAGCCGCTACGCCCAGCTTGACAGTATCAAAGTTACTGTTGGTCAACAAGTGAAAAAAGGAGACTTACTAGGAACAGTAGGCACTAGTGGAAAACCAACATCCACTCAACCGCATCTCCATTTTGAAGTGCGTTCTAGCTCATCTCTGGGTTGGGTAGCACAAGATCCCAAAGCTTATTTGAAGAAATGAGGGAATGGGAGTAGGGAATAGCGAATAAGGAATGAGGAAGCAGAAGGAAACTACTAAACCCAATGCCCCATGTCCTATGCCCAATTCCCAAATTCGCTAGATTTTACGATATGCATTCCTGCCTCTGCAAACCTTGTAAATGCTACATCTGCCTGTTCTGTGTAGTCCACAACACCAGGGACAACAACGGGGGAAGTGCAATCTTCTAATAAATAGATTTTTTTCGCCAGGGTAACATCTACCTGTTTAATTTCTGTTAATAAATCGTCAATTGTCCAAGCGACACAGTGACTTTTAGCTTGACCACCAATAATTACTGCATCATATTCTAAAAGTTGTTTAATCAGGCGCGTGTTCTTTTGAGCGAGTGGACGTTGTTCAAAATCTTCCAACACTTCTGGACGTAAGATGGAATAATTTTCTGTTAAAGGATTTTCACCTTTAATTTCAAATTGCGTTTGACTCTGACGCGCAATGCCGTGGAAAAATATCGCTTCTTCTACCGATGAAACTAGAGCATGACCGATACCGCCCAACATAGAATGATAAGGCCAAACAGTGAGGGGATATTTCCCATCTTGACTGAGTTTCTTAAGGTAATGGTAAGCGTGTTTTTCTAATAATTCATAATCCCCATTAGTAACACTGTTAGCAACTGCTGGGTTAACTTTCCAGATACCTTGTTCAACATCTGCTGGTGTGATGCTAGTCGCTGCTGGAGTGGGATGTTCTCCAGCAACGTTCACCCAAAAGATCGGATGGAATATTTGCGTTGCTGTGTGAGTATCTAGAGTTGGTACAATTTTCGTGATTATTCCCAAGTTTCGATAGATAAACTCAGATAATCTGACGTTATCATCCACCGCTGCATTCCCGGATTTTCCACCTACAAATAATTCAAAGCCGGGAATGCAGAAGGTATTTTGGACATCAATTAACAGTAAGCAAATGCTGGTTTTATCTAAAGATGCAGGTTTGATATCGTGTTGTTTTGCCCAGATTTCAGCTTCCACAGCACGTTCTTGGTAAGGTACCCGCCAGACTTCGCCGACTTTTTCAGGGTTAAAGTACGGGGGAATTGGTAGTTGGGGTGTTATTTGGGTGTTCATAATTACAGCCGCTTTTATTCTGTAATAACATCTATGATTTCAATCCCCAAATTTTCTCAAGTCTAGTGTTGCCTTAGTAAACATCATCATGAGAACCCAAGGTCAACAAAGAAATTACTAATTCCCCTGAATCGGGATGAGGAACAAACTCAACTCGAATAAATCTTGCACTCCATAGCAGCTGCATCAATCATCTAACTCCGCCATTAAATCAGCAACAGTTCCACTACGTACTTCCCCTTTAGCATAAGCTTCACGAGCTTCTGCAACAGCCTTTAATAAGTCATCCCGTCGCTGTTGCTTGAGGCGCTTTTGGATAATATCTACAAGAATAGCCTGAGCTTCTGGATCTAATGCTTCTACTGCTTCTATGGCTTTCTGGAATATAGATGTTTTTTCTAGCATGGGAGTTAAAGCATTTAGTGATAAGTCTAATTTAGCTGGTGGTAGGGGCGATCGCTTTACTTAATAGTATATTTGTATTATGAAAACATAAATTTAGCGATCGCACTCAAGCTACTCACTTAAAAATCTTTTTAAGTAATATATCTTTACAAATGAGCAAAATTCTTCAAATGCTCTTAATTTCTTTGCCTGTATTATTTTCCATTTTTTTCTATACTAATCGTCCAAAAAAGCGCTAGCTGTGGCAATCTGGGAAACAGAGATTTATTAAATCTGATATTTGAGCAACAGCAAATTTACCTAATCAGGTTATGCAAACTCTGCCCACAGTAAACACTTCAAGCATCACATCACCTCAAGCCACCTTTGATACAACTATCAAGCGGCGTAAAACCCGCCCTGTAAAGGTGGGAAATGTCACCATTGGCGGCGGCTACCCCGTTGTAGTGCAGTCAATGATTAACGAAGACACCCTTGATATTGATGGTTCCGTGGCTGGTATTCGTCGTCTGCATGAAATTGGCTGCGAAATTGTCCGCGTCACCGTGCCAAGCATGGCTCATGCTAAAGCTTTAGGGGAAATTAAACAAAAATTAATTAAAACTTACCAAGACGTGCCAGTAGTGGCTGATGTCCATCACAATGGGCTGAAAATCGCCGTAGAAGTTGCCAAGCACATAGAGAAAGTACGGATTAATCCGGGTTTGTATGTGTTTGAAAAGCCAAACATCAATCGAACTGAATATACCAAAAGCGAATTTGACGAAATTGGCGATAAAATTCGCGAAACCTTAGAACCTCTGGTAGTTTCTTTGCGCGATCAAGGTAAATCGATGCGAATTGGGGTAAATCACGGTTCTCTTGCTGAGAGGATGCTATTTACTTACGGTGACACCCCCGAAGGAATGGTGGAATCTGCTATAGAATTCATCCGCATCTGTGAATCTTTGGATTTCCGCAACTTGGTAGTTTCCATGAAAGCCTCACGAGTCCCGGTGATGATAGCCGCCTATCGCCTCATCGCCAAACGCATGGATGAACTGGGTATGGACTACCCGCTACATTTAGGCGTTACGGAAGCCGGTGATGGCGAATACGGGCGAATTAAATCCACAGCAGGTATTGCCACGTTACTTGCTGATGGCATTGGCGATACAATCCGCGTCTCACTTACAGAAGCACCAGAAAAAGAAATTCCCGTCTGCTATAGCATTCTCCAAGCTTTGGGATTGCGAAAAACGATGGTGGAATACGTCGCTTGTCCTTCCTGTGGACGCACTTTGTTTAATCTAGAGGAAGTGCTGCACAAAGTCCGGGAAGCCACAAAACACTTAACTGGGCTAGACATTGCAGTTATGGGTTGTATTGTCAATGGCCCAGGAGAAATGGCAGATGCTGACTATGGTTATGTTGGCAAAACACCTGGTTATATTTCTTTGTATCGTGGTCGAGAAGAAATTAAAAAAGTCCCAGAAGATAAAGGTGTAGAGGAATTAATTAACCTCATTAAGGCAGATGAACGCTGGATAGAACCTTAAAGTGGCTATGGGGAAGGGGCAGGGGAAGCAGGGGGAGATAAGGAGAATAACCAATCCCCAATGCCCCATACCCAAAAACTTTGTATCTTTTAACCACCAAGGTCGCCTGATTGTCAAGTATTTTGTTTAAATTAAGAATACATACTCGGTCTGTACAGTGGTAGCCTGTGTTAGATTGAGCATACTGACTATAAATTTTCCCTCTGACGCAGCTGTCATTATGGTGATTACAAAAAGTAGGCTTGTTTTGGGTGCTACGGCAGTGACACTCTCCACGATCGCTGTTACTAGCCTTGGCATTCACTCGCGAGGTCAGGCTTTATTTAAAGCAAGTCCTAAAGAATTAGTAGATGAAGTTTGGCAAATTGTTCAGCGCCAATATGTAGACGGTACTTTTAATCAGGTAGATTGGCAGGCTGTTCGTAAGGAATACTTGAGCAAGTCCTACAGTAATCCGCAGGATGCGTATAAATCCATTCGGGAAATGCTGAAAAAGCTAGAAGACCCCTACACCCGGTTTATGGACCCAGAAGAATTCAAGAATATGCAAGTTGATACCTCTGGAGAATTGACAGGAATTGGGATCACGATTAGTCAGGATGAAAAAACCAAGCAATTGGTTGTAATTGCGCCAATCGAAGATACACCAGCCTTTAAAGCTGGTGTTTTAGCAAAAGATATCATTCTCAAAATTGACGGCAAAGATACTAAGGGGATGGATACTAATCAAGCAGTATCCTTGATTAGAGGTGAAGCGGGATCGCAAGTCAGCTTGACCATTCAGCGCGACGGTCAGACAAAACAGTTTGACATCAAACGGGCGCGAATTGAAATCCATCCAGTTAAGTTTTCTGAAAAGAAAACCCCAGCCGGAAATCTTGGTTACATCCGCTTGAACCAGTTCAGCGCCAATGCTGGTAAAGAAATGCAAACCGCTATCAAAGATTTAGAAAGCAAAAAGGTAGCTGGATATATTCTCGATCTGCGTGGTAATCCAGGCGGCTTACTCTTTTCCAGCGTGGATATTGCCCAGATGTGGATAGATAAAGGTAAGATTGTGTCTACCGTTGAACGCCAAGGAGAGGCAGAAAAGGAAGAGGCAAACGGACGAGCCTTGACCACTAAACCATTGGTGGTGCTGGTAGATAAAGGTTCAGCTAGTGCCAGTGAGATCCTTTCAGGGGCTTTGCAGGATAATAAGCGTGCTACTTTGGTCGGGACTCAAACCTTTGGTAAGGGACTAGTGCAATCGGTGCGTCCCCTAGAAGATGGTTCAGGATTAGCGGTGACAATTGCTCATTACTATACCCCCAATGGTACAGATATCAATCACAAAGGCATTTCGCCAGATGTGAAGGTGGATTTGACCAAAAAGCAGATGGAGGAATTGTGGCTCCATGAACGTGACAAACTTGCTACTCTAGCAGATCCCCAATTCGCTAAAGCGGTGGAAGTGATAGGTAAAAAAATTGCTGCTAAGGGTACACCGACAGCAGAAAAATGAAGAGTTAGGAATAAAGTTAGGAGTGAATAGTGAGGGATTAGGAATAAAGACCGTCACTGTCAACTTTTAACTCCTAACTTAAACTGGTTGGCACTTTCCAGCCCTAATAAGTCCAACCCGGCGAGCGATCGCTTCTTCTTGCGAACTAAAAGGCCCCCACTGTTCTATAATTTCTAGATTATCGTCGCCAATTTGGTCGCTGGGGATAATTTCACAGTTTCCAGCAGAGCGCTTGACAATATACCAAGTTGGTGATTCGTTCATAATTTTAAATAAAATCTTGTTTTTATAGTCAGAATTTTACGGTATACAGAAAATATCTTCGCAATTACTATTATTAATCGAGGTGGACAAAATTTTTGTAATCACCTCGATTTCTCGCATAAATTTACTTTGAACTAATACTTCCGCTCTTTTGGCTCAAACATAGTAATCGCCACAGGTCGATATTGAATCTCAATTCCTGCTGGTGAATAGTAAGCCATTGTGTGTTTGAGAAAGTTAGCATCATCTCGCTGGGAATAATCTTCGCGGAAATGAGCGCCACGACTTTCTTGGCGATTCAGCGCTGATGCCAAAATAGTCTGTCCTACTACCATCAAACTTCGCAATTCTAAAGCTTCTACGAGTTCCGTATTCCAGCAACTACCTTTGTCATCTAAATAAATTTGAGGGTATTTTTGTTGTATTTCTTCTAATTTCTGCAAACCTTCAGTCATTAATGCCTCAGTGCGGAAAACACCGCAGTACTCAGTCATACAATCCTGAAAAGCTTCACGGACTTGGTTAATCCGGTACTGTCCTGGTTGTTCTAGCAAAGCTTGAATTTGTTGCTGGGCTTCTGTTACATACCGTTGCTCATCTACAGAGGGTAACTTACGTTTTTGCACAAATTTGGCGATCGCAGCTCCAGTTCTCTTACCATAAACTACACATTCTAGTAGTGAATTACTCCCCAAGCGATTGGCACCATGTACGGAAACACAAGATGTTTCACCCGCAGCAAAGAAAGCATCAACAAAACCATCGCCACTACTACGAACTTGACCATCGGTATTAACTGGTATACCACCCATACAATAGTGAATTGTTGGGCGGACTGGCATCGGTTGAGTTACCGCGTCAACACCTACTAGGCGATGGGCTTCTTCCCAACAGAAGGGAACGCGACTCATAATTTTTTCTTTGCCCAGATGGCGTAGATCCAGATAGACAAAGGGGCCACCAGCACTGCCATCGAGATGAATACCACGTCCAGCGCGAATTTCGTAAGCGATCGCTCGTGAGGTAATATCGCGAGGAGCTAGTTCCATGCGACTGGGTGCATAGTTAGCCATAAAGCGATCGCCTTCAGAGTTTATGAGATACGCCCCTTCACCCCGTACCGCTTCTGAAATCAGTACCCCTACCGGATATAAACCAGTGGGATGAAATTGGACAAATTCCATATCTTCCAGGGGCAAACCTGCGATCGCAGTCATTGCCAAACCATCACCCGAAGAAGCGTAATCATTAGAGGTGGTATTATAAACGCGACCATAACCCCCTGTGGCAAACATCACTGCCTTGGCTCGCACCACCTCGATATGTCCATCCAAAAGATGAAACATTACCACACCCTTCGCCTCATTTTCTTCTAAAATGAGACGCATCACGTACCACTCTTCATAAACTTGCACCCCATAACGCCGCAAATTGTTAACCAATTCGTGCAAAATCGCATGGCCGGTTTTGTCAGCCGCGTAACAAGTGCGGTTGTGGGAATGTCCACCAAAAGCTCGTTGGGCAATGCGCCCATCAGGTAAGCGAGAGAACAAGACGCCCATGTGTTCCAAGTCAATCACCACACCTGGTGCTTCTTGGGTGAGAATTGCTACAGCATCTTGGTCTGCCAAGTAATCAGAACCCTTGACAGTATCAAAAGCATGTGCTTCCCAACTATCTTCGGAATCAACATTTTTCAGCGATGCAGCCATACCACCTTGAGCCGCAACCGAATGAGAACGAATTGGATGGGTTTTGGCAACCACAGCAATATTTAAACTAGGGTCAGTGCGGGCAATTTCTACAGCAGCGCGACATCCCGCCAATCCACCTCCGACAATAATCACATCGTGTTCCAGCATAATTAGCCCTCTGATTGCAAACCACTGCTGTTCTATTGTAGAGACGTGATTAATCAGCTAGTGGGTTGTAACAGTAGCATCTCTACAAAAAAATTCCCTGCCTCTAGACAGGGACTTATAATAAATTTTGAAATTAGGAGTGAAAAGTTAAAAACAAAGAGTTATGGCACTGATGGAGTGACTCATAACCCATAACTCATAACTCCTAACTCTTTAGCTAGTTGCTTGTACAGGTTGTTGCTGAGACACATTACCTGGTATGGGTTCCATTTTGGTTCCTGGCCCTACAGGACTGACTTCAATATGATTTAACAAGGTAGTGACAAACGCAAACAACAAGAAAGGTAGCGATAGCAGAACAACGAGACCCGCTGTTGCTAAAGCGTACACAGGTCGCTTGGCACCCATCAACGCCAAGGCTGATGCCAAACTTAGGGTAATTGTAATTAACCAAACAATTATCTGACCGTAGATATCACCGAAAGTTAGGGTACAGACAAACCGATACTTTTGAATATTATTTCCGCTCATCACATTTGCCTCAAGTCTCTCCTAATAGGTTCTACGTTAGAACCATGTTTGCCTTGTAGACAATTTCTAAATATTTTTGCAAGCTTTGTAATATCACTTCATAATTAAGACACTTTTGAGGGCAAGGCAGCTATCCTGGAGCAAAACCTCTTCCCTTCATGAGAGAGGTCATAATCCCGATTGCCTCCTGAGGTCATAATCCCGATTGCCTCCTCAACAAATAGTCTCTTTACATAAAGCCAAGATAATTTTTGTCATCTGTCAAATTCAGGATATTCACAATATATAAGAATCCTATTTTATTTGTGAAAATTGCAACCCACATAATCCCCAACTTCTTAAAGAAGTTGAGGATCTTGCTTCTCACAAATGATTCAAAATTACTATAGTATTTAATTTTTTGCTAGTAAATATTAACTAGAGAAATCAAGTCAAGTCAAAATGTAAAAACCGATTTTTTGGTGTTAAATTTTGAGTATTGCCCGAATTTGTTGACTTAAATCAACAAAAACCTTTATTTTTCGTGGCAACATTGTTTTAGGAGTGAATGTGAATACTATTTTTCTTCGTAAAAGTGTTTTTTGGTTGCCAAGTATAGCTGCTCTTGCAGTTCTGAGTAGTGGCTTGTCTGCAAGTGCCCAGACAGTAGACAAGGTGAGCAGTCAGCCATTAACCGACCCTTCCGCAACCGTAGCGTCTGCCAACGAGTTTAGTCCAGAACTAGACACTGCAAGCCAAAATTTCTCTACAGAAACAACTGAAACATTTACAGTAACAAATTTAACTAAGGTACAGCAGTTACCCAACACTGCAATACAGGAAAATGCCAGTGTAACACCCATACCCATTCCAGGTACAGTGGCAACCTCATCTGCGACGCTCACTTCGGAGTTTGTACAACCAACTTCTCAAACTACTTCACAACCTACTTCTCAACCATCTGCTCCCAGAGTGGCGCAATCAGATATTGATTTAGGTAGAACTACCCGTGGCGGTAGCAGCTATGTTGGCGTCGCTGCTAACATTGGTTTGAGTGGTGGAGACTCATCCTTGGGTGACGGTAACTTCGCAGTAGTCAGCAAAATCGGACTGACAAATTCTATATCAGTGCGACCATCAGCCGTATTTGGGGACAACACCACAGTTTTAGTTCCTATCACCTACGATTTTACTTTCAAGTCAGCAGATGCTTTTAGTGAGCCTTTGCCCATCGCACCTTACGTCGGAGTCGGTGCAGCTTACAAAACTGGTGATGATTCTAAATTTGCCTTTTTGGCATCTGCTGGCGTTGATGTGCCTTTAACTCCTCAATTTACGGCAACAGCTGCTATAAATGCGGGATTTTTCGATCAAACTGATATCGGCTTGTTGTTAGGAGTTGGTTACAACTTCAGTGGGCTTTAAAAGTTAGAAGTTAGGGAGTTATTAATTTAATCTTAATAACTCCTAATTCTTAACTTTCTATTTGGGAGTAACTTTGTCAATTACCTTGATTTGCCCATCGTCTCCTACCGTCCAGACATCGTAAACACCAACGACATCGCCGTTAGCATCAACATCTACGTTGCCACTGGCTCCTTGGTAGTTAATCTTCTTACCATCTTTAAGTAACTTCAGCCCCTCGCAGACATCAGTAACTTCTGTCCCAGGCCCATCAGCAACTTCACGGATTTTGCTGGCTATGCCAACGCCTGTGTTTTCTTTAGCAGCTTGCGCCGCCAATGTCAATAAAGCAGCGGCATCCCAAGCTTGAGGAGCGTATTCCCCTGGTGCACCACCCTTTTTATCCTTCCACAGCTTGTTGAAAGCTTCTAGTGCTTTACCATCGGAACCAGGTACTGTACCGATCGCTCCACTTAAAATATATTTACCATCACTACCTTTGCCAACTTGTTCTGGAAAAGTAGGTGATTTCACCCCATCTGTAAGCAAAATCTGTACTCCCTTGGCTACACCTTGCTGATAGGCGGCTTTCAGGAAAAGACTGCCAGTTTCCGCGTAGAGTACAGCCAGAACTGCATCTGGCTTACCAGCAAAAGCAGCAGCCGCTTCTGTATCAAATGTCTGAGCTTTCGGGTCATAGCGGACAGGCTTATCTTTATTAACGATGGTTCCACCCAATTTTTCAAAGGTTTGCACAAATGCTTTTTCAAAGCCAACGCCATAATCGTTATTAATTACGACTGTTGAAACTCGCTTGAAACCTTTTTTTCTGGCAAGTTGGGCTAAGGCTAATGCTTGATAAGTATCTGGGGGAGCTGTACGCGCCCAAAAGCCTTTGAAATCGCCTTTTTGAGCCTTTTCAGTAAAGACTGGACTGGTACTACCAGGGGAAACCAGCATAACTTTATTCGGCGTAGCAATGGAGACTGCTGCACTAGAAACACTACTGGCAAAGGAACCAACTACACCTGCGACTTTATCTAAAGTTGCTAGTTTGGTCATACCGGCAGCACCCGCTTTGGGGTCGGTTTGGTCGTCTACTTGCACCAAGGTCACTGGTTCGCCATTTACCCCATCGCAAGCGTTGACCGTATCAACTAGTAAAGGGACGGAACCTAGCATCTGCTGTCCTACAGAAGCCAAGTCGCCTGTTGTGGGTAGCAGGGAACCAATTTTTAGCCCTTTAGCAGTGCTTGTCGTAGTTGAGTTTGCTGCTGGGGTAGCGGTACTTCCGTTGGTAGCTGTCCCATTGGGGGTACTAGTATCAGCACAAGCCCCAACTAGGAACCCAGTTGCTATGGTGGCTATACTGAAAGCTAAGGCGGCGCTAATTTTTCTCATAAATTACTTTCACTCCTCAGATATTTAGGAGCCTAAAAATAAGATTTAAACTAGATTTGTCAGTTCGCTAAATCTTAATCAAGACTCCAAAGGATAAATCATATCATCCATCTTTGGGAGTAGAAGTATTTTCGCCGACATTAGTATTTATTTTTGTACACAGAATATACTCCGTGTATCAAAGACTGGAAAACGGAGAGGGAGGGATTCGAACCCTCGGTACGGAGTTGCCTGCCGTACAACAGATTAGCAATCTGCCGCTTTCGACCACTCAGCCACCTCTCCTGACT
The DNA here is from genome assembly GCF_017114945.1 of Nostoc sp. JL34. Taxonomy (GTDB): domain Bacteria; phylum Cyanobacteriota; class Cyanobacteriia; order Cyanobacteriales; family Nostocaceae; genus Nostoc. Next base: position 96,428 of record NZ_JABXKQ010000116.1, read on the forward strand.
CACGAATATTAATGTTAGCAGATTTGTTAGGGATAGTCAATAGTCATTTGTAATTGGGCATTAGTCATTAGTCATTAGTCATTGGTTATTTACAAAACACTAAAGACTAATGACTAATTTTTTAAAGAACTTGCGATCGCATCCAAGCCACGGGTAAAGAGCGTAACTTTTGCCACTGGGGCACATAGGCGCGTCGAGTGAAGGCATTATAATCGTTACGTTCAATTACGCTTAAAATTCCACTGTAATGCATCAGAGCCGCCCACACAGGCCAACGACCATCAGAAGATAAGTAGGAAATTCCTTTTTCTGCTTTCCGATAAAATTGTCGGGCTCGATCAATTTGAAAGCGCATCAAAGAACGCCAGCGTTCATCTACTACACCCTCGAACAATTCTTGTTCGGTGTAGTTGAATCTTGCCAAATCTTCTAGAGGAATATAGATCCTTCCTCTTCGGGCATCCTCGCCCACATCACGCAAGATGTTGGTGAGTTGCTTGGCAATTCCTAAGGCAATTTCCTCTTCGATGGGAATATATAACTGTTGTTCACAGTTCCACGGAGCTATATTTCTGGTAGTATCCAATCCCATGACTGCTGTTGACATCAAGCCGACAGTGCCAGCAACACGGTAACAGTAGAGGTATAACTCCTCGAAGGTTTCATAACGACTGCGATATAAGTCCATGCGCTGACCGGCAATCATGTCCCGAAAGGGCTGAATGTCCATCGGGAAACGTTGAATGGTATCTACCAAAGCTACATCGAAGTTATCCAATGGGTGTCCAGCAAACATCGATTCGAGCTGCTGCTCCCATAGGTCTAGGGTTTCTGGCGTGGTGATAGCAGATGCGGGCCCATCCACCAGTTCATCTAAACGGCGACACCAAGCATAAATTGCCCAAATAGCAGGACGTTTTTCTTTGCTCAGGAGCAAAGTACTGAGGTAAAAAGTCGTGGAATACTTGGCTATGAGGTGACGACAAAGTTCGTAGGACTCGTCCAGAGAGACCAGCGTTTTCATGCGCGGTGGGGATTCAGGCAGTTGCAGCATTCGTTGCGGGCGGTCGGGTGAGCGTTTGCAGGTTTGAGGAATTTGCTACCGGGAGGGCCTCAGAAATCGCCTGCGCTGTCAGCTTACCAGAAAGTACGGCACCTTCCATACTGGCTAAGTAGCGTTGCATGGTGTAATCCCCGCTGAGATAGAAGTTAGCAATGGGGGTTGTTTGCGAAGGACGGTACTGTTGACGACCAGGGGTCGCTTTGTAAACTGAACGGGGCGTTTTCACCACATGAGATTTCAGCAATGTTGCTGGATTGTCTCCCCCAAAGTGGTTGGGGAAGAGTTTTTCTAACTCGGCGATAGTTGCAGCCACAATCTCCTCATCGGATTTGGCAATCCAATCTTTTGCCGGGGCTAGAACTAATTCCAGCATCGAGCGATCAGGGTTGGCGTATTCACGGCAGGTATTGCTCATATCAGCATAAACGCTTAGGAGGGGCGATCGCGAGAATAGCAAGTGATCAATTTGCGTAAGTTTACGATCAAACCACAAATGCACGTTAATCACAGGCACGCCTTCCAAGCCTTCTAGCTTTTGGAAAAACTCCATTTCTTTCCAAGATGCTGGCAAAATCACCTTCAGAGGGTCAACCGGCATGGCAGACACATACAAATCCGCTGTGAAAACTTCATCCTCTTCGCCATTCAATCCCCGAATTAAATATCCTTTCACGCTACCATCGGCGTTTAGCAAAATCTCTTTTAAAGGGGCATTCAAGCGGACTTCTCCACCGCGTTCGGTGATGTAATCTACTATCGGCTGACACAATCGTTCTGTAGGCGAACCATCCAGAAAGGCCATTTTCGAGCCATTTTTTTCCTGGAGGAAACGATTGAGGGCAGTTAAAAGAATGGTTGCCGAAATTTCATCTGGGTCGATGAAGTTCAGCGACTTGGCCATGGCAATAAAAACTTCTTTATTGACCCGTTCTGGAATATTGTGTTTACGCAGCCAATCTGTCCAAGAATATTTGTCCATTTCTTCAACGTACTTTTGCCCCTGAATCATGACCGGCAATAATCCGATGCCAAAGCGGATTTTTTCTGGCCATGTCAGCATGTCGTTGTTTCGCAGAATTGCCACTATACCATTAATTGGTGCCGGCAAATCTGGGAAATCAAAGCGGCTGTAAGTACCTGGTGCATTTGGTTGGTTGAAGATCATTGTGTGTTCTTTCCACTGCAACCGATCTTCAATGTCCAGTTCTTTGAATAACTGCAACATATTGGGATATGCGCCAAAAAAGATGTGCAGACCTGTTTCGTACCAGTCTCCATCAGCATCTTTCCATGCAGCCACTTTACCGCCCAGAACGTCTCGACGTTCCAAGACAATGGGTGTGTGACCTGCGTCCGTAAGATATTTCGCGCAGGAAAGTCCTGCTAGTCCCGCTCCCGCGATCGCTACTCGCATGTAACCCTACTGCTCTTCAATATTTCTTAACCGTTTTATCGTTTTCATTATACGTTGCAATCCGTTACATTTGGCATTTATTGTGCGATCGCTTTCCCAAAAAACTTTTGCCCAAGGGAATTTTACCTACGCGCACCTACCTAAGCAAATTGCCAATAAAATTATTGGCAATGGATTTGCGACGAGTATTTAATCTATATTTACATGATTTATATGCAGAATATTTAGGGAAACAAAAGTATTTCCTTTGATTGGAAATAAAGTAATCGTAAATGATATCTTAAAGTAGTTGATTTATTTGTTAATTCGTGTATTTGCTCTCTGGAAATATCTAGGGCATTGCTTAAAAACTGCTAGTTGATTTCCGGTATATAATAGCAATCCTAAACATGTTACGAACAAAATAGAACCCCGACTTCTTCAAAAAATCGGGGTTCTGAGCCTCTTGGTGGAAAGCAAATCAAATAAGATTGCTATAATTCCCTTAAGTAAATACATATAATATAATGTAAAAATCGAGACTAATTATATTTCTATTTAAGTCTTCTAGGTTGAACAACCCAGTTGTTTACCGCACAAATTATAGGTAAAAGATTATGAGTGGATCGCAGGAGCTAAGGCGCTTTGGACATCACCTGATTCTAGGTATTTCTGGCACTACATTAAGCGATGATGATAAACGGGCACTCAATGAATTAAAACCGATTGGGGTAATATTTTTCGCTAAGAACTTTCGGGATGGCACTCCTTATCAAGTTTGGCTGGAAAGCTTCAAGGATTTGAACAACCAGATCCGAGAATATACTGAACGTGATTCCATGTTCATGACTCTGGATCATGAAGGAGGTCGTGTAATTCGTACACCACTACCAATTACCCGCTTTCCTCATGCCTTGTTGCTGCGATCGCACGCTTATGAAGTAGCAAAAGCCACAGCGGTAGAACTAAAATCACTGGGTATTAACTTATCTTGGGCACCTATCGCCGATATTTTTTCCCATCCCGACAACCCGGTGATTGGGCCTCGCGCCTTTGGTAACACTCCCGAAACTGCTACTCAAGGTGCGCGTGATTACTACCTTGGACTTCGAGATTCAGGAATGTTGGGATGCGCCAAACACTTCCCCGGACATGGAGACACCAGTAAGGACTCTCACATTGAACTACCAATACTGAATTTAACTCTAGAAGACCTGCGACTTCGAGAACTTATACCTTTCAAAGCCTTAATCGAAGTCCAGATTCCTTTGATTATGACTGTCCATATCTTATTTCCCAGAATAGATGCTGATGTGCCAGCAACCCTTTCCCAGGCTATCCTCAAAACCATACTTAGAGAGGAACTTGGCTTTGAGGGAGTAGTTGTATCTGACGATTTGGATATGAAAGCGATCTCAGATATGTTTATGAAAGCTGGTACTGTAGCGCGGTCATTTAATGCAGGCTGCGATTTGTTTATTGTGTCGCGTAATATTAATTCATCATCTATTGAAAGAACTTATCGGATTGCTGAAGATTTTGCTGATTCGCTCAGTAACGGTAGCTTAGATGAAGTAGTGGTAGAAGCAGCCAGAGAAAGAATTGAGAAACTACTAGCAGTAACACCGCAATATCCCATACATACTTTGGATAAAGACGTATTATTGCAACATGCTCAACTAGCGATCGCTAGTTCGTATTCATAATAACGTGCATTCCAGTTGCATATTAGCAATTGCCAAAAGGCTAACTAAGATTGCATTTCTTAATTTTGAATTTTAAATTTTAAATTTTTAATTGTTTAGTGGGTGGTATAGAGGTCGAACCTATTTCTGCGGGTTAAAAGCCCGCTGCACAGCCGGTATGCCAACCACCCTAGTTAATTTGAAAAAGAAATGAGTAAGTGCGATCGTATACTTATATCGCAAACGTTTTTAACACCAACACTCGATATCAATCCACCAGGGAGGTACTGCCCCTCCTATTTCTGTGTTATCAGCACAGCGCCTCGCTTTTCGGCTTCAGGTGGAAAAAGAGGAAGATGGAGGAATCGAACCCCTACAGTTGCCCATACCCTGGTTTTCAAGACCAGTTGCCGTCCATTCAGCAGCATCTTCCATTGAGGGGTATCTGACGGGGCTTGAACCCGCTATGACTGGTTCCACAAACCAGCGCCTCGACCACTTTGGCTTCAGATACCAAAAGTGGATACTGGTCGGATTTGAACCGACATCTTTCTGCTTGCAAGGCAGACGCTTTCCCAGTTAAGCTACAGACCCATTAAACAAATTCGCAATAGGAATTGAACCTGCAACCTACTGATTACAAGTCAGTTGCTCTGCCAATTGAGCTACACCAGCACTGTTTTGGTGACGGGGGCAGGAGTTGAACCTACCGATGTTCAGGTTATGAGCCTAACGAGCCACCGTTGCTCTATCCCCGCATATTCACCAATACCCCTGACTGGATTTGAACCTGCAAAAAACTAGATCCTCGGTCTAGTGCGTCTTCCGTTTCGCCACGAGAGCTTAGTACCCCTGACAGGATTTGAACCTGCAAAATCTGGACTCTGATTCCAGCACGTATGCCAGTTCCGTCACAGGGGTATATCGGGATGGCAGGATTTGAACCTGCGACTCCATGCTCCCAAAGCATGGCTTCTGGCCGCTGAATTACATCCCGTTGGTACTCCTGGTGGGAGTCGAACCCACAACCAAACAGATTTTAAGTCTGCCACCTCTTCCAATTGGGCTACAGGAGCAAATTTTGGTACTCTTGGTGGGAATCGAACCCACAACATACCGTTTTTGAGACGGCAGCCTCTTCCAGTTGGGCTACAAGAGCAAGTTTGGCAGCCCCACCAGGACTCGAACCTGGAATCTTCGCCTTCAAAGGGCGCTATGTTGCCAATTACACCACAGGGCTTTATTGCCAGGGCAGGGTTTGAACCTGCAACCTCATCGTTCAGAGCGATGCGACTTACCAATTCGTCCACCCGGCATTAAACAATTCGTAATTCGTAGTTCGTAATTATGTTTTGTGACGAGGATTTAAATCCCGGCTAATATAAAAGCCGTTTATTTTATAAAAACGTGGGTATCAACCCTATTTAATTACGAATTATGAATGGCTGCCTCAGTAGGACTCGAACCTACAACCGCGCGGTTAACAGCCGCTTGCTCTACCATTGAGCTATGAGGCAACGAAGCCCCCCAGGTCGGAATCGAACCGACGACCTCCTGTTCTTGTCTTTCAGACACGCTTCGCGAACAGACAGGCGCTAACTACCAACTGAGCTACCGGGGGATAAGAAGGAGAGATGGGTTTTACCCAGTGGACTGGTTTAATTCAACTCGAATTAGCCACTCCATCATCTCTCCCATGTAACGAGAGTGGAGGGATTTGAACCCTCACGTCTTCAGTTTCGTAGACTGAGATGTTATCCAGTTACACCACACTCTCAAAACGGAGAGAACAGGATTTGAACCTGCGACGGGTATTAGCTACCCGCTTCCTCTTAGCAGGAGGACGCTTTTAGCCACTCAGCCACCTCTCCAAAGTGGGTCGAGCAGGATTTGAACCTGCGCGCAAAAAAGAACAGTTTTACAGACTGTCGCCTTCAACCAGACTCGGCCACCGACCCATAATCATTCCCTCGACGAGAATTGAACTCGCATCTGTGCTTTGAAAGAGCACTGACTTAACCATTCGTCCACGAGGGCATAATTGACCGAATTTTAGATTTTGGATTAAATTTATTAATCTAAAAAATCCAAAATTGTCTGACGCAGGGGCTAGGATTTGAACCTAGAACATCGGATTTGGAGTCACGAGGTGTTACCGTTACACCATCCCTGCATTTGGTGGCAGCAGCGGGATTTGCACCCGCATATACCAGGGTATGAACCTGGGGCTTTGCTAATTAAGCTACGCTGCGATCGCACCAGAGGCTGAGGTGAGATTTGAACTCACGATATCGGTTTTGCAGACCGACGCCTTCGACCACTTGACTACTCAGCCATTTGGGAGTCCCGATGAGATTCGCACTCGCAATCTTCAGCTTGAGGAGGCAGCGCGTTGCGGAGGTTCCCTCCGTTGTAGCGACTGCCGTAGGCTGACGGCTTAAACTATTGGCCTACAGGACTACAACCAGGGTGACGGGACTTGAACCCGCAACATTTCCGCAGACAACGGAACGCTCTAGCCAATTGAGCTACACCCCGATTTTTTGAATCTGTGCTTAAACTTTGAGGTTTTTAGGCACAGATTTTGTTGGTGAACTTGCCCATTTCTTATTTAGTTTTCAAGGTTCAGAAAATTGACTTTTTACTGTTAGGAAAACAACCGAAACTCTAGGTAGCAAGCCTGTTGTGTATTACGGATGTATTCAGTGGTTTTGATGAGTGCAAACTTAGAACTTTTTTCGTTTATTGCCTCTACCGCCGATGGTTTGCAAGTAAAAGCAGCTTTGTTGACTGGGGACTTTGGTTTATTCCAACGCCTGTCCTTTAGTTGTATATAGAACATAAATTTGACTCTTGAGAAGCTTTGTCTTTCGCCTCACTACAAGTATACTACAAAATACTACAAAAGGTGTCAAGGGGTTTTAGAAAGTTTTTTTAAAATTGTCTATAAAAGCTTCTGCGCTTAGATTTGAGCTTGCTAAACCCTCTGAAAAGTCAAACTACAGCTTATGATTGGTTGATCTTTAAAAGCCTGACGTGACAGACAATTACCTCAAGCGACAACAGATAATTAGTATTGTCGCGATCGCCTCTAGTATTACAGCTTGTAGTATTGCTCCAGGCACTTCCCCACAATCGGGGTTGAACCAGCCAGTAAGCAAAATCCGTACTGCACAAGTTCAAGATCCAGCAAAGGGCCAAATTAATGCCCAGCTACCGCCATCAGCCAAAGTAGAAAACCCTACTTTTACAGTCCCAGCTAAATTTCAGGGAAAAACAGTTTATAAGGTGCAACCCAGCAACAACGAAAAGGTTATTGCTTTAAGCATTGATGATGGACCTTGGCCAAAGACAACCCTAGAAATGCTGGACATCCTAAAACAAAATGATGTTAAAGCCACATTCTTTTGGGTAGGACAAGCTTTACAAGCAAATCCCGACCTAGCCAAGCGTGAAGTAGCCGAGGGACACGCCATTGGCAACCATACTTGGCATCATTGGTATCGGCGAATGGATGAAGCCACAGCTAAGAGTGAAATCGATCGCACAGCTGATCTGATATACAAAACTACAGGAGTCAAAACGTCTCTGTTTCGGCCTCCTGGAGGCTTTTTAAATAACGGACTAGCCGCTTACGCCAAAAGCCAGAAAGATGCTGTCATTATGTGGTCGCTAACTTCCGCTGATACCGATCCTCACGCCAAACCCCAGGCATTTGTAAATAATGTCCTGAAAGGCGCAAAACCTGGTTTCATTGTTTTAATGCATGATGGTGGTGGCGATCGCCACAGAACTGTAGAAGCTTTGCCACAAATCATCAGTGGACTCAAACAGCAAGGCTACCGATTTGTGACAATTCCTGAACTACTAGAAATGGCGCAATAAAGGGTGAGAAATTCTCCTCACCCGACTATTTCATTTATTCACTCATCACAGAAGCACAAGATTGAGCTTCCTGCCAAAGTTTGTGCAAAAAGAACTCAGCGCGATCGCTCATAGTAGTGACAAACACACCAATGGCATCCTTAGAACTAGCTGATAGCCAAGAACCCCGCAGGGTGACTTCCATATACTCGGCATCGCAGGCACAGAGGGCAATGATTTCTCTGTCATCTCTTTTTACCTCAGCCCTGAGTACTTCTACTCCTGGCAAATCAACAGGAAGCAAAAAGGAAGCGGTAGTGGGTTCAATGCAAAAACTTTGCCCAACTCGCAGGGCTAAAATCACTCGCTGCGCTACCCATTCTTCTAGCGACAGAGTGACACATTCCAAATCAAAACTGCTTTCGGTGTAAGTTAATTTCAGCATTCCTTATGCTCTCCTGTTATTCCAGGCTTCCTTGCATATCTATCCAAAACTGTTCAGCAAAAGAGATCGCGGGGTGCATTGGCGGTTTTGGTTTGGTACGCAGTTGCATACCAGTTTCAAACAGGGTGCGATCGCCTTTACGGGAGTTACATCTTTCACAAGCTGCGACTACGTTATCCCAAGTGTGAGAACCGCCTTTAGAACGCGGCATCACATGATCTAGCGTTAAATGTTTGCCGCTGCCGCAATATTGGCAACTGTGATGATCTCGTCGCAATACTTCCCGCCGATTCACTGGCGGAACTTTCCACATCCGCTCATTAGAAGTGATTGTCAAGCGAATGTGTTTTGGCACATCAATTACCAAACTGGGTGAGTGAACTTGCCAGCCGCCTTCTGTGGTAAAACCCAGCGGTTGCGCCTTATTGGTCACTAACAGCACAATCGCCCGTTTGATATTGACCCGACACAGTGGTAAGTAATTTTGAGAAAACACCACCACAGATTGCTCTAACACTTGCATTGCGATCGCGCCGCGCCTGGAAGATATCGTCACAGCTTCACTCCTTATAAAAAAACCCCCGCTTCTTGTTTTGGTGAAGCGGGGGTTAGAATTGACCGGAAAATTCCCTGGTCTCATATCGGTACAGGATTTCTTTGTCTGTACCCCCCGCTTTGTTCATCTAGTTGTGGTTTTGCAATTAGTGCACTAATGCTGAGATATTTATAATCATCATTACCTTCTGTGATTTGCCCATGATTTCGGCTACCATCGCCCATAAATAGATACTCCACTTCCATAGCAGCTGATTCCCAATTGGTTCGGCAATTGGTAGCGCACAAAATTGAAGTAGAGATGGGGTAAATGGATTTCACAGAAAATTTCACCTATTGAACATTCCTTTAAACATACTACACTTGTATTACTATCCTGTCTATACCTTTAAGGAGAAAAAGTGATGCATACGATCGCCCGCACCCCAACTACCGATATGGAAGTTACCAGCATCCGCCTAGAGCGGGAACTCAAAGATAAACTCAAAGAAATAGCTGGGAATCAGGGATATCAAGCTCTGATCCGAGATATCCTTTGGAATTATGTCCAGCAAAAATCAGGTGAGTGGAAGCCTCGATTTTCACGAGCCGACATTCGAGCTAGCATAGCTGCCACAGCTCAGCAGGAAGAACGCTGTGTACTGACAGGTCAATTAATTCAACCCCAACAACCGATGTTGCTAGGACTGACGAGGAATGGCGATATGGTTCCTCTAAGTGTCGAGAGCTTGGCTGGATAGTCTTATATTCAGATAAATGCAGCCCAGTTATTATTACTAATAATTGGGCTGCATTCAAAATTGAGCTTATTTTACTGAGAGTTACGGAGATAAAAAAGTAGCTTGTTAAACCTACTAGTATTTTAGAACCTGTAATAAAAATTTATAAAGTCAGTTAAGTAATTTTACGCGATCTAAAGGGCAATTTTGCTGGAATTCCAGAGAAATTACGGTTTATGTATACTTACAGACAGGATAAGGTTAGTAAATTATTTCCACATAGAGCTGTTAAAAATAAGCTAGCTGAAACATTTATAGGATATCTTAAGTATTCTATTACTTATGTACCTCTGTAGCAATTTGCTTGATACAGTGGAAACTTGGCCATCTGAGATAGAAAAGGGCTATAACAGGTGAGAGAAAGTATTCATACAATATCTGTCAATTATCAAGGTGTAGCAACACAACTAACGGTGAAGAATATGCCAAGAAGTTGGGTGCAAAAACAATGGGGTTATTATCCAAGGGCGTGCCAAGAATGAAAAAGCCTTTATCACCGCCGCCAGATTACGTAGATGACATAGATCGACTACAACCTTACCAAGTCAAGCTGATGCAGCATCAGGAAGAACCTGCCCGCGAGTTGGTACAAAAGATTAACCAAATCATTGCCAATAGCTCGGCGTCGGCATTGATGCTTCAAGATATTGCCCATTTGCTAGGAGTTGCTTTTCAAGTAGATTGCTGCTGCTTGGTTTCAGTTACGGGTGAGACATCCGATGAAGCGACTACTACTAATTGGTGCGCTGATGAGTATCTAGGGTTGCCACACCCCGAAGAGATGTTTTCGATGGAACAGTTGCTTATGCACTCGCCAGTGCTGCAATGTGCTGCCCAACCATTGACTATTGAAGACATTTCCATCATTCAGAACAGTCTGGTAATTGGGTGTCAATATTTGCCACTACCGATAAAAGCGGTTTTGGCAATTCCCACCCGCTTTGGTGGCAATAATAATGGAGTGATTAATCTGATTAAATTCCAACCCTATGAATGGAGTGAATCAGAAAAACAATTGCTCAAAGAGGTGGAGTCGGCTTGCGCGATCGCTTTTTCTGGAGTGGCACAAGCTCAACAAATAGCTCATCAAGAGCAGTACCTGCAAAAAAGCGAGCAGCATCAAAGCTTGATCAAGCAATTAACTATATTGAGTCGCAGTAACTTGGAGCTTAATCAAATGCTCCAGTTAGTTATCGCCTCTACTGCCGAATCTCTACAGGCAGATCGGGGTTTACTTATACTGCTGAAATATACAGATCCACTATTTAGGACTCCAGCTAAAAAACAAATTCCCAAAGCGAAAGCTACCGTAATTGGTGAATGGGCTAGAGAAACACAAAGTTCCCGCACTAGCAAACCAGACACTTTAGCTCAGTCTTTCTTGCTTTCAGACTGTGGTTTATGCCAGCGTATCTTCATAGATTCTGGGAAAGCAGTAATCTTCGATGACTATACAGACCAAAACGATACCTTGACAGCGGCTGCATTATTTGCAATAGAAAAATTGCCTGCGGTACTTTTAGTGCCATTAGAGAGTCAAGGTAAAATCTTAGGATTCTTGGTGCTACAGCAATCTGTGATTCGCAGTTGGCAACCAGCAGAATTAAATCTTGTGGAAATGGTTTGTGCTCAAGTGAGTAATGCCATAATTCAGTCACAGACATTACGCCAAGTGCAAACTTTGGTAGATGAACGGACAGCGAAACTCCAGAGTAGTCTGGAACTCCAAGCGAAATTGCATGAAAGAACTCGGCAGTATGTTGAGCAACTGCGAAAACTTAACGAACTCAAAGATGAATTTTTGAGTAACATGAGCGATCGCTTGCGTTATCCTCTGACAAATATGCTGATGTCAATTCGTAACTTGCGTTTGCCAGGAATAGCACCAGAGCGTCAAGTTAGATACCTGGATATCCTAGAGCAGGAATGTACAAAGGAAATCAACTTGATTAATGACTTGTTGACACTCCAGAAACTAGAGTCGCCTCATGAAGCCCCGCAATTAGAATCTATAGATTTAAATACTAGAATCCAGGATATAGCAGCATCTTTTGAGAAAAAACTCGCAGAGAAGGGATTAAGGATTTCTGTAGATTTACCAGAAGAATCGCTAAAACTGCAAACGGAACTGGAGAGTTTTGACCGCATCCTGCAAGAATTGTTAACGAATGCCTGTAAATACTCAGAGCAGGATACCGTTGTTCACCTTAAAGCTGCTCACCGAGTCGATCAACAAATTGATCAAGTTATCATGAAGGTGACGAATACAGGACGTGCCATCTCCGAAGAAGAAGCAACCTACATCTTTGACAAGTTTCGTCGTGGGAAAGGGCGTTGGACTCCAGGGACTGGCTTGGGACTTGCTCTAGTCAAGTCTTTAGTGCAGCATTTGAATGGAGCGATCGCAGTTGAAAGTGTCCAAATCTCGGATTCTGAACAGAGCGAAATTTGCTTTACCCTGACTCTGCCCCAATTTTCTGACGAAAGCAAACCATAATTCTGAAAGTGACTAAAAAACAGAACACAACAGAGAACCTTGATTTCCAGTCTCCCACTGATGACACCAACCTAGAAGGGGATCTGCTTGCGAAGGTAGAAGTTCAAATTGAGAAAATAGCAGAGCGACAGCGGCAAATCACTGCTAAAGTCCAAATTCCCCACCCAGTGGAGCAAATCTGGAAGGTTCTGACAAATTATGAAGCCTTACCAGACTTCCTCCCCAACCTCGCCAAGAGTTGTTTGATTGAGCATCCTGATGGTGGAATTCGACTGGAGCAAGTAGGCTCCCAACGCTTACTGAATTTCAACTTTTGTGCGCGGGTAGTTCTGGATTTGGAAGAAAGTTTCCCCAAAGCAATTAATTTCCGCATGGTAGAGGGAGATTTTAAAGGCTTTTCTGGTAGCTGGTGTTTAGAGCCTTATTCCTTCGGTGAGTATATAGGAACAAATCTGTGCTACACAATTCAAGTTTGGCCTAAACTCACTATGCCAGTGGGAATCATTGAAAATCGTCTGAGCAAAGATTTGCGGTTAAATCTTTTGGCTATTCACCAACGTGTAGAAGAACTAGCCAGCAAAGAACCGTATGCATAACAATAATAAACCATCATTCAGGTGTATTTCTGAATGATGGTTTTTATTGCTACATTTCAAACAAAAAAGCTTTTGCTTTTTATTGTTTTTAAGTACCCCCAGGGGAATTCGAATCCCCGTTACCTCCGTGAAAGGGAGGTGTCCTAGGCCTCTAGACGATGGGGGCATCGGACTCAGACCTTTTATAAGTTAACCAATTTCCTTGCCGTTGTCAACAGGTTTTGCCAAAAAAAGTTTGTGGCAGCTAAACTGGGTGGAAGCAAAATCTTAAAGAGGATACAAAAATATGGAGACAGAGAAAAAAGTCCGTAGATGCTTCTGTGGTCAGCCGCAGGGTGCGTCAGCGTTGAGCGCTGGGAATTTTGGGGTATATACATATCTAAAAAACGCTGAAGACATCAAGGAACAAAGGGTATGATGTTGTACCCTGTAGAGTTAATATCTACGGTTTTTTACAAGAGATTTTGAAATAAATCGCTCAAAATCTACAACATGGAAGCATCTTTTGAAATCACCATACAGATGGCGATCGCTGTCTTTGCAGGCATTAGCGCCCAAGTGCTGGCTGCATACCTCCGTGTACCCAGCATCGTCTTGTTATTACTGTTGGGCATTTTGTTTGGCTCCGATGGTATAGGGCTATTGCATCCCCATTCGCTAGGCACTGGACTAGAAGTTATAGTCGCCCTCGCAACGGCAATCATTTTGTTTGAAGGCGGACTTAACTTGGATCTGCGTGAATTAGGTAGAGTTTCAGTCAGCCTACAATTGCTCGTCACTCAAGGAACGCTAATCACCCTGCTTGGCGGGAGTATGGCTGCTCACTGGCTGGGTGAATTTCCCTGGAACATAGCTTTTCTCTATGCTTCCATAGTTGTGGTGACAGGCCCCACCGTCGTTGGCCCTTTGCTTAAACAAATCAATGTAGATCGGCAAGTGGCAACACTTTTGGAAGGAGAAGGGGTTTTGATTGATCCTGTAGGGGCTATCCTCGCCTTCGTTGTTCTCGATACGATTTTGAACGGCGATGCTGACCCCATCAATGCGATCGTCGGTTTACTCATCCGCCTGGGTGTTGGTGCGGCAATTGGTGGTGCTGGCGGTTATCTGATGAGTTTGATTTTCAAACGTGCCAGTTTTCTGTCATTCGAGCTAAAAAACTTAGTGGTATTGGCGATACTTTGGAGCCTGTTTACCTTATCGCAAATGATCCGCAGTGAATCGGGAGTAATGACAACAGTAGTTGCAGGGGCAGTCTTTGCTAACTCCTCAGTCCCGGAAGAACGTCTGTTACGCAGCTTTAAGGGTCAGCTGACAATTCTCAGCGTCTCGGTGCTATTTATCTTATTAGCTGCTGACCTGTCCATTGCTAGTGTGTTTGCTTTGGGTTGGGGTAGTTTATTCACTGTTTTGGTACTAATGTTTGTCGTTCGCCCGATTAATATCCTCTTATGTACCTGGAACAGTGACCTAAACTGGCGACAGAAACTGTTTTTAAGCTGGGTTGCTCCGAGAGGAATTGTTGCTGCTTCTGTAGCTTCTTTTTTTGCGATTTCGCTGACACAACGCGGTATTAACGGTGGTGATTCCATCAAAGCTCTAGTATTTCTCACAATTATCATGACTGTTGTCTGTCAGGGGCTAACTGCTGGCTGGATTGCTAAATGGCTGCAAATTACCTCTAAGGACGTGACTGGGGCCGTGATTGTGGGTTGTAATCCCTTGAGTCTTTTGATTGCCCGCTTCTTTCAAGAACGGGGAGAAAACGTGGTGATGATTGATACTGACCCCGAATGTCTTGTGCAAGCTGAGGCGCAAAATCTGCGGGTTATTGCCAGCAGTGCGCTGGATGCTGCTGTTTTAGAAGAGGCAGGACTTGCCTCTATGGGTACTTTTTTGGCTATGACAAGTAATGGCGAGGTGAATTTTGTTTTGGCTCAACGAGCCGCTGAGGAATTTAAACCCCCGCGTGTCTTAGCTGTTTTCCCTCGCGATCCGCAAGCGAGTACCTCGGCTAGTAATAAAGTTAATCAAGCTTTTATTCCAGACTTAGCGATTAAAACTTGGAATGAATATTTGAATGATGGGCGAGTCAAGTTGGGAACAACTACGCTCAATGAGTCGGAATTTTCTACTCAATGCGATCGCATCCAAGAAAAGATTCGGACTGGGGTGTTGATACCGCTATTGGTAGAACGAGAAGAACGCTTACAGGTAATGCCAGCTAACCAAGATTGGGAAATTGGCGATCGCATTATTTATCTGTTGCATGACCCCAGACCTAGCCTTTTAAAACGTTTATCTGGTGTCACCCAATCCACTCCCCTCTCTTTAGAGAAGTTACCAGAGGTTGAAGACCTATCCCTCGCCCAATTATCTCAACTTTCTACTAGTGAGGCTCCTGGAGGGTGAGGGGGATGGGGGACTAGAGACTGGGGGGAGAATAAAAACTCAGCACTCAGCACTCCTAACTCAGCACTCAGCTTGCCATTCCTGCCAGAGTAAAGCAGACAAATGTACTACGGCAAAAATTAGCGTCGCTACCGAAATCAGATAACTGTGTATTGTGTAAAGGTGTTCGACGGTAACTGTGTTAATGGCTCCACCGCCAGTCAGGATCTCGCGCAGTTGCCCACCAATCAAAGGAATTGCTTCGATGGTTCCTAGCTCAATGCTAAAACGCCAGTATCCTTCCTGAGTCCAATCTAAAATCATCGCTGTCCAATCCAGCCCGATCGCACTTAGAGTGAACAAAATCACACTAATCCAAGCAGCCAGCCAACTCTTGCGAAATTGCCGACCTAAGAACATCACCACAATTTGAATTAGGGCGATCGCAATTACCGCGTTACCAGCAATATCATGCGCTCTCAGAAACAACCAGCCGTATGGCAGTTGTGTATTAATCATCTTTAAGGAGTTATAAGCTCCGCCTGCTGTCGGTTCATAGTAAAAAGCAAGCAGAACTCCGGTAGATAGATAAATTAAACACAGAGTCAGAATCACGATTGATAATATCGTCGCTATTCGTCGCAAAATCTTATCGAACTGGGTGCTTTGCATGGCTCACCCCTCCTGTTCTTAACTAGGTATTTATTCTTTTCTCATTTTAACTAAGAAATATTAATAGATGTTGCACTTCTCAAATAAAAATAAATTTTTATAATATTTCCGATCGGAAACTAGCCTGCCTCAGACTTAAGTCTGAAGCTCAGAGTTTTTGTCTACTTAAGTTGACAAAAACTATTTAGGTAAATTCCATTGATGAATTTACCGCAGCCGCTGGTTTCGACTTCGCTTAACCAACTTCATAATCGAGAGTTGAGCGGAGTCGAAACTCGTCAGCATTGGTATTTTCTTCGCTAGAAATCACCTTAATAGCGATCTATAACAGTGTATTTTTATTAATATATACCATCTATATTTCAGTGATTAAGAGTACCATTTCCAGACAAAACTGGTATGTTGTCTAATATGTGTGAGAGGGGTTCATCTCCTTTTGCTTGTGTTGAATTCTCTGCACATGGTTGATTTTTTGGCGAACTTAAAACAGAGATATCTTGAACTCCTACATTTACTAAAGCAAGTACGGATTGAGCATTAGCTTTAGCAGGTAAACTTATACATGGTTTGTTGAGAGTTCCTTGAACCAATCCGAGTTGAGGAGATATACTGCCTTCTCTAGTTTTTTGGACATCTGCGGTTGTTTGAGCATAAGCAGGAATACTTATCAAGAAAAAGAGGACGCTAAGTACAACCATTAGCCTTGCAACTGTTTTGATTAAATCTTTCATAAGTCCTCTCATGTATTTGGAAAGTAAAAAAGAAGTTTTGTTGTCTACCAATATCTGATTTGTTCTATGTATTATTATGCATTAAGTTAAAGATTTTAAACCTCACATAATGTTAGAAGACTTGTGTATACACCGTAGCCTTTTTAAAGGGGCGAAGGTTTGAGGTTTTCAGTCCGTAAATCCTGTGGTCTAAAGACGACTTTAGTTCTTAGCTTAGTAATTCATTGCTAAACAATTGTTGGAAATAACGAAAGATATTAGATTAAATCAAATATTGCACCCAAGCTTTTAAGGGTTCTGGTGAGCCATACCAAATTCCAGGACTTCTAGGAGAATGTCTCACACCTTCAATTACCAGATTCTTTGCGCCTTCCAAATGAGCAGCTTCAATCGGTGTGATCCCATCTCCCCAAGTGTTGCCTTTACCACAGGTTAATTGGTAACTACTGTAAGCTAACCAACTACCTGGCCGCCTTTCTCCAAAGATAGTTTTGCCAGCCACACAAACGTAACGAACGTTTTTGTAAAAAGCTCCTGGGTAGTTATTGGTAACAAAATCTAGATTGAAACGTGTCCAGCGTTCTTGGCTAATATGGGGTGTACCCAAGGTGATGAGAGTCGCAACCAGGGGATGCGCTTGCCAGAGAAGTGGTTTGACATCACCTCGTAGCAAATAGGGCTTTTCTCCCATGTAAATGCGGGATATCCAACCTCCGGCTGAGTGACCAATTAAGTTAATTTGAGTAGCATTATATTGCTGCAATGTATGCTGAATCGTGCGATCAAGTTGTTGCAGAATCGGCGTTACGGGTCTTCCTCCCAGAGTGGGTAGCCAGTCACGCCGTCGCAGCGGGACTGTAACCGTGGGAAAATCTAATTGTTGTAAGGATTGTTCTAGTTGGCGGTAAGCGATCGCGCTTTCTAGATATCCAGGCAAAATAACTGTCGGTAACGGCATTTTAAATTTTGGATGCAATATTATTGAGGATTTGAACTTTTTTGAGGAAGAAGTAGTGATGATTCAGGAGCTAGAATTGCGATCGGCTGACTGAACTCCTTTGATAAAAACCCAAATAGCTTTGATGGGTTTTAGGTCTGGAATGTCAATAAAATTGTACAATTTGCAACAGTTTTCGGGGCTGCTGATGTGGTAGTATTTTTACATAGGGGCTAATCTCGAAGAAGCAAGTGTGCCATCTGTTACAGAAGCGTAGTTGACTGGAAAAAAGTAAGAAAAACAAGGCAACTTAAGCAGATGTTGTGATGCGCTCAGACTTGTGGGTTCACTTAAACTTTATAAATATCCCAAATATAAATTTTAATCGTGTGCATCATAAGAGTAAAAAATCAAACATAGTAGTTTTTCAAATATCTCTTTAGCAAGCTCGAATTGGAAAATATGATACACCGTCATTGATTAATTAAAAACTTGAATAAATGGCAATTTTGGCGTTTTGATTGCCAGCACAGGAAGTTATTATTTCCTTAGAGGGACGCATCTATTGCAAGAAATTGCAATATAGTCGAAAAGAGAAAATCGCTAGTCAACTGCAACTGAGCCGAGTGAACGATAACAGCCATGTCTTACGTCTCCCTGCTGAAAAATATACCAGATATCTTAAGCCAACCAATCGGGATAGCAGCGATAGCTTCCCTTGGCATCCACGGTGCGATCGCCATGATTGTGCCATTGATGCCGATGGAGTCTAACAAGCCCAAAGAAACAGCATCATCGAAAACAGTCGGACTTTTGGAATTGAGCCAAGCCGACCAAAACCGTTTGCCGCAAAGCACATCTCCCCAAGTTGGTTTACAACAATTTCCTCCAGTCGCGCCACTTTCTGCTCCGAACTTTAGCGCTCAAACTGGATTACCCTCATTGGCACCACCGCCATCTAGTCAGCTAGTACTGCCTCCGCTACCCCCATCATCGAATAACTATCGAGTCTCCTCTTTGCCTACAAGGCAGTCTTTGCGGATGATTCCTAATGATAATTTGCGATTTGACGCCTCTAAATTTGACAGTTCTAAATTCAATACCAGCCCCAAATTCTCTCCATCAGTTCCTCGTGTAAATAACATTGCCACGAAATACGAGCCACCGAAGCCGCTGGCTGTAAATAGGTTGCCAGAATTGCAGTCGCAGCAAATACCTGATGATATTCTGCGGAATGCCCAATCTCCAAACTTCTCTAACACTACCCCCATTGCAACGGCACAAGAAAATCCGACTTCACAAATAACGCAACCGGGCAATAATATGCCTAGAATTGCTCAAAACCCGCTGATAAATTCTCTAAAACAAGCTCCAAGGAATGGGGATACTTTAATCGCAACTAGGGGAGCCATGCCCCAGACAGCCAATTTATCGGTGAAGGGAACTCAACAGGCAATTGCACAGCTAGACTCATACGCAAACCTGAGAAAAGAAGTTCAGCAAGAATATCCAAACGCTGAACAAAAACCAGTCATCCGCCAAACATTAGCCACGGATAAGCCGAATCTTGAAGGTGCTGTTTTGGGCGTGTTGGTGGTAGATCCTGATGGCAAGGTTTTAGATATCAAGTTTCAAGACAAGTTAGTTTCCCCGGAATTGCAATTAAAAGCAAGGGAATACTTCAACAAGCAATCCCCCAAGGGAGATAAACAGATTAGTTCATATCCATTTAATCTGCTTTTCCAAAAAAACAGTAGCAATATTACTGGGACTACTCAAGAGCTAAGACCCTCGTCATTATCTACACCAGGAATCAATAACAATCAGCTTATCCCCTCACCAGCAGGTACTTCTAAACCATTACCCGACCTGCGAATCAGAAATAACCAGCCTACCTCCTTACCAGCAGTTACTCCCAAACCATTATCTGAACTGCGAATCATAAACAACCAGCCCACGCCTTCATTGGGAGGTACTCTTAAACCATTATCTGCACCGGGAGGCAATAGCAATCAACTTACGCCCTCACCAGCAGCTACTTTTAAACCATTATCTGAACTGCGAATCAGAAATAACCAGATCACGCCTTCATCGGCAGCTACTACTTCCGAATCTTTATTGCTACCCAGAGTCAATAAGGCTCAGGCTTCACCCTCTGCTGAATCGGATCAAAAATTAGTAGAACAGTTGCGCGAAGTGAAGGAAAACAGAGAAAAGTCTAATCCAGAACAATAATCACCAGCGGGTGATTTTGGATTAAGAAATAGCTAAAAGCGATGAATGATAAAAATTGTGAATTTATCATTCATCTTTAAAATATCGTTTTTAGGAGTTGACGAACTAGCGATCGCTAGTTCGTCAATCAGCATACTTAAGTTTTAATTTAGTTTGAAGTTATACCTATAAATACACTTAGGGATTTCCAATCAATAAATCATCCAATGTTGTGGGGCTAACGTCTCATCCGCTTTTAATTACTGACGGGCAAGATACCCACCCCACAAGAACTAGACGGTATAGCTACTTTACCAGCCTTGTTCTGCATTTTGGAATACGTAAGCAGCTACCTCCAAAATCTCCTCAGGACTTAACTTGCCTTTAAAGGCAGGCATGGCATTTTTCCCATTTTGCACTTGGTGGATAATTGCCTCGATTGAGTCGCTATTATAATTTTCTAGGTACTTTGACAATGCTTCCTTTTTCAAGGTTTTCTGGCTGATAAGGATGTTACCGCCACCTATATGGCAAGAAGCGCAGTTAGCCTCGAAAATTTTAGCACCATTGGATGTTTCGGCAGCTAATGCTGGACTAATGAATGTCAATTTGAATAGAGCGATCGCCGACAGTAAAATTAATAAAAGTATTCTCAACAGAATTTCCTCGCAACAAGCCTCCAGCAAGAGTATAAACGCGATTAATCCCCGATTAAGTCAAATTTGATCAAAATTGGCGGTAACGAGTTCACTCCTCCATCGCTACAGGTTGTCTAGCGTCTTAAGGGAGGATAGGAATCGCTACCGCCATTTATCCATTTTGTGCGTCACTCTAGGAGTGTGGCGTGTTGCTATGAGCTAATTTCACTGAGAAATCATCTTGTGTCAAATGGTGGTGTTTCTAGCCTTGGACAGTGATTGTTCCAACCATGCCAGCCCCACGGTGAGGTTCACAGTAGAAGGTGTAGTCACCAGCAGGTGCATCTGCTGCAAAGGTGGTTGTTTCCTTTTGCCCAGGACTCATGAGCAACTTCTTATGAGACAGAGATTTAGCTAAATCGGCGCTCTTGCTGGGGTTTTTGGCAGCATCAAACACAACATTATGGGGAGGAACTTTATTGTTCACCCATTCAACTGTGTCGCCTGGTTTAATGGTCAACTTTTTCGGTTCAAATGCCAGCATTCCTTTATCACTACCCAATTTCACCTGGTAGGTTTCAGCCGAAGCACTGGGAGTAAAAACAGCAAAGCTGCTAACAACTAAAAGGATTGTCAACACAGCTAAACTAAGGCGTCGCAAGCTTGCCGAAATTAATTTCATAGACTCTCTCCTAACAAACAATTTTTTTCTCTTTACTCATTTTAAATAAAATCAACGCCAAAGTATGACAATCTGTCATAGATCCATTTTTTTTTTAAGAATGGAGAGCAATTTATTGCAAAAAGCTGTGCAATTAGTAGTAAATGGGGACTGGGGAATGGGGAGTGAATTCTTCCCAATGCCCATTCCCCTATTCCCAATGCCCTATTCCCAATGACTCAGTTTCGGGATTTAGTAATAGATTTTTCCGCCTCCCCACTTAGTACCAACGATTTTGGGTTGTAAGAGAATATGACCGGCGATCGCCTCCAAGTCATCATCCGTCAGATTTCGCACTGCTGTGAAAATATCTGCGCTTTTGAGACTGGGGTGTATTTCGGAAATCTCTTCTTCCCCGTCGTAAGTAGTAGGATTTTTCAGGTAATCTACTAAACCTTCAATGTTGTTACGGTTAGGAGTTGCCAGTGCCAAGTCCTCTGGAGTGAGTCCCACGTTTTGGTTTGTCTTGGTAACTCCACCAGCATGACATTGGGCGCAAGCGTAATTAAATAAGCGTTTGCCTTCTTTGACTTGTTTAAGGCTGAGTACGACGGTATCACCTTGAGTATTTAATGGCACTGTTCGGGTAGCTTCGTCCAGTTCCACTGCTGTCGCGCTACCGACAAGCAACTGAAACGAGAGTAAAACAGTAGCCACAACAACGCCAATTAGTCTTCTAAACATGTTTCCCCTTAAAAATTTTGACGCTCAACACAGCTAAGAACGCGATTCTCAATCTCCAAGCTGCTAATTGCTAATGACTGATTATTTTTTGTCATTAGCTATCAGTGATTAGCCAAAGCCGAGATAACCCTTTAGGTGACTTCGTTATCACCCACTGAGTCGCTAGTACCTTTTGGGCGTATTTCAGACGATATTTGGGAAATAATTGCCTTTGCATCTTCTAACGCCAAACGGGTCTTTTGGTGTTTGTAGGCGATTCCCAGTTGGTTGCACAGAGAAAACACTTGTTCTACAGGAATGCTGTAGTCGGCTGCTATCTCTGCGATCGATAGGTCTGCAAAACCCATAATGCTTGTTTAACTGATAGATAGAGATTGAGTCGCTGTAATACCAATATCACGTTAGGAGTGCAATTTGTTGCCCAAAATACTGTTTGGGGAATGGGGCATTGGGCATTGGGCATTGGGCAGGAGAAGAATTTGACTAATGACTAATGACCAATGACTAATGACTATTAACCTTTTCCCCCGGTAAAGGTAACGCTTTGAATAAAATAACGATTAAAAAAGGCGTAAATGCCTAAAGCTGGGAGGGTAAAGATCATAGAAGCCGCCATAATGTAGTTCCAGTAGCTAATGTATTGACCTTTGAAGGTGTTCAGCCCCAAAGGGAGAGTAAACATTTCTGGGTCAAATAGGATAACTATAGGCAGTAAAAAATTATTCCAACTTCCCATAAACACAAAAACCGCCTGCGCTGCTAGTGCTGGTTTTGCCAAAGGTAAGACAATATGTCGAAAAATTCCAAAGGTATTCAAGCCATCAAGTTGCGCTGCTTCTTCTAGTTCTTTAGGAAAATTAACAAAAAATTGCCGCATCATGAAGATAAAAGTGGCATTAACCATGCTAGGTACAATCATGCCTTGATAAGAATTTAGCCAGCCGATCGCTTTTAAAATCAAAAATGTGGGAATCAGGGTGATTTGCGTCGGTACTGCTAGTACTGCCAAAATTAGGAAGAACCAAAAGCGCTTACCCACAAAGTGCAGTCTTGCCAAGGCATAACCAGCCATTGAATTTAACAACAAGTTTAAAAGCGTAATGCTGACGGCGATCGCTATACTGTTGAACAACCAGCGCCAAAATAGCGGTTCTTGGAGAAAGATTTGCCTGTAGTTGTCAAGAGTAAAATTCTTGGGGAGAAAGTTGGGTTCACCACTGACAATCTCTGTTAGTGGCTTAAATGATGCTGAAAGTGCCCAGAGAAAGGGAATTAGGGTAATGATGGCATAAAGTGTCAGCAAGACGTACAACAGGGCTTTGAGCCAAGATAAGCCAGAGGTGTTAGTCAAATTCGTTCGCCTCCGAAAAGTCGCCGCTGAATCAAAGTGATGGCAATGATCACTGCTGTTAACAAAAATGCGATCGCAGCTGCATATCCCATTTGTAAATTCCGAAACACAGCT
>NZ_JABXKQ010000076.1 GCF_017114945.1 Nostoc sp. JL34
GTTTAGGGGTAGCCCTACGCAAAAATAGCTCGATGCCAGGATTCATTATTTAAAAAAGCCTCTCTAACAAAATTAGAGAGGCTTTTTGTATAATTGGTGTTTACTTGAAGTCCCTATTTCAAATTTGTCCTCTAATTTATCATACTGATAATCTCTTTCAATACAGCTAGTCTTCTTTGAAATTCATTAACCTGTTCTGCGTCAAAACGCCTTTCTAAAAATTGTGGTCTACTACACCTTTAATTTTTAATCTGAAATGCCACTAGAACTACAAAATCTCACTGGCGGTTACGCCTTAGTGCCAATTGTCCAAGACATTAACCTCACTTTGCAAAGAGGAGAATGGTTGAGTTTAGTTGGTGCTAATGGCTCAGGTAAATCTACTTTACTTAAATTGCTGAGTCGTATTCTCTGGCCACAACATGGAATAGTGCTACTTGATGGCAAAGCAATTCACTCTCAACCTCCAAATCTAGTTGCACAGAAGCTGGCATTATTACCGCAACAACAAACAGTTCCCGTTGGCTTAACAGTGCGACAATTAGTAAGTTTAGGACGCACGCCACATCAACCTTGGTGGCAATGGGAATTAAACACCCAAGATTGGGGAAAAGTCGAAGCTGCAATTAAAAAGACACAATTAGAGAAATTAAGCGATCGCTTAGTCGAACAACTATCAGGTGGTGAAAGACAACGGGCTTTTTTAGCTCTAGCACTAGCACAAGAACCAAAAGTTTTACTATTAGATGAACCTACAACTTTTTTAGATATCAACTATCAATTGCAACTATTGGAACTGCTCAAAGAACTGAATCAGCACCAGGAATTAACTATTGTCACAGTTTTACACGAACTCAATTTAGCAGCTCGGTATAGTTCCCGTATTGCATTATTAAAACAGGGTCATATTTGGAAAGTTGGTACACCTGAAGAAGTTCTGACACCAAATGCGATCGCACAAGTCTTCAGCGTAGAATCAGTGATTATTCACACGCCTGTAGGATTACAGGTTTGTGCCCTTTCTGCTGTGTCATGATGACTCAATTAATTTTCTGACCAGAGTTTGACAAAATTTTACCGTTTTTCGTGCGTTTGTTGCAGGGTATAACTCAAGGCAAATCAATCAGACTTTTTCCTTGATTATGAAATGAAGTACAGAAGCATTGGAGATGCCATCTACTTTTTCAGCATCTCTTAATTTTTTGTAAATCTTCGCTTCGTTTTGTGATTTCTCGCATTGCAAATTTATCACCGTCATAGATTGAATCGAGCCACATGACCTCAACTTTATCCAGTAATTCTGGACGCTAATAATATTTTGTTGTGTACTTAACCAAGTTTAAATCTGCTGCCTAGCTGTTCTCTTTTGGATGGAATACGCGATAGTGGCGCACATCTGTGCGCCACTATCACATGGGCATTAGTTTGTCAAAACAACTAATTTAATTGACACCTAAGACTTGGTTTCCTGTGTCTGTGCGTCGATAATTACACTCCAGTCATCATTTTTCACAGCAGCTTCAAGTTGATGCTGACGTTTGGATTCACTTGCATCTCTTGTTTCTGACTCTTTAGAGAGGGTTGTGTCAGCCATTGCTTTCCGCAGTTTTAGCTTTTTCTCCTCGTAGGCTTGGCGTTGGGCTTCTGACATTACCGCCTTACTAGCTTCGCCTACCGTACTAGCCCACATTTCACTTTCCGAAGCATTACCAGGTGGCGTATTTTTGAGTTCTGCTATCCACGCATCTCGCAAATCTTCCATTTCTTGACGTTTGGGGAACTTGAATGCTTGCACGCGCACAAAAGCACACTTTTGCTTACTATTTTGGCAAAGATGACCGTTTAGGGAAAGCAACACATTTCGAGAATAGCCAATGTATTGTATGTGGTGTTCTGCGTCTAATACTGCGTAAACACCTGCAATTTTGGCGTTCTGAGTAGCTGTACACCAAGCCTCAAAGTCAATAATTTCAGTCCCATTGTTTGCCAGTTCAGGAGTTATACTCACGTCTGTGGTAGTGTGTTCATCATCGGAACTATACAAAAATTCATGCAGTCCTCGGTGATTTGTGGGAACATTTTGATGTTCAATTGGTAGGTTGTACTGAGTTTCCATTGCAGTTTATCTCTGAGTTATTGATTGATAATGTCTACGACGAGCTTTTCTACGAGACGGTATGCGTAGCTTGCTTCCCTGTAGCGGTACACTTACACAAGCAAATAATATGCCTTTAGAATATTGAAGCTTAAATCTACTTACATCCCCAAATTCTTGTTATTAAGGATTCTGACAAATAAAACAACTTAAACCTTATATGAATCAATTAACACCTAAAAATGGGATATTCATCAAACAGCAGCTAACCCCTTATTTATTTTTACTACCCGCCTTAGTTATTTTGGGGTTAACTGTCTTTTGGCCTGCACTGCAAGCGTTTTACCTCAGCTTTACTAGCTATGAAGATATTGCCCAACAGCCACAATGGATAGGTTTTGCTAACTTTCTCAAGCTTTGGAAAGATGCAGTTTTTTGGAAAACCTTGGAAAACACTTTTCTATATCTTGTGGGTGTAGTACCAATTTTAGTAATTGCTCCCTTAATGCTGGCAATTTTGGTAAATCAGAAACTGCGGGGGATGAATTGGTTTAGAGCAGCCTACTACACCCCAGTGGTAATTTCAATGGTGGTTGCGGGAATAGCTTGGAAATGGTTGTATGCAGAAAACGGATTACTGAATCAGTTCCTGAAAGCTTTAGGTATTTTTCCAGAAGGTATTCCTTGGCTAACTAGCCCAGCAAAAATTTTTGGTATCGTACCAATTTCTCTTGCTAGCGTGATGGCTGTCACTGTGTGGAAGGGACTAGGTTACTACATGGTAATTTATTTAGCGGGGTTGCAATCAATTCCCAGTGATGTGTATGAAGCCGCAGCCATTGATGGCTCTGATAATATCAGGAAACATTTGGATATTACCATACCTTTGATGAAGCCGTATCTAGCACTAGTGGCAGTGATTTCGGCTATTTCTGCGACCAAAGTGTTTGAAGAAGTGTACATTATGACCCAAGGGGGCCCACTCAGTAGCTCGAAAACGATTGTTTATTATCTATATGAGCAAGCTTTCAACAATTTGGAAATTAGCTACGCTTGCACAATTGGCCTAGTGCTATTTTTGATAATTTTGGGGTTATCAATTTTGCGATTAGTTATTAATCAGCAGAATGACGATAATATCACAATCTGATATTGACTTAATTTAACCTGATTTCGACGTTTAGAAAAAGATAAAAAGCTTACTAAATATGAAGTGTGAGAAACTACGTAAGTTTAAGCAATCGCTAAGATTGATTGAGAATCAGCAAAAAATCACAAAAAAACGCGCCTGTCTAAAAATATCTAAACCTAATAGTTGGGAAAGTTCTTCTCACACCTTTACCCCTCCTACACTGTTACCACGCACATCCAATAGCGACGAAATGTTAGCAAGGGTAACCGCCATTACCGCTAAGTCGGCAATTTGGCAATTCACCATCACAGCACACTACTGGAAATAAAGACCCAGCGCCTCTTCAACGTTTCGGAATCATGTCAAAGTTGAGCATCAGATGCGCCATCGGGCGGTTGTTATACCCTGTATTGTATTCTTAGGTAAAACCTGAAATGTTCCATAATGTATTTTGCTACTGCACCCTGCCGCACTGACTCGTACTGAGAATGTAACTCGTTGAGAACAGCTAATAATGGTGATGGTTCTAATTAAACTCAACGAATCGGTCGCCCAACCCGTTGGTCTTCAGAACCCGATATGAAACTTTCTAAATCTCCTTGATGTGCTTGATTTTTCATCAGGCTGATAGCATTTTCCAAAATACTAACTACAAAATACTAACTATATATAATAGGGGTTTACAGCCGCATATCCCTACAGTTACAAAGATTTTGTCAAAAACAGCTTCCTCTGAAAAATCATCCTTGAGTAATTACGGAGATTGTCAAGTATTGACTGTATTTTTTAAGACGTACTGAGTCTCTTGTACAAGCGATCGCAAAAATTTCTGAATTTTTTCATCATTAATTATAAAAAATATTAAGTTGAGTATCATCCTTTATTTTATACTCAGCGACACTGATAGCAAAAGTTGTATTTATTACTGTTTTTGTTGTAACTACGGAGAAAACCAGTTATGAATAATGTACGTAAAAAAAACTTTGGAAAAAGATATTAAACTCAAACGAATTTGCATAATTATTTAAGATGTAACTCATATCACGACTTATTCATAGGGAAATCTAAATATTTAATTAAATAAATTTTTTTAAGTATTTATGCCGATGCCATTTAATTAAAGTTATATTACTTCCTTTTAGGAAATAGTCATGAAAGATGTTATCTAGAATACACGGGTAGTTGCGAGCCTTTGGAATCAATGTGAATAGGGTATCGTCACTTTGGCGTACAAAAAACGTAAAGTTTTTTTAAGAAATTTTCGACTTGCTGAAAAAAGCGTTACATAGCCAAAGTCCTCATTTGAGAAAGGTTTCACCCTTAAAATTGGAATCAGAATCTGAAAAGGTGGCCGATAATTACGCTAAAACCCTGATCCCCAAGCCAAAAGGTTCATGTTAGTCTGTTGCAGTTATAAATAAAAAGTGAAAACGGAACGAGTTCGAGTTTTTCAAAAGGGAAGTTACTTTTTAAAAGTGAAAAATCCCGCGAATCATAAAACTTAAGTTCTTACACTCGCTTTAAAAACGGACGCATGAATCAAAGACATTTGTGGACTATTGTTGCCCTGTTTATGACTGTTTTGGGTATACCCTCAGTCGGTTGCACTCAAACCACCAGGGGAAATGCGCTAGCATCCCAAAAATCACCTGGCCCTGATGTGGTGAAGGTGGGAGAGTATCAATCAACAGCAGGAAAGCAAACCTTGGATGCTGTGATTACAGAAATTCATCCTCACAACATTAGAGGACGTAAGGCGGCAACCCTTTTTATCCGAAATATACCCGTTCTCACCTTTTTAAGTTCTGTATCAAATACGAATCTTGAAAGTAAAAAAGTTGGTGAAGTTGGAGATGCTAGGGGCGTACAATCGTACGCCCTTATTGCTAGCAACTCACCAAAGGCAGTAAGTACTGGGAACCTAATGGGTGTGAGTAACCAGATTAGCTCTGTTGACAATGACCCGGTTCAGATAGCTGGTGTAATAGCAGCTAAGATCAACCAGTTGAATCGGGAAAATGTGGATGGGAGTAAGATTACCGTTAGTTGGAAAGCAGGGGAAAAATCTACTGACAATCAAGCGCAAAACAAAAGCGCCCCTGTCCAGCAAAGTGGCGATCGCTATGTAATCAAAATTAATGACGAAGAATTGGTCGAAATCAACGAAGGTACACGATTAGCAGGTAGCACCAACAATCTAGCGCAAGATGCATTGCAAGCAACCAATCGCCTGCGGAGACTACTAGGCAATGCATCTCCCTTAAAAGAGATTGCTAATTTACCAGTATCAATACCAAAGCTACCCCAACAGATTGCCGTTGGAGGGGTGCGAATCAGTTTCAGAGGCATGGCTTCTTATTACGGCTATGACGGTTCTGGTAATCGGACTGCTAGTGGTCAGAGATTCAATCCAGAAGAAATGACTGCGGCCCATCGTAGCTTACCCTTTGGTACGCAAGTGCGTGTAACCAACACCCGCAACGGTCGTTCTGTAGTGCTGCGGATTAATGACCGAGGCCCATATATTCGTGGTCGCATTATTGACGTGTCTGCCGGCGCGGCTCGGATTTTGGGAATGATGGGCAGTGGCGTCGCACCAGTACATATTGAAGTCTTGGGGAAATAATTATTAGGGACTGAGGACTGAGAACTAGGAAGTAGGAAAAAGCTTTCCCAGTCCCCAATCCCTAATACCCAATCCCCAATCTCCAGTTCCGTATCACTTAATTCCCCTAGTTCAATCATCTCTTCCCTCTATTTCAGATATAAACTAACGGGGGAGGGATCGATAAGAACTAGGGGTATTTTTGTGCGCCTGCTGACAACAGTCGCAGCTTTACGCTGCTATTTAACTAAACGCTGCTCAGAAAACAAGCTGATTGCAGTTAGTGAGGATCTGAGACTAGATGAGATAACTGTCTGGTATCAGACGGCAGTCGGTCTGGTGCCAACAATGGGGAATTTGCATCAAGGTCATTTAAGCTTGATCCAACGGGCGCGGCAAGAAAATTCTACGGTGATTGTGAGTATTTTTGTCAATCCCCTGCAATTTGCTCCCAATGAGGATTATCAACGCTACCCCCGCACTTTAGAGCAAGACCAACAACTTTGCGAACAAGCTGGGGTAGATGCTATTTTTGCGCCGACTCCGGAAGAAATGGCAGTTCCCCAGAAGAGTATACAAGAATCAAAAGTTACACAAGTTATCCCCCCATCTGCTATGATAACAGGCTTGTGTGGTCGTTCTCGGCAAGGTCACTTTCAGGGTGTCGCTACGATTGTGACCAAACTTTTCAACTTGGTACAGCCTGACCGTGCCTACTTTGGTCAAAAGGATGGTCAGCAACTGGCAATTATTAAACGCTTAGTAGCTGACTTAAATTTGCCAGTAGAAATTGTTGCTTGTCCAACAGTGCGGGAAGGGTCGGGTCTTGCCTTCAGTTCTCGTAATCAATATTTAACTGCGACGGCAAAAGAGCAAGCAGCGGTGTTATATCGCGGCTTGCAACGAGCGAAAACTGCATTTCGGGCAGGCGATCGCGATCGCCACAAGTTGATAGCAGTGGTACAGCAAGAAGTGGCAATGGTCAGCACGATCTCAGTGGAATATATTGAATTGGTTGAACCGACTACGTTGATGTCTTTAGAAAAAGTTGAGGAGGAAGGAATGTTGGCGATCGCAGCTCGTCTTGGTGCTACACGTTTGATTGACAATACGATATTGCGCGCTCGTCAACCTATTATCGCCATTGATGGCCCAGCTGGTGCTGGGAAATCCACGGTGGCGCGTCAAGTGGCAGCAAACCTGAGTTTAGTGTATTTAGATACAGGAGCCATGTACCGTGCTGTCACTTGGTTAGTACTGCAAAAAGGGATTGCTATTGATGATGAGTGTGCGATCGCTGAATTAACTAACCAGTGTAAAATCGAACTTACTCCTAACCAGGATTTACAATCGTCCGTGCGGGTTTGGATTGACGGTATTGATGTTACCCAGGCAATTCGCACAATTGAGGTAACATCTCAAGTATCGGCGATCGCGGCACAAAGCGCTGTTCGTCAAGCACTAGTTAAGCAACAGCAAAACTGGGGTAAAAGAGGTGGTTTAGTAGCTGAGGGTCGGGATATCGGTACTCACGTTTTCCCCGACGCTGAAGTGAAAATCTTCTTAACCGCTTCTGTGAGTGAACGCGCCCGTCGCCGCCAGCAAGACTTTCACAAACAAGGTCAGCCCGAAGTGAGTTTAAAGCAGTTGGAACACGACATTGCCGAACGTGACTGGAAAGATAGTACACGCAAAGTTTCTCCTTTGCAAAAAGCAGTCGATGCGATCGAAGTTGTAACCGACGGTTTGAACTCTTTTGAAGTCACAGCACAAATCGTTAACTATTACCAGCAGCATTTATCTCACTAGTAATAGCCGCTATTTGCTGTTAGTTTCTTAGCTTTAAAGGGTGGTAAATGAGTGATTACTCATTTACCATTCTCAAAACTGCATTTAAAAACAAAATAAATAACTTGACTTTTGGCTATTTTCTTTGAAAATCAATTTTTAGTACTTTAGACAAAGTTTAAATTTATTTAAATATTAAATCATCTCGCTTTCGACTGATTTTTCACATCGTAATTAATCCTACTAAAGGTAGAAGTATGAAAGTTTTAATTGCTAAATGCTAATTAGTTATTGGCCTTTCGCTAGGAAAGATTAGTCATTTTTATTTATAGTCATGAATTTCTAGCGATTTGACTTATCACCGAAGTACTTTGTTTCCGTCTTCACTTTATCTTCACTTTGGTAGTAGAATGACGATGCTAAGTTTTATGTTCCATGATTAAAGACATAAAACCCCTAAAAATAAAAGCTATTAATTTCCCAAGCTTCTGCAATAGCTTAAAACTGGAAACCGGTAAAGAGAGGATTTGACACAATGGCATTTGTACAGCCCCCACTACCCTTTGACAAGAATGCTCTAGAGCCTTTTGGCATGAAAGCTGAAACTTTCGAGTATCACTATGGTAAGCATCACAAAGCTTATGTAGACAACCTCAACAAACTCACTGAGGGTACAGAACTTGCTGATAAGTCTCTGGAAGAGGTGATCAAAATTTCCTTCCAAGACTCCTCTAAAGCGGGAATCTTCAACAACGCTGCCCAAGTTTGGAACCACACTTTCTTCTGGAATTCCTTGAAACCACAAGGTGGTGGCACACCCACAGGTGAACTCGCCGCCAAAATCGATAAAGATTTTGGTAGCTTCGACAAATTCAAGGAAGAGTTCTCTAACGCGGCTGCAACTCAATTCGGCAGTGGATGGTCTTGGCTCATCGATGATGGTGGTACGCTGAAGGTGATCAAAACACCAAATGCAGAAAACCCCCTAGCTCATGGGAAGAAGGCACTCCTAACCTTGGATGTTTGGGAACATGCCTACTACATTGACTATAAAAACGCCCGTCCAGCATTCATCAAGAATTTCCTAGAAAACTTGGTTAACTGGGACTTTGCTGCTGAAAACTTGGCTAAAGCTTAATTAATTTTTGGTTTTGAACTGAGTGTGATACCTCTTAGTAAGCTGCTTCCTACCTTTTGAGAATGGCAAAGCTAAATGTGTCTGCGCGGCTTGTGCCAGACTATGTAAAGTATAAACAATAAGTTAATTTACAAAAGTTGAAGCAGAAAGCCCACCAGGAAAGGGAGAAGTTCTTTTTAATTTCTCCCTTTTCTGTTTTCCAGTAGTGGGACGGGCATCGCCTAAATAAAAGTAGTGACAGGAAAATCAAAATATAAAACATTATGGATAGCAAAGAACTAGCGCAATACATCGAAGCTACAAATAGCATCTCTAAACCTTGGGTATTGGTACAACTGCGCCTCAAGAAATTGCAAGAGCGTCGAGCTACCCTGACAAATGATGTTTATACTAAAGAATTAGAAGATATTTACCAAGACTTGATGAAATTGGGTGAATGGTGGCGCGGTATTGAAGATGAGGTATTTTGAGGTATTTTAAAGTGATGAGTTATGAGTTTTCCTAACTTTTAACTCTTGCACAGACGTGATTAATCGCGTCTCTACTCCAAACTCCTAACTTTAAACGCAACCTGATGGCTCAAGCTCTCGATCAAGTCGATTACGATACTCTCGATGCCGCAAAACGACGTTTCATCAATGCTGCAAAACGCACACTTGGCTTTGCAAGCGCCTATGGCATAGTCCCCGCGTCTGGTCTTGGAGCAAGCGCCAACGCTTTCAGTTTTAACCTTGCTCCGTTTCTGGAGGCGGGGGCTAGAGAACTTTCTATGACACTTGTCCCTGAAGGACTGGGCACCGCAGATGATACCCGACCTGACGACCTCTGTGAAGAAGAACTTCGACGATTCTGGTGGAATATTGGTATCAAGATCATCTCGTGTCTGACGAACGACGCCGCAACTTCAGGTATGCAGACTATACTTCTCGGTCTTTATCTGCCATCAAGTACTCCTGAAACGATCTTCACCCCCGCTTTCCTTGATGGGTTTCTAGATGGAGTGGTTGAGGGGTGCAAACGAGTTGGGTGTGTCTATCTCTCAGGAGAAACTCCTCAACTTAAAACTAAGATGATTCCAGGACGGCTTGACATCGCCGGCTCGGTTTTTGGGGTTATGCCGCCTGGTGTTGCTCCCATTGATAGTTCCCGTCTGGATGCCGGAAATACCATTGTTCTCGTCGAGAGTTCAGGCCCCCATGAGAACGGCTTTACCCCACTGCGAAAGCTCGCTGAGTCGCTCCCTGATGGCTACAGAACAAAACTTCCAAGTGGGCAGGAGTTCTGGGAAGCGATGAATGCTGCGTCGTATCTTTACACGCCGCTTGTACAGGCGGTGCTTGGTGAGGGAATTCGTCCCACGGCGATGGAGAATATTACTGGTCATGGCTGGCAAAAGCTGATGCGGTCGGTGAAGCCGCTTCGGTATGTCATTGAAACGATGCTGCCAGTGCCGGAGATATTTACGTTTGTTGAGGGTCATCTGGAAGGCGGGGCCGAGACGATGCTTTCTGTGTTCAATTACGGTGCAGGATTCGCATTCTATACAGAGTCGGAGCAGGATGCAGAGAAAATTGTCATGCTTGCAAGAGAACATCAACTCTCGGCTGTGATTGCCGGAAGGGTTGAAGCCTCCCTTAGCCGCGAGGTGGTAATAGAACCTCTTGGGGTCACTTTGAAGGGAGATTCTTTTGGGATTGCGCGAGGGGTATAATGAGCCGCAAGCGATCGCTAATTTTCTCGAAGCTATTGTAGACTCACTTATGCGATGCCTGCGGCGGGCTACGCCTACGCTGAAGTCATTAGTGGTTAAATTAAATTAGTGTAATTACTGAGATAAGTAATAGTTTTTACACAGGAAATGAATTTACATTTTAGGCTTATTAGAAATAATTTCTCTACTAAGTTTTTAGTATCTAAGTCTTTTACCACAGATACTATAAGCGTGTTTATGAAATTTACGATGCAATATTTATTACTACTTAATAATAAAGTAGTCCAAAACACCCATGACCACTGAGGTTAAGATTTGCTAACGTAGTCTTAACATATTGAAAAATTTGCTGAGAAAGCTGAGAAAGTAGCAGCCAACACTAAATTTTTAGTGCTGGATCTTTCTCATCTGTAGATGTAGCGTTTTAGTGTGTTGAGAATATATATTTTTGTTCAGAGGGGGTTATGGCTGTAAATTTGGCCCGGACTACTGCTTCCACAGAACTTTTGAAGCAAATATTCCATAACATTGATGCACATAGTTGTCCAAGGTTATTCAACTTTCACATGCACACTGTCTACTCGGATGGAAGGTTGCAGCCGAGTGGATTGATGGAGCAGGCGATCGCTATTGGTCTAAAAGGGTTAGCTATCACCGATCATCATGGTATTATCGGCTATCAAGCTGCACTTGCTTGGTTAGAAGACTGGAAGTGGAATAATCCTGGTGAAAGCACTCCTCATCTGTGGAGTGGCGTGGAAATCAATGCCAACCTTTTGGATATAGAAGTTCATATTTTGGCTTACGCTTTTGCAACAGAACATCCTAGCATGAAACCCTATCTGCAAAGAAGGGCGACTACAGGCCAAGAATATCAGGCAAGTAACGTGATTGCCGCTATTCATGAAGCTGGGGGATTGGCAGTTCTGGCTCATCCAGCTCGTTACAAGCGATCGCATTTTGACTTAATTCCAGCTGCGGCCCAAAAGGGTATCGATGGCGTGGAAACTTTCTACGCTTACAATAACCCTAACCCCTGGCAACCTAGCATAGTGGAATCAGAACAAGTGCAAAAGTTAGCTGATGAATACTTTCTTTTCAATACCTGTGGTACTGATACTCACGGTTTGAGCCTGCTACAACGCTTGTAAACATGAATCCATTTTTTTCAACTCTCCTGGTTCAATCTGCCAGGAGGTTATTCTATTTGGGATTTTTGATTATCCAACAAAGGACTATAATCGATTCTTAGTAGGAATCACAATCATTGAGAAATAGGGTACTTCATCTGGATTAACTTCATCCAGGGGTATGATGCGTTGCTGTGAGGTTGATGCCCGCTCAATATATTTTGCCCGTGATGCTAGCCCTAATTTATGCAGGATATCCCGCACTTTGGTAAAGTGGCGACCTAGCTTCATAATTGCTGCGGCATCAGTCATCAGTAGATGTGTAGTCAGTTCTTCTGCTGGTAGTGGGGCTGGTAGGACAGTAAGAATATCGGTGTAGTAGGTGAAAGGTACACCCAAGGCTACCGGACAAGCCATCAGCGAGGAAACTCCGGGGACAACTTCTGTTTCGTACTGGTCACATAACCGCGTGAATAGGTACATGAACGAACCATAGAAAAATGGATCGCCCTCGCACAGCACTACAACATCTCGACCGGCTGCTAAATGGTCGGCGATTGGTTCAATTTCTTTGTCATAAATAGATTTTGCCTTTTCTGGTTCCAAAGCGCGGGGGAGGTGAAATAGCACCTCGATTTGATTGCCAGGAAGATACTGCGCCACGATCGCTCTAGCAATACTTTCTTTATCTGTGGCTGATTGATAAGCTACCACAGGAGCCGCACGTAATAGCCGCAGCGCCTTCAGAGTCAATAGTTCGGGATCGCCTGGGCCGACACCAATTCCATAAAGACGACCTTTGGGTTGCATATTCATTCTTCCTCCGTTGCCAGGGCGTTAACTGCTGCTGCCGCGATCGCACTCCCACCGCGCCGACCATGTAAGGTTAAAAATGGTACATTTTTGCTGTCTGCTGCCAGTGCGGCTTTTGATTCTGCTGCACCGACAAACCCCACTGGAAAGCCTAAGATAATCGCAGGTTTAGTAGCTCCTTCATCGAGCATTTCTAAGAGTCGGAACAGGGCTGTGGGTGCATTCCCAATTGCGATCACTGATCCTTCCAGGTGCGATCGCCATAATTCTAAGGCTGCCGCTGACCTTGTAGTACCCATAGCCTGGGCAAGTTCTGGCACTTTTGGATCGTTGAGGGTACAGATAACTTGATTGTTTGCAGACAACCGCCGTCTGGTAACGCCTTCAGCAACCATCCGGCAATCACACAAAATTGGCGCTCCATTTGCCAGTGCTGCTCTTGCAGATTGCACTGCTGTTGGTGAATATCCCAAGTCAGTGACAATATCCGTCATCCCACAGGCATGAATGAGACGTACAGCAACTTTTGCTACATCTGATGGCAGCACATCTAGGTTCGCTTCTGACCGGATGATTGCAAAGGAATTACGGTAAATTTCGTTGGCTTCTCGGATGTAGTCGGGCATTCAATTTGAGATTTTAAATTTTGGATTGACATATAAAAATCAAAAGGCTCAGATTCCCAATTTCTCTAAAAAGTCGGGAATCTTGTTGTTCACGAATGACTTAGGAATAATGTTAAATAATTGCTGTAATTGAGTCAGTGCATATCGATTAGCAAATTCCCCAAAGGACTCATCAGAATTTAAGCGTTGAATTTTATATACATATAGCATCCGCTCTATTAATGCAGGTAGTTCGGCAAAAGTTACATATTGATATAGTTCACGTCCGAATTTTTGTTTGCTGTCACCAACATAAACGTGATACCTTTCCACAGTTTCATTTTCAGCCTCAATGCTGACGCCGAGGAGAGTAATATCACTCTTGCTATGCTGGGCACAAGATTTTTCGCAACCGCTAAAGTGGATATTAACTGGGCAATCGAGAATCATGCGAGTTTCAAGATACTCTGCCAATGCCAATGCATGACTTTTGGTATCCGTAGCAGAAGCGGCGCAACCCTTTCTTCCAGAACAGGCAACTAATGCACTTTTGATGTTAGTTGCAGAGGAATCTAATCCTAAGAAAGCAATTTCACTTTGGACATCAGCAACCCATTGCCAAGGAATATCTGTAAGGAGCAAATTTTGCCAAGGGGTTAGCCTGAGATTTCCACTGCCGTATTTTGCGGCTAAATCTGCTAAACCGCGCATCTGTCTACTCTCCAATCGGCCAAGAGGCAAGACGACACCAATGTAAAATAAGCCTTGCTGACGTTGGGGATGGATGCCAATATGCTGATACTTACCCTCTCTTTGCACAAGAGTAGAGAATTTCTCCCCCTTCTTTTGCAGGGGTTGGAGGGTTAGGTCTTTTTTTATTTCACTGCATAAAAGAGAAAAAGGTAGACGCTGCTCTACTTCTTGGAGATA
The DNA here is from genome assembly GCF_017114945.1 of Nostoc sp. JL34. Lineage (GTDB taxonomy): Bacteria > Cyanobacteriota > Cyanobacteriia > Cyanobacteriales > Nostocaceae > Nostoc. The sequence continues at coordinate 13,948 of NZ_JABXKQ010000076.1, forward strand.
ATTTTCACAACCCAAAGTATTCAATAACTCTAAGAAACGTAGCCGCCGCCTACTTGTAGTATGACTATGAGCTAGATAGACATCCGCTAAAGCTGCCAAGACGGGCAAACATTCCTCTGGTGGTAGCAAAATTCCTGTATCGCTGGGTGGTTGACCCTTCTCGCCTACACTGAGATAGAGACGAAAATAAACATTACCGTCAACTAAGACAGCAGCAAAGGCGATATCATTCAAGCGATCGCCCACCCGAATTATCCCACCACCATCAAAGCAAACGCTAAATTTTGCCGACAGTTCCGAAAGCGCCGGATGTGCAGCAATATAATCATCCCAACCTTGCACAAAAGGACGAGTGTCGATTAATTCCTGGGGATCGATTCCAGCAGTTGGACTGGTCATAATATTGCGGATTTGATCTACAACACTATTGCCAGAACCCAATCCCATATCCTGTAGGTGCTTCAAAACCTCAGCATTTATCTCGGTGCGGATTTCACGAACTTGCAGATTAGCTCGATTAGTCACATCTACATAGCCGCCACCGTACTGATCTGCTATATCTGCGATCGCACGGCACTGCTGACTACTAATAATTCCACCTGGTATTCTAACGCGAGATAATATACCATCTGCGGCGGGTGTAGCATAAAACAAGCCAGGACAAATGGCAAATCCAGAAAGCAAACTTAGAACTCCTTCCCCGTGCAACGCAGGGAGTAGACGGTGAGTGTGTCTTCAGGACATCGTTGAGAGTTGGCATTCTGACTTGGGTGATCCCCTCACAGCTGCGGCACAGTCCCGGAATTTCACCGGAGTTTCCCAACTCTCAGCTTTAGTAATTTAGACTTTGTTTAGGTTATAGATATCAACCAGACATCATCCAGATAATCATCTTACATTACCATAGCCAGAAATTTTACTGGTAAATTTTTAACTTACCTTATCCACTCTAGTGGCTAGAGTAGCTGAAAACTCAGCTACCCTAGACAAAACACGAGTGGAGGAAATTGTCTCTGAAATCTTAACAATTTTCTCCTGATGTTTCACAAGCGCCAATACTCACCCAACGGCTAGAACCATCTTCCCAATGTTCTTTCTTCCATATAGGGGCATTGTGTTTGAGCGTATCAATAGCATATTGGCAAGCTTCAAACGCCTCACTCCGATGAGGACAACCCACTGCCACTAAAACGCTGATTTCCCCAACTCGCAAACGTCCAACGCGATGATAAATAGCAACTCGATTCACATCAGAGGTAGATAAGCGAATATCAGCAGCAATTTGATAAAATATCCGCAATGCCATCGGTTCGTAAGCTTGATACTCTAGAGCAATCACAGGTTTACCATCGGTTTGATTGCGAACCATACCACTCATCACAACCACAGCACCGTTGGCTGGATCGTCAGACTTGGTGTAAATTTCTTCGAGAGACAATGGTGCAAAGGTAATGGCAAAACTATCTTCAGCTCTTGGTTTAACAGCAGAGGCAAGTGTAGTCGTCATAACTGCATCAATATATGTGGGCTTCTTCTATTGTCTCTGAACAAAGCGTTGCTAGACTATGTTTAATAGCTCTTGTTAATGCTTTTGAGCAAAAGAGGATTTTTTCAGGTAATTTTATCTGTTAGCAAAAAATTATAATGACTCAAATCTTCTAGAATTTACTTTGCGATCGCCTCTACTGGAGCGTAGCCCATCAGGCAAGAATAGCAGGTACTTGTAGCTGTCGGTGGAAGTAACTTGCTGTTGTGTTGAGGACATAAGGTTCATAACTACTGTTAGTTCAACATCTGCGAACACCAATTATCTACCTTGGTTACTGTCTCGCTTCTTGTTGACTCATGAACAGTTGAAAGTCATTCATCATCTATCAATAGAACGCGGTAAATGGTAGACGCCAGCAAACGCAGAGAGTATTTGATAATTTCTCTGCGTCCCCGCGTCTTCAATAAACAACTACTACCAAATTCGATTTCCATTTTCGTCAAGTCGCGCCTGCCGAATTACGTCGGAAATTTCTTCAGCATCTTTAACGTGGTGGAGTGCCTTCTTTTCGCCGTTGGGTTCATCCACAACAAAGTAAGTCGGGACTGTGATTCTGTCGCCTGTAATGTCTGGTACATCATCAACAGCTGCCTGTTTAGCCTTCTCTTCAATTGATTGAGGCTCATCAGCAATTCTATCTCCTGGATTCGCGGTTAAGTTTCTTTCGTTCACATCTGGCTTTTCACGAGAATCCCGATCTTCGCTTACTGGTTGATTAATTTGATTTTCTTGATTTTTATCACTCATGGCACTTTCAGGTATTAAAATATATGACTTGACTAACAACAGCTTAAAAAATCAAAGGCATAAAGAGTTCTTTCTCTGGAGAGAGTTTGAGAATAGATTTTGAATAGATTTTTTGAGGAACATATCTTAGGTTAGATTCTAGCGCTGAGGTTTATAAATCACCTCTTACTCCAGAAATAAATAAGAATTAAAAATTAAAGTTTTAGGAACAATTATTCAAGAAAGTAAATTTTCTGAAAATGAACCTACAGTGAACACAAATATACATTAAACCTGATGCGATCGCACCGTAGTATATTACTAGACCTTCTTGGCAAATCGAATCATGAAAGAAGATTCTTCTACTAATGGCAAAATTCCAGCGAGGATAAAAACGCGCCGGGATTTCTTAACCTACATGCTAGGAACTACAGTTGCATCAGTAGCTATGGGATATCTATTTCCCAAAGTCAGCCAAAGTCGTGAGATAGACCTAGAAACCCTTTGCTCACTTTATCCAAAGAATTCACGCTGTCAAAATTATCTTCCAGGATCGGTGGCACTGGCTCAAGATGGCAAAGAAATTGAGGTTAATGCACTATTGGCAACCGCAAAGCCAGGAATTCCGATTCTCGTAAAAGGCTTGCCAGACCGTAGCGTTGATTATCTGATTATTCAAAACGGGCCACAGATTGCTGAGTATGCTATCAATCCAATCTGCACCCATTTAGGATGTACAGTTGAATGGGATCTTGAGAAGAATCACTTTATTTGTCCTTGTCATGGGTCTCAATACGATTCTCAGGGTCGGGTAGTTCATGGCCCAGCTAAACGTTCTTTGCCATTAATCACTGTAGTAGTCAAGCAAAACCAAATTCGTTTAGTTGATCACAAACCTGCTGTAGATCCTCGTTAACCTGCCAGTATAAAATCAAATTTAACAATGCCACCATCTTTTTTAAGCAAGTTATAAATTATCAAAGACTGACAAAAACTACTGCATGATTTAAATTTGTCGGGTAAGCTGACAACAGCAGTTTCATTCTCAAACCAATGACCGCAAGTAGTCCCAAAATTTTAGCCCTGGACTTTGATGGAGTGATTTGCGATGGATTAATTGAATATTTTGAGGTGGCATGGCGTACTTACTGTGAAATTTGGTCTCCTCCTAACGACACACCGCCAGATGATTTAGCTTTGAGATTCTATCGCCTAAGACCTGTTATTGAAACGGGTTGGGAAATGCCCGTTTTAATTAAAGCCTTAGTAGATGGAATTTCTGACGAAAAGATTCTTCATGAATGGGTAAGCATTGCCCCACAACTTTTGTTAAATGACAAGCTACAAGCAAGAGAAATAGGTGCGAAACTAGATCAGCAGCGAGATAAATGGATTACTACGGATTTAGGTGGTTGGCTGAGTCTGCATAGATTTTATCCGGCTGTAGTAGAAAAAATCAAATTAACTATTGAAAGTGGAGTTAAGCTATACATTGTCACAACTAAAGAAGGGCGTTTTGTGCAGCAGTTGTTGCAACAAGAAGGGGTGAATTTACCACCAAGAGCAATTTTTGGGAAAGAAGTCAAGCGTCCCAAATATGAAATTTTGCGAGAATTAATCCAGTCAACAGAAGACAAGCCAGTTAGTCTCTGGTTTGTAGAAGATAGACTCAAGACATTACAGTTAGTCCAACAGCAAGCAGACCTTGAAGATGTGAAACTTTTCCTTGCCGACTGGGGCTATAATACCCAAGCAGAAAGGGAAGCTGCCCAAAATGATCCGCGAATTCAGTTGTTATCACTTTCTCAGTTTGCCAAAGATTTCTCAGCTTGGCTTTAATATATTAAATATCTAGCGAAAAAGAGATGTAGCATTGCTACGTCTCTACAAAGATTCTGAATAATACATATTTAATTTCTGGACATATTTATATAAATCAAACGATGTGTTTTATAAATTTAGGTGAAATAATAACTTACAAGTATTCACTCCTCACTTCGCACTTACTTTTATGCTTGACCTAACAAAACTGGCGCGACAAATGCAGGGTTTAAGTCAGCATCTTACCTTAGAAGCTGCTGCCAGTCGTCAGCGTTTAGAACTGGCACAACAACATTTAAAAAATGCTTACGAGTGTCAACAAGATTTAATCGCTCGTCAGGAAAAATGGCGCGATCGCATTATCTTTGCTAATGCTACCCCAATCGAGCCGCTAGAAACCTGCATCGATATCCCAGTTCCCCCAAAAATTCATACTGTCATCGCTACCGATGGTTCCCAAATTGCCCCTAACCATCACGAAATTGCTTACTGTTATCTCCTAAATATCGGCAGAGTCGTCTTACACTACGGGCAAAATCGCCATCCGCTACTCGATAGTTTGCCAGAAGTATTTTACCGCCCAGAAGATTTATATATGTCTCGGCAGTGGGGAATTAGAACTGAGGAATGGATGAGTTTTCGCCGCACTGCCTCAGAAGCAACGGTGTTAGCAGAACTGGCATGTGATGCAGCCCAAAGGGAAATGCCAGCGCTAGCAATGGTAGATGGTTCGCTAATTTACTGGTTTTTAGAACAGTTGCCGATGGATGCACGCGATCGCATTTTACCCCCCATCCTGGAAGCTTGGCAGCAGATGCGTGAGGCGAAAATTCCGTTGATGGGCTATCTTAGCGCCTCTCGCAGCATTGAAACAATGAACTTTTTACGGTTGTTGGCTTGTCCCCATCCAGCGCCAGACTGTAAAAGTCATTGCCCAAATCAGCTAGAAAAAGTACCTTGTAAAATTTTTGAACAATTGCGAGATACTTCTGTTTGGGCAACCCGACTCAAACCAGGACAACGCAGTACCTTGTGGCGCAGTAATTCCCCCATTCTCGAACTTTACGGCGATCAAACAATTTACTTTTGCTACGTTCACGTTGGCACCGAAATCGCCCGCATTGAAGTTCCAGCATGGGTAGCGGAGAATGCAACCATGTTAGACCAAGCATTGGGACTGATGTTAGCACAAGTGCAAAAAGGATATGGCTACCCTGTAGCGATCGCCGAAGCCCATAATCAAGCAGTAGTCAAAGGTGGCGATCGAGCGCGTTTCTTTGCCCTTCTTGAACAACAAATGATTAAAGCTGGTTTGAAAAATGTGGGAACTTCTTACAAAGAAGCCAGAAAGCGCGGGAGTATTGCGTGAAGGAGGCAGGAGGTATGATATTAAGATTGTTGACTGATAAGCAACACAAATTTTACGTTGAGCAATTTGCTAAAAACTCAGATGGTAAATGGGTATTAACTGAACATGAATCTCCTGATGCTTTGTTAACATTAGCTTCTAGAAATTTACAAATTTAATTCAGTAATATTTATGAAATGGTAAATTTTTAGATTAGCGAGGATTTAAGCATCAATTTTACACATCAGGGAATGCAAAGACATTAATAATTGTTACATTTATTCAGCGATTTCTTCGCTGTTTAAGGACAATGACAGATAAAAGTCCTGATTAATTCAGCTTACGTAATACTTCTTATCTTAAATTTAAGATAAGAAGTGTTTACTTTCTACTTTTTTGGGGAACCCTTTATTTAGTAGAGAACTAAGTCAACAGCTAGCTAGTTTACTCAGTACAAACTAGTAGATACTTCTTGCCTCTACTATCAAGTTAAATACGTTTTATTTAGTAAGCTAAATAGTCTTCCTCAGAACTGACATTAGGCGAGTCTCTTGCTTGACATATCCCATTGAGATGATTATTCCATGTCAGGAAAAAACGTATTAACTTATTTAAGCCATCACAAAAAAAGATTCATACCTAAAAAACTGATGAAACTAGTTAAATCTGAGTACAAACAATCTGAAGAACAATACTCTCGATTTTTCTCACTTTCTATAGATTTATTGTGTATTGCTAATTTTGATGGTTATTTTAAGTATTTAAATCCAGTCTGGACAAAAACACTAGGTTGGTCTGTTGAGGAACTTGTTGCTAAACCCTTTATCGAATTTATTCACCCTGAAGACCGAGAATCTACTATTGTCGCAGCCCAAAAAATTACACAATCTGTAGATGCAATCAGCTTTGAAAACCGCTATCTTTGTCGGGATGGCTCTTACAAATGGCTGTCATGGAATGCGACTGGTTTCAGTGAAGAAAAGTTGATTTATGCAGTAGCTCGTGACATAACTCTGAATAAAGAAAATGAGATAGCGCTACAAAAATCTATCCAAGAATTAGAAGCTTTTAGATTTGCTTTAAATACTCATTCACTGGTAGCTATTACTGATAAAGCTGGAAGAATAAGCTATGTCAATGACCTATTTTGTCAAGTTTCTAAATATTCTCCAGAAGAACTTCTAGGGCGAGATCATCGGATTATCAATTCTGGATATCACACAAAAGAATTTTTTGCGAATTTATGGAAAACCATTGCCCAAGGAAAAATATGGAAAGGAGAAATTCAAAATAAAGCCAAGGATGGTACTTTTTATTGGGTGGATACTTTGATCGCTCCAATGTTAGGACAAGATGGAAAGCCCTATCAATATGTAGCAATTCGTACAGATATTACACAGCGTAAGCTTTCAGAGTTAGCTTTATTAGAGCGATCGCGTTTGTCAGTTTTGAGTGCAGAAGTCAGTTTAGCTTTATCTCAAAGTGGTACACTTCCAGAAATTTTGCAAAACTGTACAAATACTATTTCCCAATACCTTGATATCGGCTTTGTTTGTATCTGGACTTTTGAACGACAGACAAACCAGCTACAATTGCAGGCTGGCGTTCACTGCACAGATATTACTTGTAGTGCTTTGAGGGATACGCAAGATTTCCCAGATCACATGGTTTTAGTCAATAATATTATTGGTTTAATGATTCAAAACCATCAGGCTATTTTTAACGAAGAATTATCAATTAATAATTCCGAGCAACTTGTCAATTCTACATTCTCAATTTCTCGATTTTCTGCTTATCCCTTGATAGTAGAGCAGCAATTAATCGGTATAATAGCTTTATTTAGCAAGCAATTATTTACCGAAGCAACTCATAACCTATTAAATTGGATTGCTAATAATATTGCTGTGGCTATTGACCGAATCTGGGCGCGAGAAGAACTCTTTAGCCGTCGGGAAGCTTTATTGCTACGTCTAGCTAGCCAAATCCGTAGTTCTCTTGATCTAGATATGATCCTAGAAACTGCTGTTAATGAAATTCGTAGCTTATTACAAATTGATCGTTGCTACTTTCTTTGTTATTTACCGCACCCATCCGAATCAAGGTTGACTATAACCTATGAAGCACGAAACCCTAACTTACCAACCATGTTAGGTAATATTCCGCTGCCAAAGAGCAATGTTTTGACCCAAATACTTCTCTCTCAAGAACTAAGTTGCATCGACAATATTAATAGTAAATCACATCTCGATTATGATACTCAAGAACTTTTAACCGAATTTGGGATCACATCTCAATTAATGCTACCAGTTAAGAGTAATTCCGGGGAAATTGGAGCAATTGTGTGTAGTCATTGTAGTGGCGATCGCATTTGGAGTAACAGTGAAATTAGCCTGCTACAAGCTGTTTGCGATCAACTAGCGATCGCCATAGATCATGCACAACTTTATACCCAAAGTCGCTCTGCTACTTTAATCGCTCAAACTCAAGCTGAAAAACTCACCGAAATCTTGCATAAATTGCAGCAAACTCAATCTCAACTGATCCAAAATGAGAAAATGTCTAGCTTGGGACAATTAGTAGCTGGAGTTGCCCATGAAATCAACAATCCAGTTAATTTTATTCACGGCAACTTAACTTATGCTAACGAATATTTTCAAGAGATGTTAACTCTCTTGCACCTTTATCAGCAACATTATCCCCAGCCGCAAGCAGAAATTGCAGATTTCGCTAAAAAAATTGATTTAGAATTCATTACCGATGACCTTTCTAAACTCCTGTCTTCGATGAATATGGGTACTAATCGCATCCGGGAAATTGTTTTAGGGTTGCGAAATTTCTCTCGTCATGATGAAGCAGATAAAAAACTAGTTAATATTCACGAAGGAATTGAAAATACACTATTAATTTTACATCATCGCTGGAAAAATAATGGAATTGGATTGGATATATCTATCGTTAAAAAATATGGTGATTTGCCTTTAGTTGATTGCTATCCTGGGCAGCTTAATCAAGTATTTATGAATATTTTGACTAATGCGATCGATGCCTTGGAAGAGTCAATGGTCAACAGAAAAATAACCGAGAAACCGCAAATTATAATTAGTACTGAAATTTTAGAGAGTAAATTTGTTGTGATCCGAATTGCCGACAACGGATTAGGAATAGCAGAAGACGTTAAAAAGCGGCTATTTGATCCGTTTTTCACCACCAAACAGGTAGGTAAAGGAACAGGTTTAGGACTGTCAATTAGCTACCAAATTGTAGTAGAAAAGCATGGGGGAATTTTGAATTGTCTATCAGAACCAGGAAAAGGCACAGAATTCTGGATTCAAATTCCCATTTAAAAATACTCTGCGTTTAAAAACGCCACGATAGTTCTAGAATAGTCAAAGCTGAAAGTGCTGGTATTATGTCGGTTTATCGTAATCTGCAAGAAACTCACTTAAATCGTGCCCGCGCCAGTCTCAGACAAGCGCTGTCTTGGTATGGATATCTTCGTAAGTCAGGACAGTTATCATCTAACCCAGAATTGGTAGGTTTGGTGAAACCAGAATTAGAAGCTTTGAACGCCACACTCAACAAGCTGGATTCTAACGTCATTAGAATTGCTGTCTTTGGTTTGGTGAGTCGGGGAAAGTCAGCAGTTTTAAATGCTTTACTAGGAGACAAGATTCTGCAAACTGGGCCCCTGAACGGTGTCACCCAATGGCCCCGTTCCGTCCGGTGGCAACCCAGTGGCAAGGTACTAGTAGAGTTAATTGATACCCCAGGATTAGATGAAATTGAGGGTGAGTCACGGGCAAATATGGCCCGAGAAGTGGTGCATCAGGCAGATTTGATTTTGTTTGTCGTCTCTGGTGATATCACGCGCACTGAGTATCAAGCACTGCTGGAATTAAGGCGATCGCAAAAACCCTTGATTTTGGTATTTAACAAGATAGACCTTTACCCAGATACAGACAAGTCCGCGATTTACGAAAATTTGCAACAACTGGGTGCAGGACATCCCGAAGCAAAACCTCTACTACCTGATGAAATTGTCATGGTGGCGGCGGAACCAGCAGCAATGGAAGTACGGGTTGAGTGGCCTGATGGTAGTGTCAGTTACGAATGGGAAACACCACCACCGCAAGTAGACGAACTCAAAGAGACAATTCTGAATATCCTGAATCGGGAAGGGCGATCGCTTCTGGCTTTAAATGCACTGATCCAAGCCCGGGATGCAGAAGCCGCGATCGCTCAAAAAACCATTGATTTACGCGAACAAGAAGCCGAAGAAATCATTTGGCAATTTACCAAATACAAAGCTTTGGCAGTAATGCTCAATCCCATCGCCTTTTTAGATATCCTTGGCGGAACTGTTGCCGATTTAGCTTTAATTCGCGCTCTCGCTAGATTATATGGTTTGCCGATGACTGGCTATGAAGCCGGGAAAATTTTAAAAACGATTTTATTTAGTTCTGGCGGCTTGCTACTGGGAGAATTAGGTAGTAGTTTTCTTCTGGGTTTAAGTAAAAGTACTGCTGCAATCACCAGTGGTGACAATCCCAGCAATATTACTGCCTTTGCTGGCAGTGCGATCGCTCAAGCTGGTATCGCCGGTTATGGCGCATACTCTGTTGGCAAAGCCGCTCAAGTCTATCTTGAAAAAGGTTGCACCTGGGGACAGTTGGGCGCTAGCAGCGTCATTCAAGAAATTCTCTCTCAAGTTGACCAAAACACAATTCTGTATCGTCTGCGACAAGAGCTAGGGATAAAGTATTGAGAATAAATAAGAATTGTTTCCTCTTTGTTACCGTTTATAAGTGTTTATCAAGTTCTATCAAGCTCCTCTGACAATTGACTGACATTCCTAATTTGGGATGCAAGATTGAGAACATGAACACCTCTACTAGTGATTACAACTAGTGGAATTCTCGTACCTTTTTGAATCAAAGATGACAAGAGGGTAATTCCCACTCAATTTTGCGAAAAAGATGGCGGTGTTTACCACTACATCTTGTGGGAAGCCTATCTAAACTGGAAATGTGAGCCAGCCCGGTCTTGTTGCTCCAACAAAGAGGGACTGGCGTTAGCGACGCAGGAGCGTCACTCGGAGGGTGAGCTTCCTGAGGTCATTTAAAGTTCATAGTTAATATCTATCTCTGTAAACAAAGGTGAAAGTATCATGACAACTACCCTAAACTCATTTGAAACTGCTGGGGCGGCAAATCTTGAAGAAGCCATTACTAATGCCATTACTGAAGCCCGAACAACTTGCGATCTAGATGGCAGTAATTCTGCTGGTTGTGCCGTAGCCTGGGACATTGTGGAAGAATTGCAAGCCGAGAAATCTCATCAACAGCAAGCAAAATCAAAGAAAACCTCTTTGGAAAATTACTGCGATCGCCATCCAGATTCCGTAGAATGTCTAATCTACGACGTTTAATTTTTCCGTAAATCAGTTGTTGCTGATTGCGTTATTTGCTTAATTGCTTCTAAATCAAGTGGTGGTGTTTCACTGTCCATTCCCAACCACAGCAGATATTCGATATTCCCAGCCGGGCCAGTGATCGGCGACCAAGTTAAGCCTTTGTATTTCCATCCTAATTCGTGGGCGGCTTGCAACACCTGGAAAATAGCATCAGCTTGGTCGTTTGGATCGCGCACAACACCTTTTTTACCCACACGGGATCTGCCGACTTCAAACTGTGGCTTGACTAACAATACAGCTTCTCGGTTAGCTTGAGTTAGTTGCCACAAAGCAGGCAGAATATTGGTTAAAGAAATAAACGATACATCAACCACTGCCAAATCAGGAATCGCGTCATTTGCACCATATAACTCATCTGGCCGTAGTTGTCTTAAATTGGTACGTTCCCGCAAAATCACCCGCGGATCGTTTCGCAACCGCCAGTCAACTTGTCCGTAACCGACATCAATACCGTAAACTTTTGTTGCTCCAGCTTGCAAGAGACAATCAGTAAAACCACCAGTAGAAATCCCACCATCTAAACAAATGCGCTCTGCTACGGGAATGGCAAATACTGATAAAGCTTTGGAGAGTTTTTCACCGCCTCTAGAAACGAAAGGCGATCGCTCTTTAATATTTATTTTAGCTGCAATATCAACTTCTGTACCAGGTTTATCAACTAACTGCTGATTAACAGTAACCTTCCCCGCCTGAATTAGCCGTTGTGCTAAGGCGCGAGAAGAACATAAATTTAACTCTACTAATAGTGTGTCGAGTCGCTGTTTAGCCAATTAACTAGACTCTCCTGGTAAGATTAAAGCCAAAGCACGATTGATAATTTCTTCTTGGTTAACCAGCTTTTCTAATTCTTGGGCTTCATAACGACCTTCTTCTACTTCTAAGGAAGCCTCATCAATGGCATTTAAATAGGCTTCTGCTAAGATTTCTAACAATTCTTCTGGCGTGAGATAATAGCCCCCAGCTTCGCGCCGCTTATTTTCCCGCTGAATTTCCCGAACCGAATTCCGAATTGAGACTTCCCAAGAGCGAGTCGTGCGATTTTCAGCTTGTTGTTTAATCAAATGCAACAATAAAATCACTGCATAGCTACGAATCGTTTTGATTATGTCATTTCGGCTCATTTCTGTTAATTCTTCAACTATAATCAATGCCCCTTGAACATCGCCCTTAACAAGTAAGTCTTTTAGGGTTAATAATTCTTCCATCATCAGCGCCTCAAACATCGGCAACTTCTATTGTGGCTTATGACGGTGATAGTACAGATAAGCTAATGCGTTTAATCTAGGAGCGATCGCTACTTAATGTATTATTCTTTGCAAATACACAATATTCAGATAATTAAGATACAGCAAAATCCGTGTATTGCCGTAGTTCAGCCGGATGAAAACCCAAGACAATATCTTCGCGCAAAATACCCGCTTCTAATAATGCCTCTGCCACTGGAACAGAAGTACCATCATATTGAATCCACACTTTATCATTAATAATATCTATATGTACCACCGAACCATGTATGCGGCGCACTCCATCCCAGCCAATATGTAACACTTCGTAGTGGTCTCGCTCCGAGTCAATAACAGCTTCTGTCTCTATTTGACCATTGGCAGGCTTATGAGTAGCATAGTCAAATATCAACTGACGAATAATTTCACGATACCGAGCTAGCTTATCCATCTAATAATCTTAGTCGAAAGATAGTTCCAAAAACACAGCTTTAATCTAGCAAAACTATTTTACAGAGGTGCGATCGCTAATTCAAAATATCACTTATTCATCCTCATGATAATTAAACATTAAAACAAATTTTTGTTTAGGTAATACCAACATCGGTAGATATATAGGATGATCATCCCATCCTGTAGTTTTTTCTCCTTTCTGATAACAAATAATTAATGTTGGAACATCAGGATATTCCTTTTTAGCTTGTATTGACCAATTACCTGAACCAAAGCCAAATCCTCCCCATTTAAAAGGATCTTTTCTTGGCATATCCAATCCTTGCTTATTATTTTTTTTACCTCTACGAACATTTAAACGAGCTTTTGTCAATCCCTTTGATTTCATATCTGTTAATGCTTTAATAATACGTTTAGATTCCCATTCTTCAGAGGAAACATAATAACTTTGCGTGTGACTGATTATTTTAATAATACAATCTATATTTACCTCAGCATATTCTTCATCGTCTTGATAAGTAATTAAAAGGGTTTCAAGCTCTTTAAAATTATCCTCAATTTCTTCTCTTTTATAAGCTGGATTTTCAGGAAAAATTAATTTCCCTGGTTTTAATACATTAATAACGGAAGGATCTAAAACATTAGAGCGAGTTGCTTTAAGATTTCCTCCTATCCAGACAGGTTGAAGTTTAATGTTATGAATATCATCTCCTATCCCTTGACGCACTGCTTCATCAGCTTCGTGAATAGAACGAAAAGACTCAAGTATATGTTCTGCTAAAAAGAGACGAGTAACATCTTTTAATTGTGAACGATAACCATACATTCGAGCGTGTTGATGAACTGTATCAATTACTTTTTGTTTTGCATCACGCCCATAATAAGTTACCATTAAACCATCAATTGTCACACCTCTACCTAATCTATTTCCTCCGATTAGTATATTCATCCCTGGATTGTAGTTAGGTTCTTTTTCGGGGTTATTTGCATTAATTATTTTAGGAATTGCGTGTCTTAGCTGGATTTTTAATGCATCTATCAGTTCAGTAATTGGAGGTAAATTATCAGCAGTTTTCTTTAGCTCGTTATAAGCTTGCTCTAACCATTTTTGGGCTTGCTTATTTTCTGTATCTGAACTCTTCTCTCGAATTGCTTGATCTAAATTAATTACAAATTGGCTAATCACCTTTTCTAACACACTATGAATATCTTGTTTATAACAAACATGAGCAAGAAAAGAATATTTCTCATCTTCTTTTCCAGAAGATAACATTTTGTAGGTTGAACCTAAGAAGAAGCAACAAAGTGCAAGTCTTAATCCTTCAGGAATTATCCATTTATTACCCGGATTTATTGCACCTTTTTGTTTCTTTAATTGGTTAATTTCTTCAGCATCTACAATACACCAGTATTTACTGTTCTCAGCAAAAAATAACTCTCCTCCCATATAACTATCTCCCGGCTCTGGTAATGCTGCACAGAATTTTGGCTTACAAGGATGAGGGAGACTTTGTAATAATAAACTTTGGGGAGTTGCTGTGATTTGAATATAAATATGATTAGCAACCTCTTGACGAATTTTACCTATAGTCTCAAAAATTTTACTATCATCAATCGCATCTTTTCCTTTTTTAGCTTGTTTAGATTCATTCGTATTTAAACTAGCGTTATCCGCTTCATCATCAAAAATCAAAGTAGGAACACCTCTAACCTTTGCTACTTTTAAAACCTTCAATAAATTATCCAAGTGATGACCATTTTTTGTAGAAACTAATACAACACCCGTATCTTTGATATAGGGTACTACTTTAGTTTCTGCAAAACTATCGGGATCTTTTTTCCATGCTTCCCAATCAAAGAAAACAGGGCCTCCTTGAACTTGATTATTGAAACGATTAGCCGTTTGTTTTCCTAACCATGTATTATCGGAGGTTAAAATAATAAAACAACGAAAATTATTTTCATGAGCCAGTGCTAAAGTTGCAATAGTTGTGTTAGTTTTACCACTTTGAACACGACCATAAATAAGTCCGGTTGTACCATTAGGAATAGGGTCTTGTCCTTTATAAGGTTGGCTAACTAAACCTGTACTATTTTCACCTACATCACCATTACCAAAATTTTCAGAGTAAATTTTGACACAATTTTGGACAATTTCAATAGCAGTTTCTTTAAGTTTATTCGCTTCTTTTTGCCCAATTTGTTTCTCTAATCTCTTAATTAATTTATCAAGACAGTCGCCATTAGTTTTAATCTGAGTGGGTGTCATAGGTTATTTGATGTTGATAAAATTACGTTAGGCCAATTATTTTGAGGGACTGTCTGCTCTAAGGGAACTCTCCCCGTACCTTTAACATAATAACTCCCTCTTAGTTCTCTTTTGACAGAAACACGCTGCTTGGCTAAACCCTCACTAGGATCAATAATTGTCCATAGTTGTTTTTCTGATAGGCAACAAACGCCATCTCGATGACAAATCAATGCTATAAAAAGTTTGACATCAGGATAATTTTCACGAAATGTTGTCAGCGCATTTTCTTCCTGTGAACTGAAGCTAAATGACCATGAAGAAGTCGGTTTTTTTGATATTTTAAATAGAATCGCTGATTCTTGATTTAAGCTTTTTATAGTATAAAGAGATGAATGAATATAAGATAAATAACTAATAGAGATATCAGATGTTCCTTTTAGTAGTCGAAGAAAAGCTGCACCGTGCAGAAATTCTAGATCATTAATACTCATATAACTGTTGCCAAAAATTATTTATATCAATAATAAATATCATACGAGCAGGTATAAAAATTTTCCAGTACTTACTTTCGTTGTAATGCAATTAATTTGTGAGACGACAAATAGTTTTTTGCTTTAAGAAAAGTAAACGCACCTTGCCAATCAAGCCAAAGTGCGATATCTGTTCTGTAAAGTATGCTTACGTGAACTTTGTTTGTATAGTTCCGCGATTTTTAGTCACCAAGGCTAGATGCTAAATATCCTGTTCGCTCAACTCGCGTGTGATGTGATCAAATGGTTCATCCACAAAAGCAGTATTAATCACACCGGCTGCTGCTACTTGTTCCTTAATCAGATCCTTGAGAATTTGGATACCGCGAACCGTAGGCCCAATAGGCACTCCTAAAGAATTGTAAGTTTCTCGCAGCCCTTGTAGCACACGCTCATCCAATACATTTGTGTTCCCAGCAACCAGCGCATAGGTGGCGTAACGCAAGTAGTAGTCTAAATCCCGCAGACAAGCTGCATAACGACGAGTTGTATAAGAATTTCCACCAGGACGAATTAATTCTGGCAGTTCTTCATATAACTTCAAACCAGCTTGCTTGACAAGTGCAGCCGCATTAGAATTGATTGCCGCCGCAGCTTGTACCCTTGCTGTACCACTGTCAAAGTAAGACTTTAGGCTATCGATCGCATTCCGGTCAAAATACCGACCAGCTAGGTCATAATTCTTAATTAAACTTGTTACCGCATCGCGCATTCCTTCTTCTCCCAATCATTGCTATTTATGGTTTGATATTTATTTGGCTGCACTTATGCACCAGTAAATTTTTGTGCTATTAAAAATAGATTCGGCACAAAAACAATCTATCCACTATCTATGGATTCTATGCCAAAGTTGACCCCTATATGATGAACTTTCCAGTTTTGTACAGATGATCGCCGAAAGGTTAATATAACCTGATAATCCAGATATCTGTAACACAAGCTACAAAATCCACTAATGTCTAGTATTTAAGATATCTCTGGTGTGTCACGGCAAGATTTAGATCAGCAGGGTTAGGATGCTTTGGAAGATTCTGGTTTACTTTAGGAAATTGGTAGAGAAGGAGTAACAATGACAACACCACAAGAAGTCTTGAAGAAAATTCAAGATGAAAAAATTCAGCTGATTGATCTCAAATTCATCGATACAGTAGGAACTTGGCAGCACCTCACACTGTACCAAAACCAAATCGATGAGACTGCATTCACTGATGGCGTTCCTTTTGACGGTTCCAGCATCCGCGGTTGGAAAGCGATCAACGAATCGGACATGACGATGGTACTCGACCCCAACACTGCTTGGATCGACCCATTCATGGAAGTGCCAACGCTAAGTATAATTTGTAGCATCAAAGAACCCCGCACGGGTGAATGGTACAACCGTTGCCCACGCGTTATTGCCCAAAAAGCAATAGATTACCTGGTTTCCACTGGACTTGGTGATACAGCCTTCTTTGGCCCGGAAGCTGAATTCTTTATCTTTGACAGTGCTAGGTTTGCTCAAACCGCCAACGAAGGATACTACTTCTTAGACTCCGAAGAAGGTGCTTGGAATTCCGGTAAAGCCGGTACAGATGAAAAACCTAACTTGGGTTACAAACCACGCTTCAAAGAAGGTTACTTCCCAGTTTCACCAACGGATTCTTTCCAAGATATCCGTACAGAGATGCTGTTGACGATGGCAAAATTAGGTGTACCCATTGAAAAGCATCACCATGAAGTCGCCACTGGTGGTCAGTGCGAATTGGGTTTCCAGTTTGGGAAGTTGATCGAAGCGGCTGACTGGTTGATGATTTACAAATATGTCATCAAGAACGTTGCCAAAAAATATGGCAAAACCGTCACCTTCATGCCAAAACCAATTTTTGGTGATAACGGTTCGGGAATGCACTGTCACCAGTCCATCTGGAAAGACGGCAAACCTCTGTTCGCAGGTGATAAGTATGCTGGGTTGAGTGAAATGGCGTTGTACTACATTGGTGGTCTTCTCAAACACGCACCAGCGTTATTGGCAATTACCAACCCCAGTACCAACTCATACAAGCGCCTAGTTCCTGGTTATGAAGCACCTGTTAACTTGGCTTACTCCCAAGGGAACCGTTCTGCTTCTATCCGTATTCCCCTATCTGGAACTAACCCCAAAGCCAAGCGCTTAGAATTCCGTTGTCCAGATGCTACCTCTAACCCCTACTTGGCATTTGCTGCAATGCTTTGTGCTGGTATCGATGGCATCAAGAACAAAATCCATCCTGGTGAACCCTTAGATAAGAATATCTATGAACTCTCTCCAGAAGAACTGGCAAAGGTTCCTTCAACTCCAGGTTCTTTAGAACTGGCGTTGCAAGCACTGGAAAAAGATCACGCCTTCTTGACAGAATCAGGCGTCTTCACGGAAGACTTTATCGGAAATTGGATTGATTACAAGCTAGGCAACGAAGTCAAGCAGTTGCAGCTACGTCCTCATCCTTACGAGTTTTACCTCTATTACGATGCTTAATTAAGAGTCGTATCTAACTAAAAGTAACAAGTTTTGCCACCCTAAAGTAGAGGGTGGCTTTTTTTTTCAGAGTTGTCAGTTGAGACATGAGACATTCACTCAAAAATCAACCTTAAAACTTAGCTCATGGAAGCATGACTCGGCCCATAAATCATCCGAGTGTTAGCATCTACCTTCCCTTGAATCGGGTTCCAGTGGTGAGATGCTTCTTCAGGAAGACCAAGTTCTTGTGCTGCCCGCATCAGTATTGATTGTTGGCGATTCTTGACTTGCTGATGTTCACGCACCATTAACGCACGAGATTTATCTGCGATAGACATAACCATAGTCCTCTCTATTTTTGTGAATATATAATTTTTTTGTTTCTCACAAGACTAATATAGCAAAAATTCTGTAACATAAGCTACTTTTTATAAAAATTTATATTTTCTTTGCCGACAATATCAGGTATTTTTTCCCAAAAGCCAGAAAAATCTCCCTAATTCACCTTTGATGACTAAAATCATCTAGCTTCAGATTGGTCTGACCTGAAAAAACACACCTTTCCCAAGACTGAACATTTATTCGTTACTTTTATTTACACTTAAGCTCAACTAAGGTGATTAATTTTTGTAACCTTTACTGTTTTTTTCGGTGAAGCGGTACGAATACAGCAGTTGCAAAAACTAAGTTAGCATCACAATACAGATTTACAAAAATTTACATAACTTATGACAGTTACTTACCCACGTAAATTTCAGAATGTTTTGGGTGCCAGAGATATATTAAAACGGGTGATATGCGATCGCGAAATCCATCTCATTACCCTCAACCGCTACCGTTACAGTGAACAACGCAGTTGCAAAGACCTCACAGAGCTAATTGAACAACTGAATGGACAGCCACGGCAACTGGTGCGGGATTTGTCTCATCACATCTCAGATGAAGCTCGTCATGCCATGTGGCTCACTGACTTGTTGGTGGAACTGGGAGCAGATATTGGTAAGCCGCCCGGTTCCTCCTATATCAATGAATTTGAACGTCTGCTCGACCACGAACAACAAGATCCAATCCAAGACCTCGAAGATTTTGTGATTTCTTCCCTTGCTGCCATTAACGTCACCGAAAAACGGGGCTGTGAGTATTTCTCTGCCCATATTTATGCACTCAAGCAAGGAGCGCAGACACAAGAAAACATCAAAATCCAAGAAACGATTGAAAAAATTCTCCCAGAGGAAGTGGGGCATGTCCGCTGGGGTAATCGTTGGCTAGGAGAACTTGCGCGTAAGAGTCCAGAACATCAGCAAAAAGTAGAGCAAGCCAAGCGAAAATATACCGCAATTGAACAAGCGGCATTTGAATCAGGAATGGATATCACTTTGGGTGCAGAACTGCGGCGAGTTGCCAACTTAGTGGAAGTGGCAAATACTATGCCACTTTGGCAACGTCCCCAATATCTGATGGAACGCTTACCCCAAACTTTGCTAGCGCCTGAGTTGCAATTTACTAGGATTCAGGCTGCACAAACGGCTTGGCAGCGCGATCCACAGATGTTTATCGAGAAGTTTGTGCCAATGTTCCTCAACGGCATCCAGGGAAGAGAAAATAACCGCAAGAAAACAACTGTTTAAAAGGCAGTGGGCATTGGGCATGGAGAAGAGACAAGGGACATAAGGAAGAGACTTGTTCAATAATTCCCCCTCGTCCTCCTCATCCCCCACTCCCTTTTCTTTAAGTAAAATTCATCTAAAAAGACCAAATGCAAAATTCTGCATCTGGCCTTGGGTGTAGAATAATTAAAATGACTAAGATGATCTAGTAGATCCTTCTTAATATTTATTTCGTCGGGAGCCATCTGCGAGGAGAAGGAAGCAGGGTGCAAGAGTAGGTCAAGAATAGTAAGATTTGTTGCCAATTGCAATAAACCTGTACTACTTGTGAAAATCCATGCCCTAGATTCAGATTCAGATGAAACGAAAGAGATTTTATGCTTCAGCAAAGGACGTTAAACAGGCGTCGAAGCGAAGATAAATTACTGCTGATGTAGAAATCAGCTAGTCAATGTATGAGAAGAAAAACTATTGGGGAATAAAGTGAAGTTGCTTTAAGACTGTTTCCTCAATCAAGCAAAATATCTGAATTAGATGTGCTTTAGATTAACTGATAGCCTAAGTCACATTTATTTCTAGAACAGTTGAAGATTGAGACGCAGAGCTTCTCAGGAATATGAACAACAGTTGTGTAGCTTTTGAGGAGTTGGTAATGCTGTTGATCAAGGCACTGAATTTGATTTGCGTTTTGATCGGCAGGATTGACACCAACTATATATACAAAGCTTGCAGTTGAAATACTAAGCGATCGCTGAAGATTTTCGTGTGTCAACTGTATATATCTCTGCCAGAAAAGCTGTGTAAAAGATGTTAGCACAACATCCTGTTTTATGGTAATTCTGTTCCTTTAGGAAAAGAGGCATTACCTTACAGTAGTTAAACCACAGCATAGATATTTCCGAATTTTTGTGTCACTTCTCTACGCCCACTACCGCGATGACGTGGCGCATCATCTGGATTTTGTTCAGATGCTGCCGAGAGCCACTGTTCCGAAGCAGGCGTGGAAAGCAGCCCATAGGATAAGTGATTGACCATTGCTTGGCAGTTAGAAGCTAAGGGGCCGAACACCAGACTCGATATTAAAAGTGAAATGGCAGCACGCATAGCAAATGTCTATTTTGGAACTCTCCACTTCACTGATACTTAGCTTTTTGATTAATATCCGGATAATTAATCAAAAAGTATTCTGTTTTACTGAAAATAAACTCTTCTTATCCTCCGTTTAAATGTTCGACTAATAACCAATTACCAGAGTGATTGTGACGACCCCACAATGTAACTAATTGTTCGTGGGGATAAGCGCGTAATTGCTCGTCGATATGCGATCGCAAAGTCACAAGCTGCCAATTTTGCCCTTGATATGCGGCTGGTGCTGTGACAGTGAATCTGTATTCCTGCTGTGACAAGCGGTAAAAAATACCTTTGAAACAGTTACTTTCCCGAATTAATGCCTTGTCAAAAGCAGAGTCAGGGTATTCATTCCCCGATGGGAAAAGGCAATCGCCACTAACTGGATAGGCTTGTGGGTTATCTAAGTAATACAGTTGCCAGTGCTGCCAATCCGAACGATTGGGTGGAAGATTAAACAAAGGAATAATTAGCGCTTTTGAGCGATTATCTTCCAATAAAGCCGTTTGCAGTGTTCTAACAGGTAAATCCCTCGGCTGGCAGTTTAACTCAACACACATCGCCGCTGCCATCCCAGCTGCTTGACCAATGCCCATAACCACAGGTTGTAATCTGGTGGCCCCATTAGCAATGTGGGAGACAGAAATATTCTTTTCACAGACCAAGAAACCATTTGTTGTGGCTGGAATTAGGGAACTGTAGGGAATTGTAAAGGGAGTTCCAGTCCAACGTCCCCCCCAGCGGATAGATTTAGGTTGCAGTGGGAATTGAACACCAGGATAATGATGGTCATTGGCGTAGTTACCAACAGCGATCGCTTCTCCTGTCGGAGACGCTTTGCGTAGCTTGCTTCCACGAAGTGGTACGCAAAAACTCGCATCATTAAATATAGATGCAACTCTACCTCTTGCGATCGGCAAAATATCCTGTTCACGGACAGTAGTTAGCCCCACTAGGCGACGGCTTTCCCGATAATAAGGATGCAGTGCAAAAGCTGTAGAGGTGTGAGGAAATATTTTTTCTGCTAAACCATAGCGGCGACCAAGCTGATTTTGGATAAAATGGGCAAAATTTTGGCTGTGCCAGCGAGATTCTTGGATGAATTCACCTCTGGATACATCTGACTCTATCAGCCGCCCTACTCCTTGGCCGTAGTCATTGCCACAGATTGGCCAATTAATCATGAATCGACCACCAGGTAAGCGTCCATAATTCAAAAATGTCTCTGCTCCATAGCCATCCCAAGCACCTGTAAACTGGGATGGATGATAGTTAGGGGCAGCCGGAATTTCTAGTGCAATCGCTTCACCAAAGTCTTGCATAATTACTACATAAGTAGGCGCTTGCACAGGATATTTGTGAGTTAAAGAGTTAAAAGTCACTGGGGCGCTGGGTTCTCCCCACTCAGATTGCAATTCCCAACCCCAACGGTAAGGTATTTCAGCTAAAGCTAATAAATCTCCTAATTCTGTACCGTCAAGAATAATCTTGGCTGTGATAGCAAAATCAGCAAAGCGGACACCAGTTATAGAATCATCTTGTCGGAATACTTCTATTGGTACTTGTCCAGAAATCCAGTGCAAATTGGGCAATTCCTGCACCCAATCAGCAAAAATCTCTGCCCCAATTCGGGGATCGTAACTAAAAAAGCTTACCCAACTGTTATCTAATCCTCCAGGTTGTCGGTGTCGCAATTCCTGCAAAAACGCACCCCATAAGCCCGTTTGAAAGGCTTCTAATTCGTTGCCATCGGGTACAGACACTCCAGCCGAAGTTAGCATTCCTCCCAACCAAGGAAATTCACTTACCAAAATGGTTTTGGCTCCCCGTCGCGCCGCTTGGATAGCCGCCGCAGTCCCTCCGGTTCCACCACCGACGACTAAGACATCAGCTGTATATGTCTGATTGAGCATTTTCTTCACCTCGTTGGAATGTACCCAGTTAGGCTACATCAGACAAGGTATTTTTAATATCCGTTGCCAGAGAAAGACACAAAGAACTTTCTTCTTTGACATCTCACGGATACAAGCGAGCATATTGCCCTCACCACAAGATTAGATCAATTATTTTTTACCTTAACAACACAACAAGCGGCTGATTTGTTGAATGTATCACGTCCCTATCTGATTAAATTATTAGGGCAGGGTAAGCTTCCTTACATGATGGTAGGAACTCATAGACGGGTGAAATTTGAGGATTTAAGAAAATATAAACAGCAAAGGGATATTAAACGTAGACAATTGCTAGATGAATTAATAGCCGAAAGCCAAGAGTTAGGATTTTATGAGTAGGGTATTCTCGATTATTTACTGAGTATTATGTATCCTGCTGTACTAGATTGTTGTGTAATGTTCCCTATGTAATTACAAGATACTCTGTTGTGTGTTTCTGAGGCTGGATTATGATTATATGTACCGCATTGGTCGCAAGAAATACTTGATGGTGCAACTCGTAATCTAGTAAATACAAGTAGACTTACAACTACCCAAGCGATGAGACTGGAAGCGAGAATTAAAGAAGCTTTTCCCACAGCACTAATCGTAATTACTGATAGTATTGTTCAATTAATGACAAATCACCCTGGCGATCGCCATGTTCTGGCTGCTGCTGTGGTAGCGAAGGCTAATATAATTGTCACCTCAAACCTGAAGCATTTTCAAGATCAGGATTTAGCACCTTGGCAAATCGAAGCCAAATCTCCAGATGAGTTTTTAACCGATCGCAAAGAGGAACAATTGCCCTTCTAGTTGACAACCAATCCCCGGAATTTCGGGCGAGTTTACAAAAGTCACCTCAAGAACAGCAATATTCAACGCCGCGTTTATATCAGCATCATTTCAAATCCGCAATGCCCACAATTAAAAACTTTTCCGTTGCCATAGGACTTCCCTTTAATTGGGTGGACACGGTGACACCGAGAACAAGTTTGACTTGTATAGGCTAGCTGGAACAAATACCACTGGAACATCTGCAATATTTGCTTTGTACCCAACGAACAATTCGTAACCAGGGAGGACAAAAATCCTTTAATACTGATACAACATAGTTCCACTGAAATAAAACGCTATGTAAAAGTCAAAGGGGCAGCATCCTCCTATGACAGTAACTCCCCCAAACCCGTACTGCTAAAGCGGAACCCGAAGGGTAGGGGGTTTCCCAACTGGAGGAAGTTGCGGGAAACCCCTGGGTATCCATCAGTGGCTCCTGGACACTTAACTTATTTGCTCTCAATTATGCCCTTAGAGAGATGATTTATATTTATTTATTGAATTTTTGATAAATTCTCCTCAAATACCAAAGAGTTAGCCGTAATATTACCATCAGTACTAAATAAAAATTGCAGATAGTCGGGTGCTACCTGTATAAATTTCCATTACTTCTGTAATGGAAACGGTTTTGTTGTATATCAAAAATTTTTAATAAATTCAAAACTTTTGTATGGAAAGTTTTCTGCACCGCAGTAACGCCATGCCATCGTCAAGTGCGCCCAAACTAGAAATTACCTGTTCGCCGCACTTAGTAACCTGGCTGCAAACCCAGCTTCTTAGCCTTGCCTTCACTACTTATCAAACTAATCGCTTGTTTTTTATTGGCTGCAATGACCAAGGTAGGATAACTGCTCACGAGCGATTGTTTGATAAACCAATGGGCATGTATGCATCAAACAACAGTATATATGTTAGCACGTGTTATCAAATTTGGCGATTTGAAAATTTACTCAAACCACAGGAAATATATCAGCAAAGCGATTGCTTTTACATACCTCGCACGGCATACACTACTGGTGATTTGAATGTCCACGATGTAACGCTGGATGATTCAGAAAATCTGATATTTGTTAATACAAATTTTAGTTGCCTTGCTACTATCAGCAACGACTACAGTTTTGTACCCCTGTGGCAACCACCGTTTATTTCCAAGTTGGCAGCAGAAGACCGTTGTCACCTCAACGGGTTAGGGATGCGCGACGGCAAACCCGCGTATGTTACTGCCTGTAGCACCACCGACACCGCCGCCGGCTGGCGTAACCACCGAGTTGGTGGAGGTGTGGTGATTGATGTGCAAACCAACAACATAATTGCCACGGGGTTATCTATGCCCCACTCGCCCCGCTGGTATCAAGGAAAGCTGTGGCTATTGAATTCGGGAACGGGGGACTTGGGATATTTGGATGATGGGAAATTTGTACCGATCGCCTTTTGTCCTGGCTTTTTGCGCGGGCTGGCCTTCTGGAACAACGTCGCCTTGGTGGGCTTGTCAAAGCTGCGATCGCGCAGTTTTAGCGGACTTGCCTTAGAAGAGCGGCTGGCGGCTCAGGGTCAGGAGGCACAGTGCGGTCTAATGCTGATTGACCTGAACACGGGTGAAACCTTGCACTGGTTACATATAGACGGCGTTGTGGAGGAACTGTTTGATGTGGTTGTGCTGCCAGGTGTGGTTCAGCCCCGCGCCATTGGCTTGCAGAACGAAGACATCAAGCGTCTAGTCACCTTTCCAGGGTCTAACGGCATTGTTATCACCAAGCCAACCGCCAAACGTCCCAGTCAGGGTGAGGCTGCACCACGAGCAGGTCTGCCGCGATCGCCCTCAGTTGCCGCCCAGAGCCAGGAACTCGATCTGGCAAACATCAAATACCAGCGGATCTACCACCTCAACGCCGACAACCTAGCTCCCTACGAGGCGTTCACGTTTCCTAGCCTGCAAAGGCGCTGGCAAACTCAGCCGCAGCGGGGCGAACTGCTGGGAATTTCAGCGGCAGTGGCGGGTGAGATGGTCGGCTTGGCGATCGCCGAACTATTACCCGACCAGACAGCAGAGATGTTGTCGCTGTATGTCTTGCCGAATTGTCGCCGGCAGGGCATCGGCACGCGATTAGTCAAGCACCTAGAGCGGAGCCTTGCCGAGCGGGATTATCTGTTACGGCAACTCACCGCACAAGGATAGGTTAGCCGCGGCAGCAACAGGCGACTGATGTCGGGTTACAGGGGGGTAGAAACAGGGTGCAGTTTCATCAGGGGCGATCGTCGCGCGGCGCAAACCTCCCTCGGTTACACAGCTTAATAAAACCATTTTTTCTATTGAATCAAGAGAACAAAATATGGCAACACCTAATTTCGATGCCCCAATCGCCAATCCCTTCGGATTGAGAAATATTCGGACTATCACCAGTCCCCTCAATGCGTATGCCAACGATCCGGTCTTTGTCGATATTGACAACGATGGCGACCTTGATGCGTTCATCGGCAGCGATATTAACAATGATAGCGGCAGCCGCACATTCTTTTTCGAGAACACGGGCACAGCCTCTGCACCCAGCTTTGCCGCTCCCGTCATCAACCCCTTTGGGCTGGGCTTTTCCAGGGGGTACAACTCACCCGATTTTGCCGATATTGATGGCGATGGCGACTTCGATGCCTTCATCGGAGACAGTGACGGCAACACGCTGTTTTTCCGCAACACGGGCACAGCCGCCGCTCCTACCTTTGTGGCAGCAACCAGCCCCTTTGGTGATGTGGGGGCTTACAGCAAGCCCACCTTTGCCGATATTGATGGCGATGGCGACCTCGATGCTTTCATCGGAGAAGAGTATGGCAACACGCGGTACTTCCAGAACACGGGCACCAGGACAGCGCCCAGCTTTGCCGCTCCCGTCACCAACCCCTTTGGGCTGAGCGATGTCAATCCCGCTTCCTTCACCTTTGATAACGCCAGTCCGACCTTTGCTGATGTGGATGGCGATGGCGACCTCGATGCCTTTGTGGGGGCTTTTAACGGCAACACGTTTTTCTTCCAGAACACGGGCACCAGGACAGCGCCCAGCTTTGCCGCTGCCGTCATTAACCCCTTCGGGCTGAGCGATGTCGGGAACAATAGCAATCCCACCTTTGCCGATATTGATAACGATGGCGACCTCGATGCCTTTGTGGGAGAACTTTTGGGCGATACCAGATTCTTTGAGAACACGGCGAACGACCCCAGCCTTAGCATCGCCGCTGGTAACAATGCGGCTGAACCCAGCACACCGGGCAGCTTCACCCTCAGCCTCAGCAAAGCTGCTCCTGCTGGCGGTCTCACCGTTGCCTACACCCTGAGCGGCACTGCCACCAACGGCACCGACTACACCACGCTCCCCGGCACCGTCACTTTTGCGGCTGGAGCCACTACTGCTACCGTTACTGTCGCGCCGATCGCCGATACGTTGGTAGAGGGTAATGAAACGGTGATCCTCACTCTGGCAGATCGCTCCGGTTATACCTTGGGTGCTACCACCACTGCCACCATTACTCTGGCCGATCCTAACAATCAACCTCCAGTTGCTGTCAACGACACTGCCACAACCGATGAGGACACCCCGGTTACAATCAATGTCTTGGTAAACGACACTGACCCCAACAGCGACCCCCTCAGCCTCAGCAGCTTCACCAACCCCACCAACGGCACTGTCACCCGCAACGACAACGGCACCCCCACCAACTTGACCGATGACCAGTTAATCTATACTCCTAATGCCAACTACAACGGCAGCGATAGCTTTACCTACACCATCAGCGATGGCAACGGCGGCACGGCAACCGCTACCGTCACTCTGACGGTCAACAGCGTCAATGATGCTGCCAGCATCAGCGGTACAGCAACGGGAGCTGTCACCGAGGATCTGAATGTGGTTATCGGCAATCTCAACGCCACAGGCAACCTCACCGTTGCTGATGTCGATACCGGGGAGAACAAGTTCAAAACCACTGTTGCCGCAGCTAGTGGCAACCTGGGCAGCCTCAGCATTACCGAAGCAGGAACCTGGAATTACAGCGTCGCTAACAGTGCGGTGCAATCTCTCGGTGCAAGCGTTACCAAAAACGAAACCTTCACGGTGCAATCTTTTGATGGCACAGCCAGCCAGAATATCGTCGTGACGATTACCGGGGTGAATGATGCCGCCAGCATCAGTGGCACGGCAACCGGGGCAGTGACTGAAGATGCCACCACTCCCAACCTCACCACCACAGGCACCTTAACCGTTACTGATGTCGATACCGGAGAGAACAAGTTCAAAACCACCGTCACCTCAGCTAGTGGCAACCTGGGTAGTCTCAGCATCACTGAAGCAGGAGCCTGGAATTACAGCGTCGCCAACAGTGCGGTGCAATCTCTCGGTGCTGGAGCCACTAAGACCGAAACCTTCACTGTGCAATCTGTTGACGCTACAGCCAGCCAAAATATTGTCGTCACCATTAACGGAGTCAACGATACCCCAGTTGCAGGCACTGACTCCTTAACTGCCACCCAATTCATCCCCACCACCATTGCTATCAGCACCCTACTTGCCAACGACAGCGATGTCGATACTGGGGATGTGTTGAGGATTACCGGGGTCAGCAATGCGGTAGGCGGCACGGCTGTCTTGCTCAACAATTTTACTCCTGCCAATCCTGCGGATGATTTCATCGTCTTTGTCTCTACTAGCAGCGGTACAGGCAGTTTCAAATACACCCTCTCTGATGATAAAGGTGGCACTACCTTGGGCAGTGTCAACCTACTAATTGGCTCTAGCCGATTCGGCGGTAATGGCAAAGATACCCTCAACGGCAATGACGGCCCTGACTTGCTCGATGGCGGTAACGGCAAAGACACCCTCAATGGCGGCAAAGGTAATGATACGCTGATTGGCGGCAACGGTGACGACCTGCTGGTAGGTGGTGAAGGTGGTGATTTGCTTACCGGAGGCAATGATGCTGATACCTTCCGCTTCGCCCTCACCGACTCGCTGCTGAGTAACTTTGATCGCATTACCAACCTGCAAATTGGCACGGATGTCATTGATGGACCTCATGCTGTCAGCGCAGCCAATCTCAGGAAACTGGGGGCAGCGATCAGCCTAGATGCTGTAGGAGTAGGTGCGCTGTTGAATAATACCAATTTTGTCGCTAATGGGGCTGCCACTTTTACCTCTGGTAGCCGCCGCTTTGTGGCTCTCAACGATAACATCGCTGGTTTTCAATCTAGTAGCGATGCTGTGATTGAAATTACCGGGTTTAGCGGCAACATCAACAATTTGGCGATCGCTTAAGTATAGATGGAGCGATCGCACTTTGGGAAACTTCAGGGGCGATCGCTTGATCAAGCGAATGGTATCTTAAGCTTTGGTTTACGAATCAGATATAAAGCTACAGTCTCAAAGTCTCAAAAAACCACCCATAAGTTTTTTTGAGCTTCTAGAATTACTCAGTAGAGAAGCACCAAGATTTACAAACAATATTAAATCCCAAACTTCATAGCCTAACCTGAACCACTAAATGTTACATCTAGTATCGTTGAGCGGGGAAAAACCAACGTGAAAGCACAGGTATTTAGAGGCGTCAATCAACTGTCTTACGAAGATATCCCAGTTCCAACCCTAGAACCAGATGAAGTGCTGGTACAGGTGCGGGTTGTGGGATTGTGTCAGTCAGATATTAAAAAAATTCGTTATCCGCTATATGAACCGCCGCGCATTTTTGGACATGAAACTGCCGGCACGATCGCAGCACTCGGCAATAATGTCAAAGGTTGGCAAGTTGGACAACGGGTAGCAGTGATGCACCACATCCCCTGTATGCGTTGCACCTACTGTCTAAATGATAATTTCTCCATGTGTGATGTTTACAAAAACATCTCTACTACCGCAGGTTTTAACGCCAGTGGCGGCGGTTTTGCCGATTATGTCAAAGTACCGGGACATATTGTGCAAAACGGCGGGTTAATTCCCATCCCTGATCATATCAGTTTTGAAGAAGCGAGTTTTGTAGAACCAACTAACTGCTGCTTGAAAGCTGTAAAAAAAGCCCAAATTGCCCCAGGACAAACTGTATTAGTTACTGGTGCTGGGCCAATTGGGTTAATGTTCATTATGTTGGTGAAGTATTTCGGAGCAAAAGCGATCGCTACCGATTTACTACCCTCTAGAATTGATAAAGCCTTGAGTGTCGGTGCAGAGGCGGCTTTTGATGCTCGCGATCCCGATTTACTCGCCAAAATCTCTGCCTTAACTGGTGGACTAGGTGTTGATGTCACCCTGTTGGCTGTTCCTAGTGAAAAAGCCTTCTTTCAAGCACTTGATAGTACCCGCAAAGGCGGTAAAATTTTGTTTTTCGCCGAATTCCCTGATGAGGTGGAAATTCCCATCAATCCTAATACCCTCTACCGTCGAGAAATCGACTTGATAGGTAGTTACAGTTCATCTTATCGGCTTCAGAATCTATCAGCTGATATTGTATTTAATCAGCGGATTGACGTGCAAGCATTGATTAGCGATCGCTATCCCTTAAAAGATTTATCAGCAGCTGTGGAGCAAGCGATCGCACCCACATCGGATACTTATAAAATCTTAATTTATCCGTAAATGGAAGATGAGGGAGATGGGAGAGTGTTAAAACTAGAATTTTAAAGCACAAAGGTTCAACGATGAAGCTCCGAGGTTCAACGATGAAGCTCAAAGGTTCAAAGTTCACCCTTAAAAACTCAAGTTTCATCCTCATCTCTCTCACTTTCCTCTTGTCCCCAATAAAATGCTTATTACCCTACTTTTCGTAGCTCTACTAGCTTTCTACGTCGCCTGGAATCTCGGAGCCAACGATGTTGCTAACGCGATGGGAACCTCTGTAGGTTCCAAAGCTGTTACTCTCAAACAGGCACTAATAATTGCTGGGGTTTTAGAGTTTACGGGTGCTGTATTGTTTGGACATGAGGTAACGGAAACTCTCGCCACAAAAATTGCCAATCCCGCCTTATTCGCAGCTACACCCCAAATATTCGTTGTTGGGATGGTAACGGTACTAATATCGTGTGGTGTGTGGTTGCAAATTGCCACATCACGCGGTTTACCTGTATCCTCTTCTCATGCAGTTGTTGGTGCGATCGCTGGATTTAGTTGGGTAGCTTTGGGAGTAGATGCAATTGATTGGTCATCAATTGGCTTAATCACCATTGGCTGGATTTTAACGCCGTTAATTAGTGGTGCGATCGCTGCTTTATTTTACAGTCAAATCAAGCACTGGATTTTAGATCAACCCAATCAAGTAGTGCAGTTACAAGAATGGATTCCCTGGTTGAGTACTCTGCTGCTAGGTGTATTCGGCGTGATTGTATTACCATCACTCACAGAACCGCTAACCAATTTTGTAATTGAGCAAGTTGGTTTTACAATCCCTTCTCATGACATACCCCTGTTAACAGGTGCAATCGCAGCAGTTGGACTCACAATCATTAGTTGGCGACAATTGGCAGACAAAGAGACAACATGGCAAGGGGAAGAATCTACTCAATACCCAATGCCCAATGCCCAATGCCCCATGCCCAATCCCGTAGAAAGATTATTCGCCCGATTCCAACTGCTAAGTGCTTGCTTTGTAGCCTTTGCTCATGGTTCTAATGATGTAGGAAATGCGATCGCTCCTTTAGCTGCGATCGTTTACATCAATCGTACTGGTAGCGTACCTATTGATGGTATTACTATCCCCCTTTGGATTTTAATCCTTGGTGGTGCAGGTATTGTTGGTGGTTTAGCCGTCTGGGGTAAAAAAGTCATCGCTACCATTGGCGAAAACATTATTGCCTTGCAACCTAGTAGTGGATTTTGTGCCGAACTGGCTACTGCTACCACCATTCTCATCGCCTCCCGGCTAGGTTTACCAGTTTCCACCTCTCACGCTCTTGTCGGTGGTGTAGTTGGTATTGGACTAGTGCAAAATTTCAAGTCGATTAAGTTTCAAACACTAAAAGGTATTGCCGCCGCATGGCTAATTACAATCCCTGTGAGTGCTGGCCTTAGCGCTGCCATCTTTAGCATCGCCCGGATTTTATTTTTCTAAGAATTATTAATATTTTCCTCTACTGCAATTTACTCAAAGTAAAACATAGACTGCAACAACGCCAAAAAAGCGTGCTTTTGCAGAATTGCTGCTCATTCATTTAGAATGTTGTGCAGGGGATAGCGTAACTTTGAATTTCCACAGAAAGATACTTTAATCTCCATTTAGAGATGTAAACTGTCACACAAGTTACATTCCACACAAATTTGCAGTTAGTTTCGCAAGTCAGACAATTTTGTGGCAATAGCACACGCATCTGCAAGTCTTTGACATTATTATTGGCAGCAAAACAATAAATATTTATTTGGAGTGAGATTTCTTTAAAAGTAAAAATCTCATTGGCAAATAATTGATGAAAATTAAACTGACCAAAAACAAAAAAGTCTTAGCTCAAGCGACTTCCAGTCGTGGTGATCATTCCAAAATTCTAAATTCCAAAATCCCAAATCGAATGGCCAAATACTTGTCAATGTTGAAGAGAACACGGTGTAGTCAGCCGTGGGGCAAACTTGATGCTTTGCCAACCTGTGTCCAGTATGACAGAATTACGTTGAAATGCGGAAGTGCTGTTAATATTTTTAATTTATCTGACAAAATACAGGAAATTAGGATGACCGCCAATAAAGTGTACGGGAAGCAGCTTTATCGTCAAGGTGTTAGAGGTTAGAAGCTAATGGGGCGATTCGAGAAGCAACCAGAAAACCCGAGAATCAGAGGCGAGCTATCTAGAGCAGCAGAAAATGCTCTTTGGGCTGTAGTTGAAGATTTAGAAAATCTTCAGCAGAATGTCCTCAGAGCATTGCAGGAAGACGTAAAGCGGCTTCAGTCAGAAAAAAATCGGTTATCTGATGAGATTCAAAGCTTGGTAGAGGAAAAAGAGCATTTACAACAAGTGCGCCAAATCACTGAGCAGCAAGTTTTAATTCGTCAATTGGCAGAAGTTCTGGCAAAGCATATATCTTCGCAACTGCAATCCTCTCTGGCAACTTTAGCTAACCAAAGCATAGAGGGCAAATCTTATGAACAAGCTGCGTTGAAGTCCGCTGAAGTGAGTAGCAATGTAGTAGGTGAAATCAATGAAAAAGTCGAACACATGTTTGACAGCCTAGATGACACCGTTACTGTTACCTTTAATTCGCTGCAACAGGAGCTAAAGAACTATCAAAGTAATCTTTCCCAACAGTTGTCAAGGATGTATAGCCAGCAGCAGCAAGGGGAAACGATTTTAGCGGAGTTTGTTAATCGGCTGCATGGAGAACTAGAAAAAACTATAGAAGAAACTTCACGCAAACCAGCAACAGCAGGTACACCTACTGTTTTGCAGTTTACGGAGCCAGAAAAAAATAGTTCTGTTGATACATCCCTGCCAGAGTTTGAGGAAATAGTAAGAAATTCCCTTGAGCCAATTTCCCCGATCTCCAATCAATTTTCACCAAGGGAAACGACATCAGAGCCGCCGATTGTTAAAGAAAACACCGCAAATCCAATTTCTTCTCCCAGCAAGGATTTGTCGGCAAGGGAAACGACATTAGAGCCGCCGATTGTTAAAGAAAACACCGCAAATCCAATTTCTTCTCCCAGCAAGGATTTGTCGGCAAGGGAAACGACATTAGAGCCGCCGATTGTTAAAGAAAACACCGCAAATCCAATTTCTTCTCCCAGCAAGGATTTGTCGTCAAGGGAAACGCCATCAGAACCTACTGCGGCTGTAGTTCCCCCACCAAAAGACAATGCCACTGAGCCAATTTCTGTCCTCAATCAGGAATCGCCAGAAAACGAAACGAAATCAGAGCCTGCGATCCCAGCTGTACTACAGCCGAGAACAATCCGACCTTCTCTAAAGATTCCTATTGAACCACTTTCTGTCCGCCGTAAGAACGAATCGCAGAGCAAAGCTAAATCCTCATCTACCACTGCCCTAGAACCACAGGCGGAAGCAAAACCCTCACAATCGCGATCGCCTAATTCTTCCGGTTTTTCGCCCCTGCAAATTGGTTTCTTGTTGATTGTCTTATCAGCAGTAGTATCGTCACTTTACAACGTAGCCATCAAAGTAATTTTCCACGAAGGTTCCCAGATTTTTGGAGTATTAGAGGTAGAGCAGCTGCTACCACCGACTTTGGGTAATACTCTGTTAATTTTGACGCTACGGTTTATGGTAGTAGTACCACTGATGGTACTGTTGTCTCCTATATTGCATCCCAGACTGTGGCAAGATTTGGAAAACTTGGCCGCTTCAGTCCGAGGAAATCCCACACCTGCCAATGCAGCTACCAAGCAGATTTTGGTGTTGTCAATTGTGAGTGGGTGCTTTTTGTTTTTGTCTCAGGTACTCAT
Source organism: Nostoc sp. JL34 (assembly GCF_017114945.1). Taxonomy (GTDB): domain Bacteria; phylum Cyanobacteriota; class Cyanobacteriia; order Cyanobacteriales; family Nostocaceae; genus Nostoc. The sequence goes on from NZ_JABXKQ010000076.1 coordinate 47,714, forward strand.
CTACATTGCGATCGCTCAAGTCACAACTGGAATGGCGATCGCACTGTTCTTTGTCTATCCAATGGTTAGTGGTCTGTTGTCGTGGTTTCTGTTTCGCGATCGCCCCACTCTATTCCGCATCGCTGCGATCGCCGCGATTTGCTGCGGTGAATTGTTGGTTTTAAGCGGTTCTCCCAGCATTGGGATAGGTAATACTTCAATGGGAAGCAGCACCGCCATTCTTTCGGGCGTGGCTTTTGCTGCCTACATAATTCTGACGCGGGTTTGTGCTAGCAAACTGCATCCCGTGACTTTTACTTTAATTAACTTCGCTACCATGTTGTTGTTGAGCTTTATCTGCTTGATGCTACCTTTGCCAAGCAGTTGGAACTTGGTAGTAGTTGACCCCTCTAAGATGCTGGAACTGGTTTTAAGTGCGTTTATTTTGGGTGTGCTGACTCTTGCTGGCTATCTGCTCAACAATGTTGGTATTAGTAAACTAGGTGCCTCGCGATCGGCGCTCATCGGTGGTAGCATCCCAGTTTTAACCGTGATTTTCGCTGGGTTAATCATTCAAGAAAATTTGGATATTGTGCAAATTCTGGGAGTGTTATTTGTGACCTTTGGTGCGGCTGCTTTCAGCTTTGAAACAATGCGAAATCAGGTTAAACCCTCTAGTCCGACGAATTAAATGGCGAGTTCAATCAGTTTCGGTGTGATGGGAGCTACTTTACCTCCCATCACTCTCAGCATCAGTTCTGACGCTAATGCACACACTTGTAACTTCTCTAAATTATCTGTAAGAAACAAGATCCCCGATTTCTTTGAGAAGTCGGGGATTTAAGTTTTCACGAATGATTTAGGACTGCTGTATAGGTGCAGATAACATTTAATAGATGAGCGAGCAGTAATCTAGATTCAGGAGGAACCCACCTTTACTGGGACTTAGGCTGTGGACGCTTTGTATTACCAAGAGCGCCTCTGGTAGCAGTATCTTCTTTTTAAACTGGGTAATAACTCAGAACTAAGTTTTTATTCATAATTCTTTCCTCCAGGAGGAACTGCCTACCTCCTGCCTTCTCTTATAACTTGATTTGTAATATATTTTTAGGGATTTAGCCTGATACAGGTAGGGAAAACACGTATATATAAGCAGTATGAGTAGTACTGACTCGATCAATTGAGTACGAGTACTTGCTTAGATAGGAGATTGGCAAAGATTTAAGACCATTGCAGCACATTTTGGAACTAGAAGATCAAGAAGTAGGAGAAATGTTTAGAGTAACCCGTTTTTTAAGCGTCAAAGACTATTGTAGCTACATGAATATATGGAGCGATCGCTCGTGAAACAGCTAGTACCTTTATCCTACGAAAACCCCTGCGGGTAAGGCTGAATCCAAAATTACTCATTTCCATGCTCTTGTGTTTGGTGAAATGGTATCTTTATTTCTGTCGTTCTCTACTAGTCAATTTAGTCTGCGATCGCCCAGACACCCAGAGAAAGAAGCTTATATCATAGCCTACTGCGGATTCTCCTCTTTGTTATAGCAACAAACTATCTACGTAATTCAAGTCTCTCAAATATATAAAACAGCGAGGTAAAAACATCCTTTGAAGTAGCTAATGAATTAGTTAAATCATGAAAATTTAAAATTCTTTCATGAAAAAAATATAAATTTATCGAAAAAAAGTCTCTAAATAATCATCAGATGGAATCTAAGATGTTTTATTATATGTATGGTTAGTAACTAAACTTTTAGTTCTTAGCACGCTCAACAAAGCCTTATAGCTACGCGATTCAATCGGAATTAATCGCGCCTTTCTGTGTCTAATCATCAATATAAAAATATCAATCAGGCTTGATTTAGGAGTAAGTCTAAAATTATCATCAAACCTTGATTTAGCCAAAAGATAAAATATTTAAAAACACATTATTTATCAACTTTAAAATCCATATTTTTATTCCCAAACTAAAAATTAATGATATGATAAGGAACGATATTTGAAAAAGCAACAGGTATTTTGAAATTGGAATTAATTGATCTACTTGATGTCTACTATCTTCTCTCAAGCCAACGGCTGATACTGCCGAGACATCACTGGAGGTTGTGAACTTCATCTTGTTCACAACGAGCCGTGTGGCTCAACCTCTAAATGTGGCTACACCTGGTAAGCGATTTCTTTTTAGATCACTCCCAATTATTTTTAGTCACCTGTGTACTACAAATAATTCGCCAAAGCTGAAAAAAACCATCTTTTTCTAGTAACAGATATCCCAGATGAACCGCGCAAACTAGTTTTTACTCCGAGTCGGCATAGTGCCATAATTAGGTGTAAGCAGCTTGACGTTGTTGCTCTTGAAAGATGAGAAAAATCCCAGAGAACCGAAAGGCTTTGTAGATTAGTTGCCACACATTTGACTTTTGGGATGTAAACCGCCGTCAAGCTGAACTCGGTGATGTCTGTAATTTTCTGGTCAGATGCAGAGACAGTTATAGTAACAACAAACGAATCTGCTTTTGTCCCAGAAAATATGCGAAAATGGTAGTTTGGGCTACCACCGATTTCGTAGTTATCGCATACTAATATAGTCTGAAGTAAAGACATTGCCTTCAGCCAGGTGTATACTACCTATTTTCATTCGATTAAAAACTGTGTAAACGTGCTATTCAATTGTCTGTAATATGAGTAACGACATAGATCTGATCAAACGTCTTGACCCCAGTGCGATGGATCAGATCATGCTTTATCTGGCTTTTAGTGCCATGCGGACGAGTGGGCACAGGCATGGGGCATTTTTAGACGCAGCCGCAACAGCAGCAAAGTGTGCAATTTACATGACCTATCTAGAGCAGGGACAAAACCTGCGGATGACAGGGCATTTGCACCACCTAGAGCCGAAACGAGTAAAAATTATTGTAGAAGAAGTCAGACAGGCACTAACAGAAGGCAAACTGTTAAAAATGCTGGGTTCTCAAGAACCGCGCTATTTGATTCAATTGCCTTATGTCTGGCTAGAAAAGTATCCTTGGCAACCGGGGCGATCGCGCGTTCCTGGTAGCAGTCTGACAAGTGAAGAAAAAAGACAAATTGAGCAGAAACTGCCAAGTAATCTCCCTGATGCCCAGTTAGTTAGCTCTTTTGAGTTTCTGGATTTGATCGAGTTTTTGCACAGGCGATCGCAAGAAGACTTGCCACCCGAACACCAAATGCCTTTGAGCGAAGCCTTAGGTGAGCATATCAAGCGCCGTCTGCTTTATTCAGGCACGGTAACACGCATTGATTCTCCTTGGGGAATGCCCTTCTACGCTCTTACCCGGCCTTTTTATGCCCCAGCAGACGATCAAGAACGTACCTACATCATGGTTGAAGATACCGCTCGGTATTTCCGCATGATGAAAAATTGGGCAGAACGGCGACGAAATGCCATGCGCTTGCTGGAAGAACTTGATATCCTCCCAGAAAAAATGGAGCAGGCTATGGAAGAATTGGATGAAGTTATCCGTGCCTGGGCAGATAAATATCACCAAGACGGTGGTATTGCAGTGGTTTTACAGACTGCTTTTGGCGAAAGAGAAGACTAGTACCGCTACTGCAAGGGTTTCATTTATTTGAGATGGGTGGTTCACTTCCGCCTTGCTGTGCTAGTGCCATTACGCGAAATTCAAAAGGCTGACAAAGTAAACTTTTTACTGATCTTTTCCCTTGCTTAAGAGTAAGGGTATGGTTGATCTATTTACATTGTAATACTTTACTAGTAGTACAAAAGTCACAAAATTGCTTGTGACTTTTGTATTGTTAAATATTCAGTTTGTATAATATGTAAGTAGAAGGCAATTATAGCGAGTTTTATCCGAATAGTATTGTTCCAGTAATAGTAGGGTGGGACAATGCCCATCCTACTAATTAACTTTCAACCTAGCATCCTTGGAATTCAATTAGGGCTGGGCTGGAACGAGGGGTTGCGTTGGAAATGGGGTAGTCTCGATACTTGGACTTGATCCGGCTGGAATGATAGTCGGTGGTGTAGACGAAGATGAAGCGCCGATAACGGTGTCACTGGCATCGATACAGGTATCCAACGCCTGGGTAGGAGGAAGGTCGATTTTACTACGCAAGCCAACCACACACTGACCAAAGCGCACGGGCAACAAACTACGACCACAGTAATCTAAAGCTGCGGGATTAACTGCTTCCTGAGTACTAGAACTGACACCGACTACACAAGTAGCTAACTCCTCAGGACGCCGGGCCTTCCCACAAGAAGAAAGCGCATCTGTTGCGGCAATTTGGGTCTGCTTCTCAATTTTAGCCACGCAACCAGCCAAATCTGTTGGACGCAGTGCCTTTGCACAACCTTGTGATGCCGCTTCTGCCGTTATGCCTACGCTCAGAAGGCGACCAGCACAGACACTATAATCGTTGCTGTAGGAGGCAGCAACAGCCACATTAGGCAAGATTGTTGTCAACCATCCAGCTATAGCCAAAACTGGTACTGTTAGAATCCTGGAGGTGGAACTGCCTTGTTTGTTCTTACCTCTGCTAACCACTTTTTTGCTCATTGATATTGCCATTCTCCAAACACCCAAGGTTATGCTAACTCAAATATCTTAAAAATCCTCTGTAATCAAAGAATTTCGGCGGGAGTAAAGTATAGACATAATTAATTATGTCGAAAATTGTGTTAATATAACTGTTTGAAAGATAAGTAGGCAACGTAAAAAGTATTTCAGAGTAAGAATACTGCGTAAACCAATCTGATGATTGAGTAGCCTACGAAACTAAATAAACACAAAAAACTTATTGGCAGGAGTACGGCGGGGCACGTCGGAATTCAGGCTTGGAAGCCAGTGCGTCGGCTCTACCGACTATAAAGCAACTGGCGCAAAGAAGATGCCTCTACATTGGTAAGAACCGTCATACCAAGGTAAGCAGCCTCGCAAAACCAAGAATTTCCTGATTTTTGATCAGGGGAATGTCAAAATGGAATGTCTAAGTAAAGTTTAAACAGGATTAGATTAAGGAAACTCATGTCCCGATATAGAGGGCCACGCCTCAGAATTGTCCGTCGCTTGGGCGACTTACCAGGATTGACTCGTAAAAGCGCTAGACGCGCTTACCCACCTGGTCAGCATGGTCAGAACCGCAAAAAGCGCTCTGAGTATGCTATCCGTCTAGAGGAAAAGCAAAAGCTCCGCTTCAACTACGGTTTGACTGAAAAGCAATTGCTACGCTATGTGCGGAAAGCCAGGCGTGTTACTGGTTCTACCGGACAAGTGCTGCTGCAATTGCTAGAAATGCGCCTAGATAATACCGTTTTCCGTTTGGGTATAGCCCCAACTATCCCAGCAGCTCGTCAACTGGTGAATCACGGTCACGTAACTGTTAACGGTCGTGTGGTGAATATTGCCAGCTACCAGTGCCGTCCTGGTGAAGTAATTGCGGTCAGAGATCGGGCACAATCACGGAAGTTGGTGGAAGCTAACTTGCAATATCCCGGTTTGGCAAACCTCCCCAGTCATTTGGAGTTTGACAAAAATAAGTTGGTTGGTAAAGTCAACAGCGTTATTGAACGAGAATGGGTGGCATTACAAGTTAATGAACTACTTGTGGTTGAGTACTACTCACGACAAGCGTAATAGTCATTTGTCCTTAGTGAGCTAGTGCGGTCTTCTCCCAAAGGGAGACGCCAAAGGCGATGGGGGTTTCCCCCATGAGCAACTAGCGTTAGCGAGGCACGAGCGTCACCCGAAGGGTCATTTGTCCCTAGTCATTTGCAAAGGACAAATGACCAGTGACTAATGACTAACCACCAATTTGCGACATTGTGCGTGTATATGTACCTAAAATGCCGGAATCGCGCCCTTTAAAGTTAATTTCTGGCTTGATTCCGAGTAAATGCCTGACGTGCTCTTGTAATTGAGTGGTGCTCATACCAGAACGCAGAGCAGTTTTTAAATCTATTTGACCAGTTTCATTCAATAAACAGGGACGCAGCCAGCCATCAGCACTCAGGCGCATCCGGTTACAACGATCGCAAAAACATTCTGACATCTGACTAATAAATCCTAGTGTCCCCTTCGCACCGGGAATTTTAAAGACATCAGCAGGCCCAGCCCCACGAACTTGGGATTCTGTCAAGCCCCAGCGATCGCGGATTTGTTGCCGTAAATCGGCTGAAGATACCCAACCGCGATCGCCAAACAAATGCACATTACCAATAGGCATAAATTCAATAAATCTAACGTGCCACTGTTTGTCAATTGTCAGGGCAGCTAAATCTAGAATTTCGTGGTCATTAACGCCTGGAATCACCACCACATTCAGCTTCAGTGGGTCGAATCCGACGTGATGAGCAGCTTGAATGCCATGCCAAACTTGTTGCCAACGAGAACGCCCCTGATTACCGATAATTTGGTCAAAAGTGTCGGGATCAAGAGAGTCCAGACTAATATTAATTCGTCGTAGACCAGCATTATATAGGTTTTGCGCCATCGGAGCCAGCAAAAAACCGTTGGTGGTCATTGAGAGGTCTTGAGTTTGGGGGAGAGTTGCGATCGCGCTTACCACATCCACTACACGTGGACGCAATAAGGGTTCACCTCCAGTCAAACGAAACCGATTAAAGCCTAATGGAATAAATACCTCTTGAATTAAGGTGAGCAGCTCCTCATCAGTCAACTGCTGTTGCTTAAGAATATAGTCCAGTTCTACTCCCTCCGGCATACAGTATTGACAACGGAAATTGCAGCGATCAATTAAGCTAATGCGGAGGTAGTCTACCTGGTTCATCGTTTTATTTTTATTGTCTCCGATCAATTAAAAACCTCACTGAGGTGGTTTACCCCTTCTTACTATATTTGTTGTAATTCAAAATACCGCACTCCCCCTTAAGTGATAGTCTACAGATTGTGGCATAATAAGCCGATCGCATCCACTAGTTAGTCATCAATCGTGCAAGACACCGACTCCATCAACGACCTTGCTGCTGCGTTACTACAGCCAGCAGATATCAGCTTTGAACTGCCCGATCCAGAAGATGAACAGATTCTAGAGTCAGATTTTCAACAGCAGCTCGAAATTGCTTGGCAGGTATGCGATCGCTTTGATTTGCAAACTGAAATCTGGCGGGGGCGAATTTTACGAGCTATCCGCGACAGAGAGAAAGTGGGTGGTGACGGACGCGGTACTGGCTTTCTCCGATGGCTAAAAGAGCGGGAAATCAGCAAAAGTCAAGCTTATGCCTGGATTCAACTGGCGAATAGTGCCGATACTCTCATCGAAGACGGTAAACTTGACCCCGGATCTGTGAACAACTTCAGTAAACGGGCTTTTGTGGAAACCTCCAAAGCATCCCCAGAAGTGCAGCAGATGGTGAGTGAAGCCGCCCAAAAAGGCGATCGCATCACTAGGCGGGAAGTGCGTCAACTCAGCGATGAATGGACAGCTATGTCCTCAGATTTATTACCCGAAGCAGTTAAAGAAAAAGCAGCAGATAACACCCTCCCCCCACGCTACATTGCCCCACTGGTGAAGGAAATGGAAAAACTGCCAGAATCGCACCAAAAGTTTATCCAGAAAGAAATAGCTGCCAATCCTGATGTGGATACCTTGAAACAAGTAACTACTGAAGCGCGTAACTTAGCCAAATATCTCAAAGGGGCGGCTCAAGTTCAGGCGCTGACAAAGGAAGATGTTGATATTGAAACAGCCTTAGAAGAAGCGCAAAGAGTCGGCTGTTTGAGCATTGCTGCTGATTTGGTAAATCAAGCATCGCAGATTGAACAAACGATCGCTAAATTGTATATGACTTGGAAACGGATCGGCAATTTGGCAGATCGATTATATGTAGATACTGGCGCAAGTACACCCAACTTGCGATCGCTCCTCACTTGCTTGGAACCTCTAGGTGGTGAAATCATGGAATTGCAACTTAGTGGTGCGACTGAACACACTATTCGTTTGCAAATTCAGGAGACGAGTTAGGGAATAGGCATCGCGCATGGCCGCGAAGTTATGAGAATTAAACATTGATCCAGAAACAGTTTAACTTATAGTCTAAAGGGCGGTTAGAAACCTCGTCTACACGAGACTTTACCCACCTTCGTAGGTTTCAAGCCCTCAATTTTTCCTTAGTCCGCGGAGGCGGACGAGAGTTTGTGTAGCCGCGAATTCCATTCGCCTTGGCTCTAAGTTGACTGTTCATCTTCTAATTAGCAGCGCAAGATGTAGCGGTGAGCGAGGAGTTATGGGGCGATGCAGTGGGTACTTGAGCAACCAGAACCACGTTACCATTGGCATCTATAACCCACCCTTGGGCTTCTACAATTTGAGTAGGTTCATTGACAAAATTAGCTTTCTGTGATTTTTCTTCTGTGTTTCGCTGCGCCTGAACAACCGCTTTTTTCTGAATACCGCTAGCACGTTTCTGACTCTCTGGAGAGAGTGTGATCCAATCTGCCAGCACTGCATCCTCAGCTATCAATGGCTGCGTGGGATCGGCTACTAATCCTCCACGCCCAGTAGTAATAAATGAACTTCTTGCTATTTTTCCACCAGAATCACAACCAGCAGCAATTTGCTGCGAAGCATCAACCAGATTTACAGGCAATTCCACTAATCCCTTACTGGGGTCAGCATCTGGGGAGTTGATTTGTACAGTGCCACTTAATGAAGGGTTTTGTTGAGAAAATGCGGTGATGTCACTTGTTCGCAGGTTATTCGGGTTTATTTCCTTTGGATCAAGCATTTCTACATTTGTACGGGTGCGAGGCACAAAACCAAAGATGCTCTTAGCGGTGATTGTGATTTTACCACCTGAGCCAGAAACTGCGTTGGCGGTGATATCGCTATTTCCGAAGGGAGCGGCGACAAGGAAGCCATTAGGTGCTTTGATGGTGATATTACCGCCATCTCCATCACCCCCCGCATTAGTGGATATTTGGCTGTTGCGGCGCATTAGTAATAAGTCCCGCACCTGTAGCGCAATATTCCCACCCTGTCCTGACTCACTATCAGATGTGATTTGTCCTTGGTTGTCCAGCAGGATGGAGCGAGCAGTTATATTTAGTGCACCTGGTGTTTCTGTAATATTTATGTTTTCTGGGAGAATCGCATTTGGTGGAATCGCAACATCCACAGCTATTGCAGCATTGTTTTGGATAAACAATTGGCCCGTGGTTATGTTTATATTTCCAGTATTTCCGTACTTTATAGCCGAAGTAAACAAGCCACTGGGATGGGAATCATCTGTTGCCGAAGTTCCAATTAGCTCTATGGACTCGGAGGCGTTCACAGTCAAATTCCCTCCTTTTCCTTCAGCTATTATCAATTGTGAGTCTCCCACTATTGCCGTAGACCCTGCTGATATCTCTGCTCCTTGGACACGCAACTTTCCAGTTTTGATCGTAAGATTACCCGCATTTCCATCACTGAAAGTTGTAGTAAACAGTGTAGTAGTACTATCTGGTAAGTTATTACCAATCAACTGTACAGACTTAGAGGCATTCACAATCAAGTTTCCTCCCGAACCCTTATTTAAAGTAGAAGTGCCCACTTGTGCGCCATTCTGAACAATTAATTTTTCAGTCGTAATCGTTATATCTCCGCCATTTTTGTCACTCGTAGTTAAACTGATCAAGCGCACAAAATCACCACTTAGTTCGACTGTCTTGCCCTGTACCTGGATATTCCCGGCATCATCGCCACTAGCATCTACAATAGATGAAATATTAGAACCATCAACAGTTTGCCTCTGAATTAGTCGAATGTTTTGGAAATTTTGGACACCTTCATATCCCAAACTCCAGCCTTGGCTCGTTGGTTTCAGACTGACTAAACTATTACTAGCAACACTTCCTAGCTCTATTCGCCCCGATGCTGCTGTTAAATTTCCATTCTCCACCGTGATATCACCACCCACTAATGCCAAGGTTTTACCTGGCTTAACCTGTAGACCAACTGGTTGACCAAAAAGATTAGTTATACCATCTGGATTCTTTGCTTGGGATTGATTATGGATGGGAGCCGCAGTCGCTCCGAATTGTAAACCAATAGGTACACTTACTGTCAGCAAAGGTGTGGTTTGGGGATTTGTGGCACTAAATTTAGTACCATCGGCAAAGTTCAAACTACTCGCGGTACTTGCAACAAATGAACCGCCGATCTGTAAAGAAGCATTGGAGCCAAAAATGATCCCGTTAGGGTTAATTATAAACAGATTGGCTTTATGTTGAGCTTTAATGATGCCTTCAATATTAGAAACAGACTTCCCTGTTACCCGGCTAATAATGTTCTCAACACCTTCAGTATTTCTAAACTCAGCAGTAGTTCCAGGAAGTACAGAAAACTCTTTAAAACTGTGAAACAAATTGCTTCCTACTAAAGTTCCATTTTCAATAGTTGTTATATTGTCCTGTGTTTTAACAAGAGAATTAGTAGATAGAGTACCATCCGGAATTATTGGTATTTGTGCAATAGCACAATTTGGTAATTGTGCTATTGCACTACCTAATAAAAATCCTAGCCCTTGGAACCATCTCAAAAGACTACTTGTATTCACTACATAAGTCCTAGTTTACATTTTTACCAGTGTTTAATTTAAAGCATATTTGTCAACTTCAAAGTTGACAAATATGCTTATTGAGAATTAAGACAAAATTTTATGAAATTACTTAACATGAGGATGAGCAAGGACAAACACCTCTACACGGACACCAGCAACCCGATAGTAAGGTACGTTTACTTGGTGGTGCTATGAGTGAACGTTCCGTACCACTAATTGTAATTTGAGTTAAGTCTAAATTGCATTCCAATTGCAAATTTTTTTCTTCTGATATACCATACTTTTCAAGTATCTTGTCAAAGTTAGCATTCTTCAAAATCTCACACATTTCTTGCTGAATCTCTGCTTCTAACTTCTCTAATGTTTGAGCATCTATGATTGTTGATTGTCCTATTTTAGAATCCATAAATTTTGCTCTCTTTGCAGACTGTGTAGATGTGTGAACTTATTTTGTGATGTACTAAACTAACGTGACTTCGATTAGTACATTTTGGCGACGAAGGAATTAAGGATAAAGAGTCTAGAGTGGCACGAAAGCATTCGGTTTCTAAAGCTCTTGCGAACTCCCATAATTATCAATTCAGCTTGGCTAGTTATAATTACGCATTACGTAACAAAACTTCATATATTTCTGTTGGATTTCCATAAAGCATTCATGAATCTGGCTACTTACCGTTGATCGCTCAAGAGTATTGAGTAATTGATACCTCCTCAACTCTCACACTCTGCTTACATTTGGATAAGTCCAGAGGCTAAAGCCTTACCATTAGGCGTTTCATCTTTCTCATCCTGTCAGAAAATCAAATATGTTCTTTGTTGTGAGTGTTGAGGATGATCGAATCCGTGATACCTTTGGTGGGCTACGCCAATGTACGAACACTCAAATTAATTACAAGGGGCGATCGCTTGCAATTAATTTTGCCTGATTACTTATCAAGGTTATTGCAAAGAAGCGATGTCTACGACGGGCTACGCCAACGCACCACACTTAAGTTCAGTACAAGGAGCGATCGCACTTACCCGCCTAAAGTCCGTGTATAGATTACCTGACCTTGGGAATCATAGAGGAAAAGGGACACATTAGCATTGTCACTAATTACAGCTAAAGCTTCCCGTAAGATTTGCAAGTGATTGGTAACATCAACAGCAGTATCCGAGTTCTCAGAATAAGGATTAGCCAAGTTATTTTGCCTGATTTGGTCATACTCAGCCGTTAGCCGGACAATAATTCCTGCATTGTCCACACTAAAAGTGCAAATCCGAATTCCATTAATGCAGGTTTTATCCAAGTCAGTGCGGGTTTGTTGCAAACTACTAACAACTTGTACTTTTTCTTGTGCTTGTTTGAGGGCTGCTGAATAGGGTTCGATAAGAGACTGAGCCTGAGTGTAGTACAAGCTATCTTCAGAAATCTGTTTAGCAGTTTGCAAAGCCTGATCCCAGTATGTCGCCGCAGCTTGCCATTGGTTTTGTTGCTGATATACTTTGGCTTGCTTGGCAGTGCTAAGGGCTTGTTGGTAGCTTTTAACAGCAAATCGTTCTTTAGTAGCGCGATCGCGTACTACTGATAACTTAGGTTTATAATCTATCAACAGCTTTTGGGCTTCTTGGTATCCAGCGCTAGTTCGGGGAATGGTATTCAAGGTATTAACTACCACCAGCCAAGTAGACTGCACCTTTTGCCAGTCATTCAAGGATTTAGCAGTAGCTTGCCGCTTCTGGGCTGCAACAGCTACAGCTTTTGCCGCTGTTAGTTTTTTCAGCCAATTTTCCTCAGTAAATATCTGTTGATTTACGGCGTGCAAATGGACACGATAATTAAGTAATTTCCCCTGCACCAGTCCATAGAGTTCACTACTGGAACTTATAGCTTCTAGTGGCGCTATAGCCTGTCGCCATAAGTGTTGCCTAGCTTGTAATTCCTCTAGGCTATATGCAGGAGTTTGAACTTTTTGTGTCGCCAAAGATGCTGTCTGCAAAGCCATGACCACCTGGCTGATTTTTTCTGACCGTCCAGACAAACTTGCTTTTAGTTCTTTTGATACCTGGTAACGGGGCGACCAACTAGGAATTATATTCAGGGCTGTACTGGCTGCCGCAAGTTGCTGTTGTATAGCTAATAATTCTTTTTCAGATTTGGCGTGGCGCATCAGTTGCGGGGATTTTGTTTTTACTTCCTCAGCGTTTTGTATTTCTTTACACTCAGACATCACACAAGGGCGAGTCAAGAAGTAAGCACCACCGCCTAAAACTACAATTCCCAGCAACGCTGCACCTAGTAGGATCGGTTTGACTTGGAATCCTGGCTTTAAAGCCGACAAATTCGGCACATCTGCAAACGGGTCAAACAGTTCCTCTTCCTCAGCCTCATCAATTGATGGAGAATATGTCAGAGCTGATGAGGAGGATGAGTAGGATATTGCTTCCCCTGCTTCTTCTACTCCCCATCCCCCCATCCCCCCATCCCCCCATCTCTCCGTCTGCTTCAACGCCAAAAAACATTTGGCATAAGGGAGTTGTTCACCAAAAACTCTGAGGAAACATTGCACCCGCTGCTTTTTGTGGGGTGCTAGAGACTGAAGTACTTCCTCGATGACTGCAAAAATTAGTTGAGCATCAACTATTACATCTGATGCATGTTGCGTTAAAATCATTAGCCCGTCTTTATTGACGGCGCATTTAACCTCGAAGACTTCAGCAGTTGAGACTTCTACAAGTAATTGTTCCTGCAAAGTTTTGGCTAAAAGCTGTAAATCTTCCTGCTGGACTGCTACTTTCATAGAGCTTTCCCGCTGAACTTCTATATTGTTTTGATTATTTTTAAGGGGATGAAACGAACTTTCTCGGTTTTTTGAATGCAAATGCACAGTTTAAGCAACCACAGCCTGAAAATCTGAACGACCAACTTTCTAACACAAATTCTGACTTTTCACCAAAAATTCAAAAAGCAGTTATTGTTCGCGTCGCTACATTTTTATAGTGATAGATGCAAAATTAAATAATCTGTCTTCAGATATAAATTACAAATAAAAAATGGGAATAATAAAATTTTTGAGTGTTTTCACTGCATTATTTCGCGACAATAAAATTCACAGTCGCTACAGCTTGGCAAAATTCTAGTTGCACAGTTGTGGCCAAATTATCTCAAGGTTAAGGAAAAGATGCTATGTCAGAGGGTTTTGACAGAAATGCTAGTTATCTTCTATGCTGGGAAACTTACTGAAGAGATTAATTACGTGTTGTGGCTCTGGCACAAACAGGTTGGCTATCGAAATTAATATGCCTCATTTGCTGAATTCGATAAAATTGATCCGTGAAAAATAAGTTTTTATAGCTGCCAAAAGCTTAATTCTGCAATAAAGGTGCTGCAAAATATTAAGACAGGACTAATCAAAAGCTTGGAAAGTCTCAATACAAGGTGTATCAATGGATTTATTAGAGTACCAAGTTAAAGAATGGTTTGCGAAGATAGGCATTCCGGTATTGCCTTCCCAACGAATTGACCATCCTACAGATTTGAAACGTTTAAAAATTCGCTTTCCAATTGTACTAAAATCTCAAGTACATGGCGCGGAACGGGCAAAAGCAGGTGGAGTTAGGTTTGCCCAAACGACTATTGATGCGATCGCAGCTGCTCAAAATATCTTTAGTTTACCAATATGGGGCGAGTTGCCAGAAGTTGTGTTAGCAGAATCCCAATACGACGCCAACCAGGAATTTTATCTCGCGGTGGTTTTGGATACTGCTGTCTGCCGACCGGTACTTTTAGGTTGCAAAGAAGCAGACATCGATTGGGAATCCGCTGGAGAAAGAATGCACTATGTTGTCGTAGAACAGGAATTCTCACCATTTTATGCCCGACGATTGGCTTTGAAAATGGGTTTGCAGGGGACGCTGATGCAGTCGGTAAGCAGCGTTGTCCAGAAGATGTACCAGTTATTTGTGCAAAAAGACCTGGATTTAGTCGAAATCAATCCCTTGGCAGTCAGCGCTACTGGTCAAGTTATGGCTCTTAATGGTAAAGTCAGGGTCAACGAACGGGCGATCAAGCGTCATCCCGATCTTGCCGAGATGGCGGCAAAAATTATCAGCCGTCATACCAGTACTGAAATCAATGGTATTTTGGGCGACTGGGATGGTGTAGAAATGCACGGAAAAATCGGTATTTTAGGTAATGGTACTGGTTCGGTGATGGCAACTTTGGATTTAGTCGCTAATGCTGGTGGGAACCCAGGTGTTTGTTTGAATCTACGTCATGCTTTCCTCACAGATACTACACCAACGACCTTCTGCGATCGCCTAGAGATAGGTTTGAAAATGCTGGAGGCTGATAAAAGCATTCAAGTAATATTAATTAACTTTCTGGGTAGCATTCCTCAAACTGAGGAAGTGGCTGAAGTGATAGCCAGAGTTGTGCAGCCAGACAACAGCGAACTTCAATCACAGGTTGTACGTTCTAATGGTAGTAAAGTTCGGCGAGAACTGAATTTTCCATCCTTAGTTATCCGTCTTGCTGGTTCTGAATTTAATGCTGCTAGAAAATATTTAGCAACACTAACAACCCACAGTGATGCGCTCGTCGTCGTAGAAAATTTAGATGAGGCAGTGGCGGCAGCAGTTCGTCTTGCTAGGCCAACAACTAATAAGAAGTAGTCAAACAATTTTAGATTTTAGATTCACCCCATACTTAAAGTTAGGGGCTTGTCATTTAATTTTAGATTTTGGATTTTAGATTTATTCCACGTAGCTGGCTGATCGCAAGGCGGGTATAAATTCGGTGCTAACTCTTGGAGACACCGTTTGGTTCAGACCTTTTGAAATTTTGGATTTTAAATCTTCAATCCAAAATTTAAAATCTAAAATCGTGCTGTACTCGTTTTTGTAATTTCAGTAATAATTGAATACGACACTGTAAACTTGTCGTTTTTATGCCCAGTAATCCAAGTCACTGGGTTGCCAAACTTACGGTAATTTTTTATGAACCTAACGCCAGAAAGTAAAGTCTTAATTCAAGGCTTTTGTGAATTTATCTCAGGCACTCATGTTGCTCAAATGAAAGCTTATGGCACGAATTTGATAGCTGGTGTCAATCCTGGATGTGGCGGACAGGAAATGCATGGACTGCCAGTATTTGACTTAGTAGAAGAGGTAATAGAACAATTTGGAGCAATTGACACGACAATTATTTGTGTAGATCCTTATGACGTGCTAGATGCGGCATTAGAAGCGATCGCATCTCATATTTGCCAGATCATAATTATTACTGCTGGCGTGCCGCCTTTGGATATGGTGCAATTACTCCGCAAAGCCGAAGCCTGTGAAACTTTGGTAGTCGGGCCAAATAGTCCGGGGATCATTGTACCGGGAAAAATTCTCTTAGGGACTCAACCCAGCGAATTTTATACCCCTGGGACAGTGGGGATCGTCAGTCGTAGTAGCACCCTCACCTATGAAATCGCCTACGAATTAACAAAAGCAGGTTTGGGGCAATCGATTAGTGTCAGTATTGGTAGTGATGCGATCGTTGGTTCCTCATTTCTGCAATGGCTGCAAATTCTCGATGAGGATGAAACCACACAGGCGATCGTTTTAGTCGGTCAACCTGGTGGTGGTAGTGAAGAAGCAGCAGCGCGATATATTACTGAGGCAATTGATAAACCAGTAATTGCCTACATTGCCGGCCGACAAGCACCACCGGGAAAAAGTTGGCGTCAAACCGGGACTTTAGCAACGGTTATCGGACGCGATCCTAATTTTGGCACAGCCCAAAGTAAATTAGCTGCTTTAAAAGAAGCACAAGTTCCAGTAGCTGAACGCCCTTCTCAGATTCCAGAATTATTGAGAAAGGAGATTAACTAATTACTAATTCGTAATTCGTAGTTAAGAATTCAATTACGAATTACGAATTATTTTGGCGTTACTGAATAAGGGGATGATTGAGGCTGATGCAAAGATATAGAGACACGGTGATTTCTTATGTAAATTCCAAAATCATCCCGTAATTGTGCAACGCCATTATTTTAATCCCCGTTTAAAACGTCCGCCTACCCCTATGGGGAAGCAAGCTACGTGCAGCCTCTAGTATCTGGGGGTTTCCCTGATGAGCTACTGGCGTGCGATTTGCGATCGCTAAGTTATTTTTTGCCTAAGATCCAATATTGGAATTATTCAGTGTCTCTAGGAGTTTTAGATTCACTAACGTTTTCCTTGAGGTTACTGGCTCCCTCTTGAACGTTTTCCTTGAGGTTACTGGCTCCCTCTTGAACGTTTTCCTTGAGATTACTGGCTCCTTCTTGAACGCTTTCCTTAAGGTTACTGGCTCCCTCTTGAACGCTTTCCTTGAGGTTACTTGCTCCCTTTTTAATGGTTTCCGTCGCGCTAGTACCTCCCTTTTGCAGATTTTCTTGGTGATTTTGTAGCCGAGCTACAACATTGTAGTCATCTGCGCCTGGAGGAGTTTTTGATTCAATAATGCCTTCTGTTGGGCCACCGATCGCTTTCCATGCAGCAAGACCACCTTTGAGTTGAGAGACATGCTCAAATCCATTAGAAAGCAGTTGTTGTGCGGCTTGGGCAGTTTCCTCATCATTAGCACCGTAAACGTAAATATCACGGCTCTTATCCAAAGAAGGTACTGCACGCTCTACCAATTCATCTGCGGGCATTGGCATTGATCCCATAATGTGACCTTCGTTGTAGGTCGTGCGATCGCGCACATCCAGGATTGTAAAAGCTGGTTCGCCCCATTCTAAACGAGTCTTCAGAGTATGAGCATCAGATTGTGCTTCTATTGGAGGCTGTGGCGGAATGATGCCGCCTACTAAATTGTTAACCATAATTATTCCTTGGTGACGGTGTTAATAGCAATTTAACTAACTCAACATATTTAATTGCTCTTTCGCTGGTATGAATATCCTCAAACTCTCTCCTCAGATAGACTGAGTAATTTCAATAATTTCTACCAATTAATCAATTGCAAATAATGCCAATTGAGACTATGACAAGACAACATTTGCTTTTAATACAATTTCATTAATTTTTTAAATCCACTGAGGCTGCGTTATGTCTCTGGCTAACGCATCATCTGAAAGTTTTGATGCCGGACTCTCGGCAATAACACACTCTACATATACTTAGATTTTTTCAGGCAATCAAATATGAGTCCTATATTTCAGGTTGATGTTTATCATACTTTAGCAATTCAGGTAATTTTAAATTTGCTAAACTTCTAATATTTTGATGAAGATATTAGTTTAAAATGAAAAATATTCGGTGATTAATAATAAGAATTGCGTACCTTTTCAATATCAGCGATCGCTAGTAATAATGTCTCCTCAATCTCCTGTCGCACTCTTGGAGTTACATAAGCGGCGCTATTAAGACAATCTACTAGCAATTTATTGACATCGTAATATTGCCGAAGCAATTCTTTTTGCTGTTCGCTGAACTGCCAGTAATAGCCAATATTACGATACTTAATCAGTATATTTCTTAATTGTTCACCCCACATTTTGCCCTTGTATTGCCACCAATCCCTAAAATTCTCTAGATTGCTATCTATAGGTGGCAGTTGTTTTTTAAGTTTTTGCAGCACTTGTTTCAATTTAGGATCAACAACAAGGTCAATAGCTTCATCAAAGGCAATAGCAAAGGCATGAGCACGATCAAGGGCATCGTTGAGACTATGCTCAAAAGCAAAATCAAGTTCGTTAATACAGGCAACAGTACTGAACAGAAACTCATCAAGAGCAAGGTGAGGGTCAAAAGCTATGTTACCAACAAGGGCGTACTCAAGGTCATAACCAGAAGTATAGATAAAGGTGCAAGGTCTATCGCAAGAGCTTTGTTCAACGCAAACGAGGTAAAAAGCACGAACGGCTGCTGCTTTGTAATTGGTAGAAACTGAACTAGATTTTTGATGCAGCCAGGTTAAAAAATACTGTAATCTCTCGTCACTAGCCACTAGCAAATCAATTTTTTGCTTCATTTTCTTTAGCATTTCATCAGAATTTGACAACATACTAACAGTTAGTATAAATACTTCTTGCCAGCGCTTTTCAGTCATGTGACTAATCAGATTTTTACCAGATTGGGAGATTTCAACAATTTTTCTAGCTGTGAAATACTTTTGCAGCGTCAAATGAGAAAAAGAGTAAATTCCTTGCGCCCTTTGCACCAATAACCCCTCTTGTACTTCAATTAATTTCAAAACTGCTTCCCAATCTAGCTGCAATTGATTTGCTTCTAAATAAATCCCTTCTAATGTATCCAGAGAATCAGCAATCATTTGCAGAAGGGTTTCTTTTTCAAAAAAGTAATCTTCGCGTTCAAAAGTTATCGCTGCCAGTTGACAAAGGAGCTTTTTTTTATTTAATAGATTCAAATTACAACCAACCCGATCGCGTTTAATACCTCTCATTTCGTCCCATCTGAACAGCAAAATATTCAGTACTTGCTCATATAACTTGGCTGGGCTTAATGAGAATCCATCTTTTACTTGGAACACTAAGCAAATCCAATGCAGCAGTATTGGAGTCACTGCTAATTCTCGGATATGCTGATTTTCTGGCAGATGTAGCTGATTAATAAATAAATTTCCTATGGCTTCCCCATCTTCCCTAGAATTAAGAGCAACTGCAACAAACCAATTTTTGGCAAAAACTTCCACTTGCTCTTGGTCAAAGTCTGCCACCTCAACTTCGGTAAATCCTTGAAATCTGTATTTCTGGGCAGCAATCCGACAGCTAATAACAAACTGATTTTTGTAAAAAGTCTGAGTAAATCTGCGAATTTGGATTGTGAGTTTATCTACCTTTTCTGCTGGTATTTCATCTAATCCATCTAACAAAATTAGCAGTTTGCCCTCAGTTAGCAGAATTTTAGTTGATTCCTTTTCAACACCACAACTAAGGAATTCTTCGCTGATGTAGTTCAATAGATTAAATTGGTTGTCACTTTTAGCATCTTCAGCAAACTCTTTCACCTTAATAAAAGTTGCGATGCGGTTTGGCTGAAACTCGCCTTTGTTACACTCAATCGCGAGATATTGTAAAAATGTGGTTTTACCTGACGCTGGTTTACCCAATAACATTAGTTTTGAGTGTCGCGATACCGCTTCTAAGCCTGGTAATTTTCTCTGACGCTTGTATCCTGTAAGTTGATTAAAGTTTGATTCAGATTTGAAATCTTTCAATAAGTCAGAAATTTCTCGCCATTGCAGGCTAGTTATCTTTTCTAAAACATTAATATCAGTGTAAATTTCCATCAGTTGGACTGTCTGGGCAATGTCCAACATTTGCAGGGTGCTGCACTGATCTTGAATTTTGTCTTGGCGCTTTTGGCGTACTTCCCGCACCAGTGTATCAAGGTCAGCATGTTTAAATTGCACTTTAGGAGTTGCCTCAAATGCCACATCTTCAGGTAAGCCAGCAACCTTTTGCCAAGATAACCCTAGCTGTTGGCAAATTTGTACAAAACAAGAGCGGGAAACCGACTCACCGGCAAAAAATTTGGAAACTGGTTGACGTGTAATTCCTAAAGCTGTTGCTAATTTATGCTGACTCCAGGTTTTATCTGTTAAAGCTGTTTTTGCTGCCCTTATACCTTCTGGTGATGCTCTCAGTCCTTGGCTGGTCATAGTCTCAGGCTGAAACTTGTAGTATAGTATATGCTTAAGAGGGTAGCTACATGTAAATGCACCAGGGTAGATTTTCGTAGACCTTCTTCAAGAAGACATACTCGTTGGCTAAAGTACAGTTGGCTTAAATAGAAATTTAGAATCTAGATTGGCTTATAGCTTTATTTGTGAGCCTTTTATAGATATCTAATTCATCAGAGAGTCCGGTTGCTCTTCCATGTAGCAATTGCTGTGATTTTTAGTGTTTCTCTGGACTATTTGCGGTTATGGAGATGGTCTTCAATTACACTTATCTTCAGTATGAAAGTTTAAAAATATACAATATAAATCCAAAATTATACAAAAATCATACAATACTTATACATTTTATAAGCATTACGATGGCTGAAGTTTTCATAAACTTCATGGAAAATTAATTGTAAACAAGTACTACAGTAGCGATCGTACTCAGCAGAGACGCGCGTGAATCCACTTCCAACAAAAACACGTAAAGCAAAACTGGCGCAACCGCGAATCGCAGAATCCACAATAGGCAGCATTATGGTTATGATTACCGCTACTACTCCCAAAATTCTGATCGTCGATGACGACTTTGGCGTGCGAAATCTTGTCTATCGTTTTTTAAGTCGGAAATATCAAATAGAGTCCGCAGCAGATGGAAAAAGTGCCTTATCATTGTTTGAGCAATTTAACCCAGCTTTAGTGATTCTGGATTGGAATTTGCCCGATGTTACTGGTTATAGCCTCTGCCAAGAAATGCAGAGTCGTACTAATGTTTTAGTGCTGATACTGACTAGTAGGACTGACGAGGCTGATAAAATTAAAATCTTAAGTGCAGGTGCTGATGATTTCATGACTAAACCATTTAGTCTTGCAGAAGTTGAAGTTAGGGTAGAAGCTCTTTTGAGACGGATACGCTACATCAACCCCTCCCCAACACAACGGATTGTCTTCAAGCAGCTAGCAATTAATCCAGAGGGTCGCGAAGTAACACTTAACGATAAACCTCTCGCTTTAACAGCCCTGGAATTTAATATCTTACATTTTTTGGCAAGTCATCCTAATCAAGCTTGGAGTCGCCCACAGCTAATCCAAAAAATCTGGGGTTGCGACTACGTAGGAGATGGACGGGTGGTTGATGTGCATATTGGTCAGTTGCGTAAGAAGATGGAAATCGATACCAGCATACCGGAGTTTATTAAAACTGTGCGAGGCTATGGTTACAAGTTTGAAGCGCCCGATGAAAATACTAATTCCTGAACTTTCTGATTTCAGAAGTACTTCATAAAAAGAATGACTCATCTAAGTCAGCATTAGTTTTATTGTTTACCTAAATACTTTTACTGAGGCTTGACCCTATAACTTGCGTTATTTTGAGACGTTAATACAAATTGATTTGGTGATTTCGTGTCTTCTCAAGCCTCAGACAGTAACTTTATTGCTTTTAATATATCGTCTCAAGATAAGTTCCAACAAAATCAAAATGTACAGAATTTAACTGAAGTTTCACTCATAGGTAAAATTTGGGATAAGCACAAAAAAATACCAGTCGTCCGAATAAACGGATGGCTGGTATTTACAAATTGCCTTCACTTAAAGCTAGGAAATACCCTCTATAATTAAGTTATAAAATTAATTTTTCTTAGCCAATCTTTGACTAACCAACTCTGCCGCTAAATCTATTGCTGCTTTCATACTCGTAGCATCAGCAATTCCCTTACCCGCAATATCAAACGCTGTTCCATGATCGGGTGAAGTCCGAACAAAAGGAAGACCAATAGAAGTATTAACTGCCCGATCAAACGCCATCAGCTTTACAGGAATTAAGCCTTGGTCGTGGTAAAGTGCCAAATATCCATCAGCAGGATTTTGTTGTACTAAAGAATTTCCATACCAAGCTTGACCAGGTTTAACCCACATCGTATCTGGCGGTATCGGCCCATCTAGTTGCAATTGTGGTCGGTTTTGTCGCTCTTGCTGCAACCAGGGAATTAACCAATCTTGTTCTTCATGTCCAAGTTGTCCCTGTTCGCCACTATGGGGATTTAACCCGGCGATCGCAATTCTCCCATTTTCTATCCCAAAATCTTTCTCCAAACACTCCAACAGCAAATCTAGCTTCTGTGTCAACAACTGCGGTGTCAACGTATCGGCAACTTGACGTAGGGGAATATGTGTGGTTGCAAGTAAAGCGCGCAGTGTCCAACCAGTATGGGGCGATCGCGCCACGAATAACATCCCGAAACGCTCAACACCTGACTTCTCTGCCAAAAGTTCTGTTTGCCCTGGATAATTATACCCTGCGGCTTTCCAAGCAGATTTAGCGATCGGCCCTGTGACAATACCATCAAATTTACCAGCCAGTGTTTGAGCGATCGCATTTTCCATATAGGCAAAACTAGCCGCACCACTGGCTGCATTACCTATTCCTGAGATAATTTTCCCTTGAATTTTCCCATCCAACTGCACATCGCTGACTAACAAATCATCTGGATTTGCTAAAGGTGCAAAATTCTCAGTTAAATTCAGTTTGCGATAAGTCTGTGCCAGCAAATCCCCGTTACCCACCACTGTAACGTCATATTTTTGACTAATTTCCTTATCTGCTAAAGCTTTCAAAATCACCTCCGGCCCAATCCCTGCCGGATCTCCCAGCGTCAGTGCCAAACGCGGACGATTCTCTTTGACAGAGTTTATTAAATTAACTTGATTATTTTGAGACATAAAATCTATTCATAATTATTATCATCAAATTTTCCCAATTTCTCCATCTCTGCTTCTTCCAATAGTAGGGATTGCCCCCTAAACCAGTAGGGATTACCTGCTAAACTAGTTTAAAATTATTTACACAGGTCTAATCCTACAGCAACTATCGAAAAGCTTCTGGTAGACCTAGTTTACACACCACTTTGCATAAGGAGAATCACACCAATGGGCGGCGAAATTTTGAATGCAGCTCTATTGTCTTTCGGTTTAATCTTCGTGGGCTGGGGCTTAGGCGCGTTGTTACTGAAAATTCAGGGCACAGAAGAATAATTGAGTGTTGAATGCTGAGTTAGGAGTTATTATTCTCCCTATTCTCCACAGCACACTCCCTTTTTCATCGAAAAGTTCTGAACGCCCCAAGCAAGCGCTCATACTTTTCGCGAACTGAGAAAAAAGCTTGTCCGTTAACTGGACAGGCATTTCTCCATGAGTCTATCCAAATAAATAGATTTCCTGAGAAAAGATGTAAAGTTTTGTTTGCATAGGTTATTCTGATAACATTCTTTTCATAAAACATTAAAATTTATTACAACCCTCATGACATTATTAATCGTCGGTGCCACTGGCACCTTAGGAAGACAAGTGGCTCGTCGTGCTATCGATGAGGGATATAAAGTACGCTGTCTTGTTCGGAGCAGTAAAAAAGCAGCTTTTCTCAAAGAATGGGGTGCAGAACTCGTACCCGGAAATTTGCGTTACCCCGATACCCTAGCGGAAGCGTTAGAAGGTGTAACCCAAGTTATTGATGCGTCAACATCTCGCCCTACAGATTCACTGAGTATTAAGCAAGTGGACTGGGATGGCAAAGTAGCATTGATTCAAGCTGCAAAAGCCGCAGGTGTAGAGCGTTTTATCTTCTTTTCAATTTTAGATGCTGATAAATACCCAGAAGTACCGCTAATGGAAATTAAGCGGTGTACAGAACTCTTCCTGGCTGAGTCGGGCTTAAATTATACTATCTTGCGGCTAGCTGGGTTCATGCAAGGGTTAATCGGCCAGTACGGTATTCCTATTTTAGAAGCACAGCCAGTTTGGGTAACAGGCAATTCTTCTCCCATCGCCTATATGGACACTCAGGACATTGCGAAGTTTGCTATCCGAGCATTGAGTGTACCAGAAACCGAAAACCAAGCTTTTCCTGTAGTCGGGACTCGTGCATGGAGCGCAGAAGAAATCATCAACCTGTGCGAACGCTTATCTGGAAAAGACGCTAGGGTAACGCGGATGCCAATAAACTTGCTGCGTGCTGTGCGGGGCATAATGCGATTCTTTCAGTGGGGATGGAACGTAGCGGACAGGCTAGCGTTTACAGAAGTATTGGCTAGTGGTAAACAGTTAAATGCTTCAATGGATGAAGTATACACAGTCTTTGGTTTAGATCAGCAACAAACCACAACCCTAGAAAGCTATCTACAAGAGTACTTCAGCCGAATAATGAAGAAGCTCAAAGAGTTAGACTACGAGAAAAATAAAAGCAAGAAGCAGAAACCTAAAAAAACTCCTTTTAAACAGTCTTCAAAAGTCAATAGTCAATAGTCATTACGAAACAGACATTAGTCGTTAAACTCTAGACTCTGGATATTTGACTCTAGATTAATGACTACATGACCAAAAATGTGTAAGGATTACATAATACAGAGCATCGCCTAAACTTGGATATTTGAGTGTGCCGAAAGCAGGCATTATCTACAATGACGTTAAACCGATAGCGGGCCGTGTCGCTATCGAGTTGAAAGACAAGCTAACCGCAGCCGGTTGGAATGTATGTATCACATCGAGTATTGGTGGCATACTGGGTTACTCTAACCCGGAGAGTCCTGTGTGCCACACCCCCATTGACGGTCTGACGCCCCCTGGTTTTGACTCAGATATGGAGTTTGCAGTGGTATTAGGGGGAGACGGCACTGTTTTAGCAGCGTCCCGTCAAGTAGCCCCCTGTGGTATTCCACTGTTAACAGTGAATACCGGCCACATGGGCTTTTTGACAGAAACTTTCCTGAATCAATTGCCCCAAGCACTAGAACAGGCGATGGCAGGTGAGTATGAAATTGAAGAACGAGCTATGCTCACCGTCAAAGTTTTTCGGGGAGATTCAGTACTATGGGAAGCCCTCTGCTTGAATGAAATGGTGCTGCATCGCGAACC
This sequence comes from Nostoc sp. JL34, assembly GCF_017114945.1. Classification (GTDB taxonomy): domain Bacteria; phylum Cyanobacteriota; class Cyanobacteriia; order Cyanobacteriales; family Nostocaceae; genus Nostoc. The sequence goes on from NZ_JABXKQ010000076.1 coordinate 72,805, forward strand.
TTTGACCTCTATGTGCCATTTTGAAATTGCCATAGGGCGTCATGCGCCAGTAGATATTGCGGCGGATGGTGTGATTGTTTCTACGCCTACTGGTTCTACAGCTTACTCATTGAGTGCTGGTGGCCCAGTGGTGACTCCTGGCGTACCTGTTTTACAGCTAGTACCCATTTGTCCCCATTCCCTAGCTTCTAGAGCATTGGTATTTCCAGATACTGAATCGGTCAACATCTACCCAGTCAATATTCCTCGACTGGTGATGGTCGTAGATGGCAATGGTGGGTGCTATATATTTCCAGAAGATAGAGTATATATGGAGCGATCGCAATATTGTGCCCGATTTATTCGCCTGCAACCGCCTGAGTTTTTCCGAATCTTGCGAGAAAAATTAGGTTGGGGTTTGCCGCATATCGCTAAACCAACTTCGGTAGAATTGCCGTAGGGATTGGGCATTGGGCATTGGGCATTGGGACATTGAAAAGAAGCAGAGGGGCGGAGTGCGGGGAGCGGAGGGGAAAACTCTTTTCCCCTCCGCTCCCTTCTTCCCATGCCCCATGTCCTAGTTATTAAGATTGCATCCAAGAATTCGATGGCTGACACCTGAACGTGCTAAAACATTCCTAGCAGCGTGTCAAATCAGATTGCTCCATCACTAAAAACTCGTAATTGCACTTTATAACTGATGTAAAGATTTTCTCTGGAATATCTTTACAATCCCAAATCCAATATCCCAAATTGTTATGACAGTTGCTCAAAGTCCCTGTGTTTTGGTGATTGAAACCGATGAGAGCCTTGCAAATCAACTTTCTTGCGATTTGCAAGAAGCTGGCTATGAATCAATTTTGGCTCACGATGCGACGAGTGGCTTGCAACACTGTCGCGATCGCCAGCCTGCTTTAATTGTCTTAGACCGGATGCTAGCAGGAGAATCAGGACTCTCATTGTGCAAAAATATGAGAAGCACTGGTATGCGATCGCCTGTATTAATTTTAATGGCAAGGGATACAGTTGACGATCGGGTAGCTTGTCTAGAAGCTGGAGCGGATGATTACATCCTCAAACCTTACCGCTCAGAAGACTTTTTGAAGTTGATTCGCCTCTACTTAAAACCCGATGTGGATACCACGGAGCAATTGCGCTTTGGGGATCTAATTTTAGACATAGCAACTCGCCGCGCCATACACAACGGACGACCAATTGACTTGACAATGAAGGAATTTGAATTATTAAAATTCTTAATGGAACATCCCCGTGAGGTGTTAACCCGCGAACAAATTCTGGAAAATGTTTGGGGTTACGACTTTCTAGGTGAGTCTAATGTGATTGAAGTGTACATTCGTTACTTGCGGCTAAAAATCGAAGATGAAGGTCAAAAGCGCCTCATTCAGACAGTACGCGGTGTAGGGTACGTTTTAAGAGAATCCTAGTATACTGTAGCGGGAGTTTGCCTATCTCCTTATCTTGTTCCCAGTTTGAAACTGGGAATGCAAATTTGGGTGCTGCTGCCTCCCACTCAAGGGGTTTTTCTGCCTACAACACTGTAAAATTGAAGTCTAAATAACAAAATCGAAAAGCTATATGACTCGTCGGCTAAGTTTGCTTTCGATAGTGCTGAGTATTTTTCTGATGGGTTGTTCTATGCCAACAACAGCTAAACCTCCCAGCCTCACTCCTGGTTCTCAAACTCCAGCACCAAAGAGTTTAGGTCAAACACTACCAATTTCTGCTCAAGCCATTGTTCCTAATGGCACAACGATTCAATTAGAGGTGGCGCAGACGCCACAACAGCAAGCGATGGGGTTGATGTATCGACCAGCTTTGCCAGATAACCGGGGGATGCTGTTCGGGTTTCCTTCACCACAACCAGTCAGTTTTTGGATGAAGAATGTACCTGTGCCCTTGGATATGGTATTTCTACATAAAGGTGTAGTTAAATATATTCAGGCTGCTGCACCTCCTTGTGCAAGTGAGCCTTGTCCTACCTATGGCCCCAATACACCAATCGATAAGGTAATTGAACTTCGCTCTGGAAGAGCTGCCGAATTGAACTTGAAAGTGGGCGATACTGTCAAAATTGGTCAAAAATGAGTTTTGAGGCTTCGGTACTTTACAGAGATAAAGTATTTAGGTAGTTACTCTGTTGAGAACCTACATAGTTGGGATATATGTTTTTTATGTAAAAAATGTCACTTTATGTGGTAAAACAGTCACTTGTAACGCTACTATTTGAAAACTGTGGTAATAATCTAAAATTCTACTGTCCCCAACCTGAAATTGCGGTCTTGAGGTTTGGTTGCAAAAATATTCCCTTGGGCGTAAGTGTAAATAGTCGCCAATAAGAGAGTATAGCTATGGAATCTTTGTTACTACATGTGTGATTAAATAAAGCACAAAAGTAAATGAGATGGAGCCAATTTAACTAAGTAAAAATACTGCTTGAAAATTAAGCAGATGATTTGTAGGAAAATTTCTATTTCTCAGACCTTTTATGAGAAGCTTCTCTCGAAGGCAAATCAAAAAAAAAACTGTGCTGGGGTGTATAGCCGATAACGGCACAGTGACAGATGAAATACTGGCTACTGTCTACCGAGCAATGGTGAACTGATATATGACAATACATTCTGCACAAGGAGGTGAGATACAAATGTCACCATCAAAATATTCTCGACTGATTAATTTTTTGCAAGAAGATTTGGCAATTTCCACAGCATCACTAGCAGTGGCGCTTCGGCATCGGGAGCAAGACCCAGGCCCTTTGGCAATGATTCTTTGGCAATATGGGTTGATTACTCTAGAGCAATTAGAACAAATTTATGATTGGCTGGAGACGGCATAGGTTATACCAATTTTGGATTGTAGATTTTTAGACTTGGGATTAAAAGTTTCTACCAAATGTCTATTAGCAGAATCTCAAATAATACTATTTATGCCAATTTGGTGTGATACTAAGTTGCCAAAGTTAGTTTTGTTTGGTGTCAAAGATACTGTGCGACTTTTTTCAAAGTAAATAATACTATCTAGGGCAACTTGGTGTCATTTAGGATAATTGAGGTATGTTACATCAACTCTACCTTATGCAAAGGTTGATATATAGCTCTCTTGACTCTGACGGTTTTTACTCTATATACAAATTAAAAGAGCGAGTTAAATTATCAACTCGCTCTTTTGATTTAGTACTCAGGACTGACTAAACACTTTAACTGCTGCTGCGACACCAGAACCAGGGGTGAAGTCTTCGTAGCCAAGTTCTGTTAGAGTAACTTCTAAGGATGCTATGCAGCTGAGGATATCGCGATCGCTCACAAAACCCAAGTGACCAATACGGAAAATTTTATTGCTCAAATGATCTTGACCACCAGCTAGGGCAATATCAAAGCGTTTTTTCATCAATGACCGAATCTTATCCGGTTCAATTCCCTGCCGTGCTACAGCTGTAATTGCCGGACTAGCGGAACTATCTGCTGCAAGCAGCGGTAAATTTAACCCTTTAATGGCGGCGCGGGTAGCATTCTTGAGGCGTTCATGTCGAGCAAATATTGCATCTAAGCCTTCTTCTTTCATAATTCGTAACGTGGTGTGTAACGCTACGATTAAATTCACAGGCGGGGTAAATGGAGTTGTATTTTTGGCTGTGGCTTTGCGATATTTGCCTAAGTCCAAATAATATTTCGGTAGCTTCGCAGTTTTGTAAGCTTCCCAAGCTTTAGGACTAACAGAAACAAAACCCAATCCTGGCGGAATCATATAACCTTTCTGAGAACCGGAGGCGACGATATCCAAACCCCAAGTATCCACCGGTAGATTGAATGCACCCAAGCTAGTGACAGCATCAACGATAATTAAAGCTTCACCGTGTTCTTTAACGTGGCGGTTGATGGTTTCTAAGTCATTCAACACACCCGTCGAGGTTTCGCTGTGAGTGATAATTACAGCTTTGATTTGCTTTTGAGTATCTGCTTGGAGTTTTTCGGCAAATACTGCGGGGTCTAAGGGTTTTCCCCATTCCACCTTAACTTCTTCTACATTCAAACCGTAGGCTTGGCCAACTTCTACCCAGCGTTCACCAAATTTACCATTAGAGCCAACTAAAATGCGATCGCCTGGAGAGAGAAAATTAATTATTCCCGCTTCTACAGCACCTGTACCACTGACATTCAGCATCAGCACGTCACTTTGAGTTTGGTGCAGCCACTTCAGGTTTTCTGTCACCTCTGCCAATATGTTGCTAAATTCACTAGTACGGTGCCCAATCGGATGCTTGGCTAATGCCAGTAAGGCAGCTTCTGGCACCGGTGTAGGGCCTGGAATCATCAGCATCAGCTTATCGTTCATGTGTCTATCCTAAAAGTCAAATAAAAGTCAAAATTGTGGGAAGTTAGTTAAGTCCGATGGCAAATCCTAGATATTTATCTACAAATTCCACTCAGATCGTCACCAGCCTTGTTGTATATTTTCCAAATTTATAGGAAAAGTATCATGTTTAACGATTGGTCAGCTTGACCTTTGCAATTTATACCAGACTCCAACTCAGATAAAACCTTTGTTCCAGGCAATCTTACCACACACCTAGACGCCAGGTTAAGGTGTCTGCTCGTAAGGGAGTGGCTAAAATAGCCAAGGGTGAAACGTCTATCTAGATGAGGCACAGATGATAAATCCTTAAATCTTACCCATAATCTGACTCTATTGTTTTTATAGAAACACGCAAAATCGTTTTCAATATCACGGAAATAGTCGGTGAAAAAGCTATGTTTTGCTTCCACGAACAAAGTAACCGCCTACACTATGCGGAAGATTTGGATGTCACCATTTGCTAAGAGATATAAGATACCCAACCAAACTTTTCAATCTGCTTGGGTCGAAGAATTTTTCTTAGGTTGCCATTCTCTAAAGGATACTTTCATCAATATAGTAAGTGATAATTTATTGGAGTCAAAATCGCTTCGATGTCAATATCCAAGCACCCTCTAGCTTAGTCGATAGCGATTAATTTGTCGCAGAAGTTAAGATACTTGTGCTACTAATTGCTGCACATTTGGATACTGCACTTAGTGGTAAGCGATGCCTACGGCAGGCTACGCCTACGCTAATAGACGATAAGTTTTTATACTATACTTACAAAATCGCTACAATCGTGCTTAGTCTTCTTAGTTACTATTCACGGTGAGTCGTTTTTAACTAGTGTTCAGTTCATAAACTGTCACTCACTAGATCCCCGATATTCTTGTAAAAGAGATATTCTTAGTTAGTGCAAGGAGTGATACCATTTCACCACATGTTTGTCACAAGTTATCCCCGTAATACTCCCTCCTCAGGGAGTGTTGCAGATTTCAAATGTTGCATCAAACGAGTGAGTTGGTATAAGCTTTTACGGAAAAGCGCTTGAGTGAGCAAAACTCTCAAGCGCTTTTTTGTGTATAAATAAAACAGTCCAACTCTCTGGACGCTCAGATAAATGTTTTTAAATACACATACACCACTGAAGTTCACTACTGATAAAAGAGTTATTGCGACATATAATTGACAACTTTATAATTTGTGCATTCCGTCAAAACCTTTTTAAGTGACTGGACGTACCACACGAATTAGTTTTCCTTGCAAAGGTTCTTCTGCTGTTACAGCCTCATCTATCTGTGCTGCAAATTGTTCCCGATTACGATTGTTCGTGCAAACAATAATACCGAAGTGGTTAGAATCACGACGACGCAAACGGATGAAATCAATTCTGTTGATACTTAATATTGAGCGTTCTTGACTGATGGCAAATGCTAGACTTCCTCATCAGATATACCTTAGTCTGCATTTTCTGCTTCTTGAACTGTCAAAACATCATGTCCGGCTAAATTTACAATTTTATCAATTGCTAAGTACAACATTTCATTAATTCATAGCGAATTCTTTGCGGTAAGACGTTCGCGTAGCGTCTCGTAGAGAAGCGCATCTGCATTTAAATTTCAACCCTCAATTCGCCACGATTTTATGCAAAGCTGTACTTAGTTAACTACAAAATTCACCAACTTTCCAGGCACCACAATTACCTTTTTAATCTCTTTGCCTTCAATGTAACGCTGAGCAATTTCTGATTCACGGGCGTATTTCTCCAATCCTGCTTTATCTGCTTGTGCTGGTACTTGAATCGAGCCGCGAGTTTTACCCATAACTTGAATCACTAAAGTGATTTCATCAGCTACCAAAGCAGCCGGGTCAAATGATGGCCAAGTTTGAGTATGAACTGAATCACTTTCACCCAATAAATGCCACAATTCATCAGCAATATGTGGTGCAAAAGGTGCTAGTAAAACCACCAAAGTCCGAATACCTTCTGCGTAAATTGGTGAATTTTTGCCGTCAGCATCAGTTAAGGCATTACTCAACTTCATCAATTCTGAAATAGCGGTGTTGAATTGATATTCGTCTTCCACATCTTCTGTCACCGCTTGAATAGCTGTGTGAATCGCCCGCCGCAATTCCTTTTCTGCCTTAGTTAAATCAGAGAGTTGAGCTTTTTTATGGGATACCCCAGCAGCAATATAATCTGTCACCAAACGCCAAACGCGATTTAAAAAGCGGAATTGTCCTTCCACATCGGCTTCATCCCATTCCAGGTCTTTTTCTGGCGGCGCTTTGAACAAAATGAACATCCGCGCTGTATCTACACCGTATTTGGAAATTACATCTTCTGGCGCTACACCGTTGCCCTTTGATTTAGACATGGTGGCATAGAGACGTTGCAAGGGTTCACCTGTCTGGGGGTCGCGCGGGTCGGCTGAATTTACCAGATTAGAAGGAATCCATTTATCTTTACCACCCTTATTAGGATTTAGATAAGTTAAACCCTGCACCATACCTTGCGTTAACAGGCGTTGGAAGGGTTCGTCAAAATTTAACAAGCCTCTGTCCCGCAGAACCTTAGTAAAGAACCGCGAATACAACAAATGTAAAATCGCGTGTTCAATCCCACCCACATATTGGTCAACTGGCATCCAGTCGTTTATTTTACTAGAATCGAAAACTTGTTGTTCATTCTTAGCGTCAGGGAAGCGCAAGTAATACCACGAGGAATCAATAAAAGTATCCATCGTGTCAGTTTCCCGCTTCGCTGGAGTGCCACAAGTTGGACAAGGTACATTTACCCAACTCTCTAACTGAGTCAAAGGTGAACCGCCACGTCCAGTAAATTCCACCTCTTCTGGTAACTGTACCGGCAAATCTCGATTGGGAACTGGTACTATCCCACAGTTGGGACAATGAATTACAGGTATCGGTGCGCCCCAGTAACGCTGCCGCGAAATCAACCAATCCCGCAAGCGATATTGCACCCGCACTTTCCCAAAACCTTGTTGTTGGGCGTATTCAATTATTGCTTGTTTCGCATCTGTGGAAGTCATACCAGTAAAAGCCCCAGAATTAATTAAAATTCCTGGTTCAGTGTATGCCTGGTTGTATTCAATTTGGATGAGTTGTGTGACTTCATCAACTTCTGATGTGGGAGTCAAGTCAAAACCTGCAACATCATCTGGGGAAACGATGACAAAATCAATTGGCAAATCGTAATTTTTGGCAAACTTAAAATCCCGGACATCATGTGCCGGTACACCCATCACTGCTCCAGTACCATACTCATACAGTACGTAGTCAGCAATCCAAATCGGCACTTCTTCCCCTGTAAATGGGTTAATTGCCTTACCACCTGTGGGGATACCCCGCTTAGGTTTGTCTTCAGCAGTACGTTCCAACTCACTTTGATTAGAAACCTCTTTAATAAAGGCTTCTACCGCTGTTTGTTGTTCTTTTGTGGTGACGCGCTTTGTTAAGGGATGTTCTGGTGCTAACACTAGGTAGCTGACACCATAAACGGTATCTGGGCGTGTGGTGTACACGCCGATTTTTTCATCTATCCCAATGATGGGAAATTCTAAGTAAGCCCCTGTAGATTTGCCAATCCAGTTTGCCTGCATCGACTTGACGCGTTCCGGCCAACCTGTCAATTTATGCAAGTCATTGAGTAATTCTTCGGCGTAGTCGGTAATCTTGAAAAACCACTGGCGTAATAATTTGCGCTCAACTATTGCCCCACTCCGCCAAGAACGTCCTTCGTTATCAACTTGCTCATTTGCCAGTACAGTTTGATCGATAGGGTCCCAGTTTACAGCTGCTTCTTTTTGATAAGCTAACCCTGCTTGCAAAAACTGTAAGAAAATCCATTGCGTCCACTTGTAATAATCTGGTGAACAGGTAGCAAGTTCGCATTCCCAATCAATGGATAAACCAAGACGCTGCAATTGTTGCCGCATCTGAGCCATATTCTGATAAGTCCACTTTGCTGGTGGTACACCACGGTCAATGGCAGCGTTTTCTGCTGGCAAGCCAAAGGCATCCCAACCCATTGGGTGTATTACCCGATACCCTTGCATTCGCTTAAGGCGGGCAATCACGTCAGTAATCGTATAATTACGGACGTGACCCATGTGTAGGCTGCCCGATGGATAAGGGAACATGGAAAGAGCGTAGAATTTTGGCTTGTTAGTAACTGTAGGTGTCTTATCTAAGCCAAGTCCTACCCATGTTTTTTGCCATTTTTCCTCAATTGCTGCTGGGTTATATCGGGAATCCACCAAAAATTCTCCTACTGGGTCTACTTACTATGTCAACATAGCAGGTTAATCTCATATTGTAGGTCAACTACTCACAGATTTGTATATAAGCGATAAGTGCAATTAAGCATGAGCCTGATTATGCCCAAACTGTGAGCCTTTCAGGTATAGCAAGAGTTATTTGATGAAGGTTTAAATGGTTGAATCAAATAAAAAAATTTCTGACTTAGCGCGGGTTTTTGTCTACGGCACGCTCAAACCAGGTGAAGCTAACTATAAAAGATACTGTACTGGCAAAGTAGTTGATGTCAAAAGAGCTTTTGTACAAGGCAAATTATTTGCTCTGCCAATGGGCTACCCAGCCATGACGTTAGGGGATGGACAAGTTTACGGGTATTTACTCTCTTTTTTCAACCCAAAGATTTTAAATGAGCTAGATGTGCTAGAAGATTACCAGCCCAATAGACAAACGCCAGAAAACCTCTATAATCGAGAAATTATCGAGGTTTACGAGCCACAGTCGCTCTCTTATAGTTGGGCTTGGGTTTATTTAATGACTCTACAGCAAGTTGATCAATTAGGAGGCTTCCTCCAACCTGATGGCTGGTGGAGCGGCTGTGGTTTAACCCCAAAATACAGTTATCTGTAAACTGTTAACTTTGCGATTAGTTTATGTCCTGTTTGGAGTCGTGCTGTTGCGGCTGTACCTGATAAATTGAATTTTCTGGAGAGGCTACTGCTGCTTTCGGAATTTCAATTACCGGGTTATTTAGTCCCACCATCAGCGGCGAAGGGGGAACTATAGACGCTGAGGACGTTTGTATCGGTTCTCTTTGTGGTCGTTGTGCTAGTTGTTGCACCATCGAACCACCACCTACTAAGCCTGATATTGCACCGATCGCACAAGCAGCAACGGCCGTAGCTCCCACCATCCAGTTGAAACGGGAGCGGCGGCGCAAACGTGTCAAAACTTGCTGAACCGTTACTTCTGGCGACTGTTGGCTTGCTGGCACTGGGAGCGTCCGCAAGCCTTGGCGCAGCTTTAACAGTCGGGCATACAAGCATTGAACGGAGGCATCATTTGCCAGCCATTCTTCTACTTGCTTACGTTCGGTGGCTGTGACTTCACCATCAAGATAAGCACTCAATAACTCGAAGCGATCGCGCTTCACCATATCTATAAGACCCGTTGATTCATTGGTATGCTTGGCCATTCCATCTGACAAATCTTGAGGAAGTTGCAAAGGAGAACGGTCGTAAAACTGAGAATCAGTAGTCATCTTAACATTATTACCAATTCATACACGGGTAAACTGAGCGGGAATTTCGGGAAAATTAGCCAATTTTCCTCCTAAAGGCAGAAACAATGTACGTCTTTCTAGTAATTCTTAATCTATGCTTAAATTCTGCCCAATGGCAGAGGCAAGATACTGTAAATTAGGAGTCTAGATAATTCTGCAAGTGGGCTTGCAATCTCGATCTAGCTCTGGCTATTCTTGACTTGACAGTTCCTAGAGAAACTCCAGTGATTTCGGCAATTTCTTCATAAGCCATGCCTTCGATTTCTCTGAGGACAATGGTAGTACGGAAGACTTCTGGTAAATCCGCGATCGCTTCCCGCAATTGCTCGTAAAATTCTCTAGTTGTCAGTTCTTCCTCAGGGCCAGGAGTATCACCAGCAATTTCCCAATCCATCTCGCCGTCTTCTAAGGAACGGGGAGCATCGAGTGACAAAGGACTCATAACCCGCTTGCGTTTCCGTAACTCGTCGTAAAACAAGTTGGTGGCAATGCGGCTTAACCAGCCCCGAAATTTAGCAGGCTCTTGTAATCGGTTAATATTCCGATATACTCGAATCCAAACTTCTTGAGCCAAATCGGCTCTGTCAGCCCAATCTGGAGCCAGGTGGTATAGAACTCGATCAACTTGACTTTGATAACGGCGTAATAGTTCTGCAAACGCAGCACGATCTGGTCGCAGTCCGGCTTGACAGCGCAAAATTAAATCGTGGTTAGGGAGTTTGTCAACTTGCACTGATGCTTCTGGATACTTTGCATCAACCGTTGACCAGGATACAGTAATCGACTGACTCATAGATCGTACTGGCTCTAAATCATCCCTATCTATTAGACCTGCTAATAGGACAGAAGTTCCATGCTCAGGTGACGGATTCATGACTGGAACACTGAAGCATACAATTTTAGATACATTTATAGCAATAAGGATAGCCACTTTTTCCTTATACTGCTCCCATAGTTGCCCAAGACCCATTAACGAAGAAAGGGGCAGCAATATGCACATTTGAGTTATTTTAGCAACTGGGTATATACGCTTGATCAAAATAATTAAATCTGGTTATAAGGAGAAGATAAAAATTTTGTAATTCTAACTTCTTGATACCTTTAAAACTCTGGTAATAATTTCTGGAAGTTGAGTTGCTGTGGTTGCTAAGATAGTGATTTAATTTTTTGATTTTGTTACCAGAATAGTGGCTGATTGTTCTGGTTGTGGCCCGTAGGCAGCACTAGAGTTATGTTGCTCTGGTATGCGAACTTGAAAAAATAAATTGAGGGAAAATGTAATTGTGACCGCTAGCAATAGTTTTTCAAACATGGTTTTTCTTCCACCTACACCATTAATGATTGATTGCTACATTTCAAAAGTTCCACCAGAAAGTCTAAGTATTGGCTTACAACCCCCAGAACTTTTGAGGAATGAGGTTGCTCACTTGGAGTTTTGCCACTGGGACAATTCGCATAGTCTTAGTTTGCCCAGAGGTGTTGGCAGATTTATAGCGGAAATGATAAGTATTGATAAATTTTTGATAATCGGATGATGAACTCATCCAAATGGTCGGTTGGATATGTCAAGGATAAACAATAGGCGATGGCAATGGTAAGAAACGAATCTGTAGGGCGTATGGTAATGCTGCTTTGCTTTGGCACAGCATTTTTATCCTTAGCTGTCCATTGGCGCATTACTACGGCGGAACGGCAGTATGAGAAGTCTGCATCTACTTCGATGCGGCGAGATTCTACCCGAAGCAATCTTAAGGGAAGCCGGTCAGAGGGAGCCTACAAGAATCTTTCCCAAGCGAGTTTAGGGGAAATTGCGCTGGGTGCATCTGTGCCACCTGATGAAGTTACCCAAGGCTCAACTGCCCAGAGGGTGTTTACAGCAAAGTCCTCTGCTATTAAGCCTCAAACTAAGTCGAAAATAATTAAGAAGAATGTAGCTAAAGCAACTACTCGAAGGGCTTCTACACTCAAGTATTCTGCTACTAGGTCGAAAATAATTAAGAAGAATGTAGTTAAAGCAACTACTCGGAGAACTTCTACACTCAAGCCTTCTAATATTCAGCCTCAAACCCAGCCCCAAATAATCAAAAAGAATGTAGCTAAAGCAACAGAACTCCCAACTCAGACGCGGCTAGTGGCGCAAGTAGAAAGACAAAATCCAGTTGTGGATAGTTGGCCAAAAGGTCTATGGTCTCAGGCTTCAGCCCAACAAATACCATCTAATAGGTTGGCAAATGCCAAGACGCAAGTGGTGGTTGACTTAAGTGATCGCCGTACTTATGTATATGCAGGAGATGAGGTGATAGCCAGCTACCCCATTGCTGTGGGTAAGAAAGGTTGGGAAACGCCGACAGGTTCTTTCCAGGTAATACATATGCGACACTATCCAGTCTGGCGCCACCCAATTACGGGCAAAGTATTTCAGGCTGGTACGGATAGTCCCTTGGGAGACAGATGGATTGGTTTTTGGTCAGATGGACGGAATGAAATTGGCTTTCATGGCACGCCCGATATTGACCTGGTAGGAACGGCTGTATCCCACGGCTGCTTAAGAATGCGTAATTCTGATGTCCGATTGTTATATGAGCAAGTGAGTTTAGGGACAACAGTGTTAGTGCGTGATTAATTATAGAGTCATTAGTCATTAGTCCTTTGTCTAAAACCAATGACCAATGACCAATGACTAATGACTATTAAAATTATAATTTTTGCTCAAAATTAGGTGCGTATGTTTGGAGTAAAGCACTAACTTGGCGTACAACCTCATTGCCAGTGTTTTTGCCCAAGGCTTGACGTTCTGGGAAGAAATTGGGTCGATCTAGGTAACGGTTAATTGCCTCACTTACTTGCTGAGAAATTAAGTCTTGTAGTTGTGCCTGAGCCGTTTGGCGTTGGAAGTTGGCACCTTCTTCTGTAGTAGCATACAAAGGTGGTAGCCGATTGAGAGCGTAAGCAGCAATATCCCCAACATCTAGAGAACTTTCGCTAGTGGCTTCAATTTCTGCGACTCGTGCGATCGCTTCCGTCAGCACCAATTCTTCCATAACGTTAATGAATTGTTTGCGAGGTACCGCCACTACCTCACCAGTCAATAGCGCACCCATCAGCCGATCCAGCGCCATATACTCTTCAATTGAGAGTTCCGAGGCGTTGTCACAGATTCTACCGACTTCTGCTTCCATTGCTGGTGTCAAATAACCATCCTGGAGAGCTTGTTCTACAATTTTTTCGATACTCATAGCGCTTATCATCATTTATGTTGGCAAAGCTTGGTAGGGACGGTATCAATCCAATTTATTTTGCTTAATTCTCAGCAAAAATACACAAATTATACACAGACGCGATCAATTCCGCCTCTACTAGTTAACAACCTTAGTTCGCCAAGGTGTGGGATCAACAGATTGTCCGTTGACATACAGACCCCAGTGTAAATGTGGCCCCGTGGCTGCACCTGTTGAACCTACTGCACCAATTAGTTGACCAGCTTTCACAAAATCACCTTCTTTAACGTTAATACGACTCAGGTGCATGAAAATACTGGTTACTCCTTGACCGTGGTCAATGCCAACTACGTTACCGTGTATCCGAAACCCTTGGGATACCCTACCTACCAAAGCAACTCGCCCAGCGGCTGGGGCAATTACCGGTGAACCGGCAGCACCAGCGTAGTCAAGACCACGATGATAGTAGTCCTTTGCAAATGTACCATTATAGTAGCGACGTACACCATAGTTTGTACTCATCCGCCCTGCATTTGGCTTGAGGAATACTCCATTCCAATACTTTTCTGGTGTTTGTAGCGCCTTAAAAGCTGCCACACGCTTAAGTTCATACTCTGTGGCATCCACTCCGGCTTTGCCAGGTGGCAAAGTAATGCGTTGTACGGGGAATTGGCGATTAAGCACATTCACTGCCAAGTTTTGTACTTGACCATCTCCTGCAACTCGGAGTGTTCTAATTCCAGCTTTTTCTAATGGGGTTGTGGGAACAAAAGCCCGATATTGATTGGGGGCAATTTCAAATGCCGGGTATGTATTTTTACCACTAGCTACTGTTGGATTTGTACGATTCTCTGGATTATCTAGATTAATCTCCACCGAGAGTGTATCCCCTAATTTAGGATTAGTTGGAATCACCTTTACTTGTAAAGCATCTACAGGCAATGCCAAGGTGATCGGGAGAACAGCAAATATTCCCCTTAACACATTTATTGCACGGCGATTTGCTGTCAAAGTTTTAACATCAAAACCGAGCAACTTTTTATTTGAACTACTAGCACTATTCTCAATAATCATAGAACTACAAAAAATCCCTTGCTTGTGTTGGAAAATAGACTAGCTTATGATCACTAGTGTTTCCTGTTTAAAGCCGATGTTGTTGACAACCATAAATGTCAGGAAATTCTCCAGGTACTTATGAATTGCAAGGGCGAATCATTTTATCTGTAATTTTGCGTGAATTGGTCTTAACTCTAATAACCAAAGTATATGACATTAGCAATGAGCATAAAATTTAACCAGATTGATGACAGAACCCTCTCGTGGCTTGCCATAGGTGTCACTTGTTAAGCAACAAAGAAAACTCGTTGTGGTTACAGTCATTACATAATAATACTTGAAGGAAATCTTGGAATCAACTGGACACTTATTCAACTGGACACTAATATCACACTGTTAGGTTGAAATCGGTATAGGGAAATCACCTAAACCAGGTAAGTAAATCGGCTAGGATCAATAAATATGTATTAAATAATGCAAGTATTTTAAAATCTACTTATAGTAGCGTTTTAGCGCCAAAAAACCATAAATATAAAGCACAAATTTAGTCTTGCCGTGCCAGACTTAAGATTTACTTTATAAATCAGTTCTAAATGATGGAATGCGTTGATCAACTTTAGGCTGATAGTATTACTTTTGACTTGAGTTTGCCATCTTCCATGTGAACGATGCGATCGGCAATGTCTAGGATGCGGTTGTCATGAGTAACCATCAAGATAGTACAGCCTCGCTCTTTCGCCAGTTTTTGCATGAGATTGACTACATCTCGTCCTGATTGACTGTCAAGGGCGGCGGTGGGTTCATCCGCGAGGATTATTTGAGGATGACTGACTAAAGCACGAGCGATCGCTACTCTTTGTTTTTGTCCCCCAGACAGTTTATCAGGATAGTAATGCAAATGATTTCCTAATCCTACCTGCTCTAACATTTGGGCTGACCTAGCTTGCATCTTTTTTAACCCAAGATGTTTGTGCAATTCCAAAGCCATTTTGACGTTTTGGAGTGCCGTCAAACTACCATGCAAGTTATGTGCTTGGAAAATATAACCATTACGGCGTCGCGCCTGCACTAGTTCTTCAGCACTAGCACCACAAAGTTCTCGTCCCAACACCTGCAAACTACCAGATTGGGCAGAACGCAACCCACCCACTAAGGTCAGTAAGGTAGTCTTTCCAGAACCAGAGGGCCCAGTCATGATAATAATTTCACCAGCGTTAATCTCTAAGTTGATATTAGATAGAACTTGCTTGCGGAGTGAACCGTAACCAAAGTGGTGGTCGAGATTCTGGATGGAGATGACGGATTGACTAGTCATAAATAGATCGATTACTCGTGACGATCGTCATTTGTCCTTTGTCCTTTGCAAATGACCAATGACAAATTTAAAACATATCAGCGGGATCGGTGGCTTGGAGTTTGCGGGTGGCGATCGCACCAGAAATTGTACACATAATGATAGTCAGCACTAATACCTGCAATGCCCGAATCGCAGTCATATACATAGGCAAATTTGTGGCACTGCGAGTCAGTTGGTAAAGTGCTAAGGAAACTCCCAATCCGGGGAAGAAGCCCAATGCTGCCAAGATCAACGATTCTTCAAGCACTACACCTAGCAGGTAATAATTGCGATATCCCATTGCTTTAAAGGTGGCGTATTCCCGAACGTGGGCATTAACATCGGTGGAGAGGACTTGATAGACGATAATCACGCCTACCACAAAGCCCATTGATACACCCATGCTGAAAATAAACCCAATTGGGGAATTTGTTCTCCAGAAGTTGTTCTCAAATTCAATAAATTCGGCGTGGGTTAAGACTCTAACATCATCTCTGAGGTAAGCTTTGAGCATTGCGGCTACTTTTTTCGGGTCATAGCCTGGTTTAAGAACAATCAAACCTAGACTGACACTGCTGGACTGTCGCCCAGAAAATAGGCGCAAAAAGTTTTGATCGCTGGTAATCAGGTTGCCATCAGAACCAAAGGAAGCCCCGACTTGAAATAAGCCACTAATGGTAATGGTGCGCCGTTCTATTTCGGTAGTCAGGGTTTTACCTTGGTCAATTTGAGCGATCGCTTTTTGATAATCTCCTCTTGCACCACGATCAAACAAGACGGTATCCGGCATTTTAATCGCTTGCAATTGCTGGTTAACATCGGGTAAGTCAAATGCTGGCTTGTCTGGATTAAAGCCGATAACTAAGACCCCTGTCTCCCGATGTGTTTGGGGATTCTTCCAGATTATATTGTTGAAATACATTGGTTCTGCCGACTTCACCCCTGGTATATCCATTGCTTGGTAAAGTCGCCGACGAGAAAATGTAGACAAGCTTGGCAAGTTACGGGCTTGGGGACTGGTTAAAACAATATCTGCTTGCAAACTGCGATGTAGTCTGGTGTTGCTGTCATACAGCGCAGTTTGAAAGCCTAGCTGCATGAACATCAGGAGATCCGCAAAGGCAATACCTGACAATGCCACGAAAAGACGGCTTTTTTCATGATTCAATTGCAGCCATCCTAGAGGGGTTCGCCGTCGCAGTTGTTTGATCAATCTCATAATTAGGGACTGGGTATTAGGGATTAGGGACTGGGTATTAGGGATTAGGGATTGGGGATTAGGGACTTGTTCATCGACTTCAGAATCTCCCAGTAACCAGTCCCCAGTCCCTAGTACCCAGTCCCCAATCCCCTTTTCACAATTCAATTACTGCCTTAACTTGCATATTGGTTAAGGTGGCAGCTTTTCGACTGGAAGCTTCATCTAGTCGGATATGGACTTCTACTACTCTGTTGTCGATATTGCTGACAGGATCTGTGTTAATGACATTCTGCCGTCGCACTTGCAAGCCTTTGCGATCTACGATTCCCTGCAATTCAATCGGCAGGTAATCACCAAATACTCGCACTTGCTGCCCTGAATGCACTTTGCCGATATCGCTTTCGTAGACTTCGGCTATGACATACATCTGGCTGGTTTGGCCGATATCTGCAATGCCATCATTTGATACTAATTCCCCCGGATGGGTATGGATCTCAAATACCTGTCCATTTTGGGGCGATCGCACCTCAGCTTGATTGAGATTGACTTTTGCCAGATTCATGGCTGCTACGGCACGATTAATTTCCGCTTTAGCAGTTTCTACATCGACTCCGCGCACTTCAGCGATTTCATCAAGTGTTGCTGTGGCTTGTTTAACTTGTTGCTGGCTAGTGGATTGGGTACGATTTAATAGTGCCTGTGCTTCTTGCAAGCTTTTTTGGGCGGTTTCCAAATTTAAACGCTTGCTATCCTGTTGGGAAGCGGAAATTGCGCCCTGTTGATATAGTTGCTGATAGCGTTCGTCTTCTGCTTGGGCGTTACGCACTTCGGCTTGGAATCGCTCAATTGTCGCCGCTTGGGCATTAATATCACCTTGGCGTTCGGCTTCTAGACGAGCGATCGCAGCTTTTTGGGCGGCAATTTCACCGCGTTTAGCGCCTGCTTGGGTGCGGTTTAGGTTTGCTTGGGCTACTTTCACTTCTTCTTGCGCCTCTTTTAAAGATGCTTGGAGGCGATCGCGGCTGTTCAAAATTGCAATCATCTGTCCCGCCTTTACCCTATCCCCCTCCTTCACCAACAACTTTTCTACCCGACTTCCTTCCGCAGACACCGCAGCAGAGAGTTTAATTACCTTTCCCTGTGGTTCGAGCCGCCCTAAAGCTGTTACAGTTTTTAACTGTGGCAATTGTGTTGCTGGCACTTGTGCCTCTGGATTTGCATAATTTTGCCAGCGTTTTACTATATAAAAACTTATTCCGCCAACCAACAAAGATGCAATTATACCTATAGCAACAGATGGACGCAGAATAGACTTAGGGAACGTTCTGTACCCTAGCTTTGAGTTTCGCACCATAGATTACCTCTTAACTAGTGGCGCAGAAAAAAGAACAGATTAGACTTTTCTCCGTACTTATTTGCTAATTTCTACTTCTTTAGGCAGTTATTGTTGATTTATCACTTAAAAGTCCATAACAAAATTATAAATTGTTGACATTTTACTCAAACTAGGTGATTGAGATAGCTAAGAAAACAATAAATCATTTTACTGAATCAGAGGTTGATTTTTCTGGCAAACTACCTTTGGTTGATGAAAGCTCTCAGGTATAGTAAACGGTTTCAAAATTACGGGTTGTAGCAGTGCCAACAATCAGATACAAATTAAGTAATTAGACAGAAATTTTTGTGTCATTCCTAGCTATTTAGATTAATATCAAGCTTTGGTGATATCTAGGACGGGA
Source organism: Nostoc sp. JL34 (assembly GCF_017114945.1). GTDB lineage: Bacteria > Cyanobacteriota > Cyanobacteriia > Cyanobacteriales > Nostocaceae > Nostoc. The sequence goes on from NZ_JABXKQ010000076.1 coordinate 91,247, forward strand.
TAACCCTACACGATCATAAGGCAAATAGTAGTTGCACATATCTTACCCTCGCCATAACATAGTTAAATTTAATTATCTTTACCTAATTATTCTCTTTTTTTATTCCTCTTTAAATTATTTTGTTATGGAAATTTAAAATTATATGCATGTTTAAAATATTAAATTTTTCTTTGTGAATATAAATAAACATAATAGGGGCGCACAGATGTGTGCCTCTACCCCTGTACTCAGCACTGATGTGCTTGCTACATGCCCCGCTCCTTGTGGATGGTCTTTGAAATCAGCACTCTTCATCGCTCTCGAATCAGCTCAATAATTTGCAGTATTTATACTTTTTGTATCCCTGAATACTTGATATTTGGGACATAAGCCATAGACACTAATTTTGTATTTAAATACTAAAAACATGAAAAAAACTAGGCTTTTTAAATTTCTGCTGCCTTGTGTAGCTGTAGCACTATCTATAGCTTTGATCGGGTATTTACGCCCAACCACAGCACAATCATCAAGTGTGCATCTAACCTTGGGCAATCCAAGTAATGCAATCACAAGTGTCTCATATCCAAACAACTATTTATTAGTAAAACCGCAGTATGCGCTGAGTTACAGCCGTGATAGAGGGACTCCAAATTGGGTGTCTTGGCAGCTAAATTCCTCGTGGCTGGGTTCGGCACCTAGGCAAGACAACTTCCGCGCTGATACCACCCTCCCTACAGGATGGTATCAGGTAGGTGGCTCTGACTATTCCGGTAGCGGGTTTGATAGAGGACACATGACACCTTCTGCTGATAGAACAAGGACAGTAACAGATAACTCTGCAACCTTCCTGATGACGAATATGGTGCCACAGTCACCGGATAATAATCAGGGGCCATGGGCTTCACTAGAAAACTACTTGAGAAGCTTAGTCACTGGGGGCAAAGAACTATATATTATTTCTGGCATCTACGGTATGGGTGGAACTGGCTCCAATGGCATAAAATATACAATTGCTAATGGCAATGTTCAAGTTCCGAATAGGGTTTGGAAGGTTATTGTAGTAAATGATCCTGGTGCTGGAGCGTCTGGGGTTACAACTAATACGAGGGTTATCAGCGTCAATATGCCCAACACTCAAGGCATAAGAAACAACGATTGGAAAACGTATAGAGTTTCTGTTGACTCAATTGAAGTTCAAACAGGTTTCAATTTATTATCTAATGTGTCCACATCTGTTCAATCTGTGATTGAATCTAGAGTTGACAATTTATAGTTCAATCAAAACCACGCACATTTTACATAATTCGTAATTAATAAATTTGTTATTCTCAATTAATAAATTGAGTTAATCTGTAAATTAATTACGAATTACGTTAGGGCAGTGGTAGGAGTCTGCGGACTTCTGCAAAGAAGCAAGCTAGTAAGAGCATATCGTAGAGAGCGTCATTACGACAAATTAACTACTAGGTTTCCACAACTTTAGTGGAAAGTCCTGCTATATCTCCAGATGAGGTTTTGCCAATGATATAAACATCAATATCTATCGTACCTATGCGATAAACTTTGATTTCATTGAGGTTATCCTTAAGTGTCTGCACAAGTGTTTGAAATTTTTTAACATTCTGTTTTTGTTGTTCGTCGTGCCACTCTTGTTCAGAGGCACAATTCCGAAATAAATAATCTAGAGCCACTTCTTCAACCGACGAGTCTTGGGGATGATCTGTTAGCTGGAGTAGTTTTTGAGTTGTCAGAGTGTTAGCTTGATCAGTCCATAAAAAAACCTCAAACGGATAGTCTGACTCGCTCATCATTAACAAATCAGCAGAAGCCTGTTTTAACTTTTCAGTAATTTCGTTACTCATGAGCCATTAATTTTTGATCACGCTCATACTGTATCATCCCCCGTTTGTTGAAACTGCTGCAACAACAGCACGGTCATTTACTAACTTGCCATCTTCCATGTAGACGATGCGATCGGCAATATCTAGAATACGGTTGTCATGAGTAACTAAGAGAATAGTACAATCCTGTTCTTTAGCTAGTTTTTGCATGAGGTTGACCACATCTCGTCCCGATTTACTGTCAAGGGCGGCGGTGGGTTCATCCGCTAAAACAATTTTAGGACGACCAACCAAAGCACGAGCGATCGCAACTCTTTGTTTTTGTCCCCCAGATAAATCATCAGGATAATAATTCAAGCGTTCTCCCAATCCTACCTCCTCTAATATTTGGGCTGACCGGGTTTTCATTTCTGCCGGTGAAATATTATTATGCACTTCCAAGCCCATTCTGACGTTTTGGAGTGCCGTTAAACTACCATGCAAGTTATGTGCTTGGAAAATATAACCGTTACTGCGTCGCACCTGGGTAAGTTGTCGTTTGCTAGCGCCACACAGTTCTTGTTCCAATATCTGCAAACTGCCGGATTGGGCAGAACGCAAGCCGCCTGCTAAGGTGAGAAGTGTAGTCTTACCAGAACCAGAAGGCCCTGTCATAATAATAATTTCGCCGGCGTTAATATCCAGGTTGATATCAAAGAGAACTTGCTTGCGGAGTTGACCATGACCAAAATAGTGGTCGAGATTTTTAACAGAGATTACAGGTTGACTACTCATAAATAGCTTGATTACTCGTGATGCTCGTCATTTGCAAAGGACAAATGACAAATGACAAATGACAAATTTAAAACATATCTGCGGGGTCAGCAGACTGTAATTTCCGGGTGGCGATCGCACCAGAAATTATGCACATAATCATAGTCAGCGTTAATACCGTTAAGGCGCGTGCTACGGTCATGTAAAGTGGTAAATTGGTGGCATTGCGAGTTAAAGCATAAAGTCCTAAAGGTGCGATCGCTCCTGGGATAAAGCCCAAAATTGCCAGAATTATTGCCTCTTCAAACACCACACCTAATAAGTAGAGATTGTTATACCCCATTGCTTTGAAAGTGGCGTATTCTTTAATATGGGAATTCACATCTGTAGAAAGAACTTGATAGACGATAATCACGCCTACTATAAATCCCATTGCTACACCCAGGCTGAAGATAAACCCGATGGCCGTATTTGTTTTCCAGTAATTTATTTCAAATTCGATAAATTCTGCTCTGGTTAAAACTTTGACATCATCATCTAAATAAGCTTCTAAAGCTGCTTTCATCTGCTTTGGGTCGTAGCCTGGTTGTAGTTGCACCAAACCGAGACTGACACCGCTAGCTTCTCGTCTGGGAAATAGTCGCAGAAAGTTCTGGTCGTTGGTGATTAAAGTACCATCGGCGATGAAGGAAGCCCCGACTGAAAATAAGCCGCTAATCGTAATTGTCCGGCGTTCTATTTCGGTTGTGACCGTTTTACCTTGGTCAATTTTAGCGATCGCATCATTATAATCTCCTCTAGAGGCGCGATCAAACAAAACGGTATCTGGTAGCTTAACAGCATCTATCTGGCGATTGACATCTGCTAAGTTAAACACTTGCCGATCGGGATTGAACCCCATAACTAATATTGTCGTTTTCTGATGTGTTTGGGGATTTTTCCAATCAACAATGTTAATATACATTCCTTCTGCCGACTTTACACCAGGTACATCCATTGCTTGATACAGGCGTCGCCGCGTAAAGCTAGACATATTTGCTAGGTTACGTGCTTGGGGACTGATGACAAACATATCAGCCTGCATACTACGATGCAGGATTGTGTTACTTTCAAACAGGGCAGTCTGAAATCCTAGCTGCATGAACATCAGAACATCGGCAAAAGCAATGCCTGACAATGCCACCAAAAGACGACCTTTTTCATGACTCAGTTGCAGCCATCCTAAAGGCGTTCGCCGCCGCAGTTGCTGGATAAATCCAATCACAGTTCAATTACCGCCTTGACTTGCAAATTAGTTAAGCTAGAAGCATTTTGGCTAGATAGTTTATTCAGTTGCACATGGACTTCCACTACTCTGGCATCAATATTGCTAGAGGGATCGGCGTTAATTAGATTTTGCCGCTTTACCTGCATACCAATCCAATCCACTCTTCCCTCTAATTCATTGCGTAAAGAATCACTGCTTACCAGCACCTCTTGTCCCGGACGCACTTTCTTGATATCACTTTGGTAGACTTCTACTACTGCATACATCTGGTCGGTTTGACCTAGAGCCACAATTCCTTCATCGCCAACAGTTTCTCCGGCTCGTGTATTAATCTCCAAAATTCGACCAGCTTTTGGAGCTACAACGTATGCCTGTGCCAGTTCTGCTCTAATTTTCTCTACGGTTGCTTGAGCGCTGTCTACCTCTGCTTGTGCATTTGCTATATCTGTCGGACGGACTTCAGCAGTTTGATTCAGGTTAGCTTTTGCTTCGTTAATCTGCTGTTGCAAGCTGGCGAGGGTTTGCTCCTGGTTAGCTTTTGCTTCGTTAATCTGCTGTTGTAGGGTTGCGACAGTTCTTGTCTGAGTGGCTTGGCTTTCAATTAACGCTTGAGTGGAAGTTTCGGCACTTAAACGTCTGCTATCAACTTCCTGACTAGAAATTGCTCCTGCTTTATATAAAGTCTCGTAGCGCTGTACCTCAGCTTGGGCATTACGTCTCTCGGCTGCCACGCGAGCAACTGTTGCTTGCAAGCTGCGTTGTTGTCCAAGGAGTTCTGCTTCTAGACGATTAATTGTGGCTTGCTGAGTTTTTATGTTTCCTTGTAGTTCTACTTGCACGCGATTTACCGTAGCTTGGCGCGCTCCAATTTCTCCCTGTTTGGCTCCAGCTTTTACCTGGTTAAGGCGGGATTTGGCAACTTGAACTTGTTTTTGGGCTTCACTCAAAGTAGCTTGTAGCCGATCGCGGTTGTCCATAATTGCAATTACCTGCCCAGCTTTGACGCGATCGCCTTCTTTCACCAATAGTTGTTCTACCCGATTTCCTTCATTAGAAGAAGGCGCTGACAGTTTTATTATTTCTCCCTTTGGTTCCAACCGCCCTAATGCTGTTACTGTTTTTACCACTGGCTGAACTGCTACTGGTGCTGTTTGCTTTTCATTAGCTGTAGCCTGAAGCTTCATCAACGTATAAACACTGATTCCACCTATTGCTAGAGATGTAAGTATTGCAAGTAGAAGTGGCGATCGCAAAAGATTCTGAGAAGACCCTAAACCCTCTGAATTCCTGTTTTCCCTCATCTTATTCCCCCTTACCACCAGTAGCAACCTGTACTAAACTGTCCAGTTCAATTTATGCTAAACTAAACGGACTAGTTTAGTCAATAGAACACAACTAAATTTGTCAATCAATTTGCTTGGCATTAGAGAGACTTGCAAAAAATAAATTATCCCCAATCATTTCTAGATTTGTATGGGCACAGGTATTGTGTCCCTAGACGGGATATTTTTTTAAGTGGAAATCCCTTATGCTGCGGAATGCTATTCCCTATTGGGATTGATTGTCTACTACAAAAAAGTAGAGGAGAGGAAAGCTGATAATAGAGGCTTTGGGGCTTTATCAAAGGGTATATTTATTTTCGCAATTTTGTACTAAAGCATTTTGCAGCATCTATTAATATTGTTGAGAAGAAAGGATAATTAATAAATGGTACGCATCAAAACTGACGAAGTCGATCGAGATAATTCCGTTGATAAAGTAGAGCAAATTCTGCAAGGTGCAATGCAAGAGTTTCTCCAAAATGGCTATGCTGGTACGAGCATGGATCGGGTAGCAGTAGCAGCAGGTGTTTCTAAAGCCACAGTCTACAGCCACTTTCAAGATAAAGAAGGACTATTTAAAGTACTGTTAGAGCAACTGACAAGTAAAAAGAATAGCTCCATTTTTGGCACAGAACCGATTGAGGGAGAACCAGCCACTATAGTGCGCCAGGTAGTAACTAAAGCATTAGATCAGATGCTTAACGACAAAGAACATAGTGCATTTATGCGAGTACTAATCGGGGAATCTGGGCGTTTTCCTGAGTTAGCTCAAATTTGTGTTCGGGTGATGATTAAGCCAGTAGCGGAAACTCTCACTCACTACTTGGCGGCTCCAGAATTAAAGATACCTGACCCAGAGGCGACAGCGAGAATTATCTTAGGAGCATTAGTGCATTTTCATATTACTCAAAATGTGATGCATGGACAGGACATTGTACCAATGGAAAGCGATCGCTTGATTGATGCCTTAACACACCTAATCACTAAATGCGCCGATTGATTGGTTATTATCCCGGCGCGTGGCGCTTGTTTGGTCGGAAAATAAAATTCACCTTGAGTAACAGTTGACTGTTTTTTCCATAGAAGCTACAGTACTGTATCCGGCTTTTTTCGTTCCTTACAAGCTGCCACCAATACATCCTCTAGCGATCGCCAGATAACTAAGCAGGAATAACTTGAACAACTAGGGCGCGTTTATCCAGTGACTGGATTTTACCAACTTGACTGAGATCGTTTGCAATTCGGTCTAGCAGTTCTCCCGCTTTGTCACGATATTGATGTTCTCGGCCTCGTAAACGAATGGCAAACTTGACAGAATCGCCTTTACTCAACCACTCACCGGCTTGTTCGATGCGTAAATTGTAATCAGCCACACCTACGTTTAGACCGAATCGAACTTCCTTAACCGTGGGTCTAGCACTCTGACTCTGACGTTTTTTCTTTTGATACTGAAGCTTGCCATAGTTGAGAATCTTCGCGATTGGAGCGTCTTTACCTTGAGAGACTACAACTAAGTCAAGCTCTAAGCTTTCAGCTAGCTGTAACGCCTCATTGGTGTCGATCAGACCACGATTATTATTCTCATGGTCAATCAAGAAGACGCTAGGTGATTTGATTTGTGAATTAATCAGTTGCTTTTGGATTGCGATAATGAATTTCTCCCATTTGTTCAATACTTTGCTTTACAAGCAGGTAATGCCAATTTAACACAACACTGAATCAGAGCAACTTTAACCACACAATAGACGGCAATCTGATAGAATGAGGGACTGAGGCACTCGCTCTCAGTCTTTGCGCTATTGCCCATCCAGCTTTTCCATGATTTTTATCCGTCCGCCTAAGACTGACGCCATCATTGGCGACAGGCCGATGTTATTTTTGGAGTCTTATGTCTTTTTCCGATCTCGGCTTGTCCAATGAAATTATCCGTGCTGTTACCGAACGAGGGTACACGGAACCCACGCCAATCCAGATGCAGTCCATTCCTGCTGTCTTGTTGGGTAAAGATTTATTAGCTGGGGCACAAACTGGCACTGGCAAGACCGCTAGTTTTACACTGCCGCTCTTACATCGATTGTCGTCTAACAAGAGCAAAGGTACGCCTAATGGATACCCACCAATCCGGGCGCTGATTCTCACCCCGACTCGCGAACTCGCTGCACAAGTGGAAGAAAGCGTGCGTGAGTACGGCAAGTACTTAAATCTCAACTCGATGGTGATGTTTGGCGGAGTCAGTATTAATCTGCAAAAACAGCGTTTGAGGGGTCGAGTGGATATTTTGGTCGCGACTCCAGGGCGACTGCTAGACCACGTACAGCAGGGTACGCTGAATTTATCGCAGATTGAGGTTTTGGTGCTGGATGAAGCCGATCGGATGCTGGATATGGGTTTTATTAATGATATCCGCCGCATCCTCTCACTCCTGCCCAAACAGCGACAAAATTTGCTATTCTTCGCTACTTTCTCGGACAAAATTAAGGCACTGGCCGCCGGACTGCTCAATAACCCAACGATGATTGAGGTAGCACGCCGCAACGTTACCGCCGAAACGATCGCACAGAAGATTTATCAAGTAGACCGTGACAAGAAACGCCAATTACTGGCTCATCTGATTCGGCGAGACAATTGGTATCAAGTGCTAGTGTTCACTCGCACTAAATATGGCGCTGATCGTTTGGTGAAGCAGTTGGGCGAAGACCGCATTCAAGCCTTGGCAATCCACGGTAATAAGAGCCAGCCGGTGCGTACTAACGCTCTGGCAAAGTTCAAAAATGGCAGCTTACAAGTATTGGTGGCGACAGATATTGCTGCTAGGGGTCTTGACATCAGCGAACTGCCCCATGTCGTTAACTTCGATCTGCCCAATGTACCAGAAGATTATGTTCATCGCATTGGTCGCACCGGTCGCGCTGGCGCATCAGGTGAAGCTGTATCACTGGTGTGCGTCGATGAATACCCTCTATTGAAAGAGATCGAAAAACTGATCGAACAGCGCTTGCCAAGGGAAGCGATCGCTGGTTTTGCACCCAACCTCGACATTGAGCCAGAAGCAATCCCAAATGGACGGCAACATAGAGCCAAGCCTGGAGGTGACAAGCGTCCGGCTCGTACTCCTAAACCTTTACCACAGACATCGGCTAAACGTAAAGCAGCGCCACCTGCCACCAATGGCGAGAAACCTGGCGCTCGTTCGTCTGGATCGCGCCGTTCTGCTAAACGCGATCGCTGATCTTTTTTAGCTGTTCAACTGGAAAACCTCTCTCCAAACCTCTCTCTTAAGAGGAGAGAGGCTTTGAAATTTCCCCCCTTCCCTACAAGGAAATGGGGGTTAGAGGGTTAGGTTTGGCGTTGGTTTTTTCATATAACGTGAAAAATCAGGTCTAATCCAATACAGTTCAGTGAAACATTGATTTCTAATCAAGAGTTAAAGTTAGGCTTAGGTGCAAAACTACAATAACTCTGTGATGGAAAATAATCGTTGTCGGTCTATTTGTTGCAGCTTGATTTTTTCAGCGTAGAAAGCCTGATAATACGATTGATAACGCTCTGGTTCCGCTTCGGGATCGGTTTGTTGCCATAATTCCAAAAAGTGACGATAGCGTTTTTCAAGCATTACCAAATCCATGCAAGCGATCGCAGCTTGAACTACTTGCGGAGTCCGCAGTATTTCTTTCTGGTTTTTTTCATCCACATGAAATAAATGGGAAATTAAACCGATCTCGCTATCAAATTCTAGGAACTGGTCTTGGAGGCGGGAAATTAAATTTGGTGGAGACGCAAAATTTTTCGTCTCTCCATCATCGGATAAAATTTCTAAAATCTGTTGCCATAAAAATCGGTGGTGCGAAAGGCTAAATTGCAAATCTCGCTCCTCTAGTTCGTCAATAATTCCTTGACGCTGTTCGGGGCAATGCAAGTAAATTCGTAGCAATAACGCCTCTGCATGTTCTAAAAGACTGCGTTCTGTAGGGAGTGGAGAGGGAGAAACTTTGCCACCTCCCCATGCTTTCTTCGCTGATACGGGCTTAGAGTATGTAGCCGCAGCCGGAGCAATTTGAGTTAGCAGATTTTCGACTCGTAGGGGTATAAGTCTGGTATCTCCCAAACTGAGTATTTCTGCACAATAAGAAACGTAATAATTTCGCGTATCGCTGTTAGCTATATTTTTAAGTAATTTGACTATTTGCTGAGTTACTTGCTGAAAATCAGTAGCCTGTTTTAAATCACGGTCTTGAATAATTTGCTGAATCTGCCAATCTAGCCAAAGTGGCGCATTTTTTAGCAGTTCTCCATAATCTTCGGGAGTATGGCTATGCAAATATTCATCAGCATCTTTACCATCGGGTAAATTGAGAATTTTTAGCTGAACTTCGCCCTTATATGCTAATTCGGCAATTTCACCAATCGCCCGTTCGGTTGCATTGGTTCCAGCTTTATCAGCATCAAAGTTGAGTACTAATTGTTTCGATTCGGTGTAGCGTAATATTAACCGGACTTGTTCTAAGCTTAAGGCTGTACCGAGTGAGGCGACGGCGTTATTAATACCAGCAGCGTGGAGAGCGATCGCATCAAAATATCCCTCTACCACCACCGCTTGATCTAGTTGAGAAATCCCACCTTTAGCTTGATCGAGGGCAAATAAGGTTTTACCTTTACTGAAAAGTTCGGTTTCGGGTGAATTCAGATATTTAGGTTGTTCATCAGTCAGAGTTCTCCCACCAAAGGCAATGATGCGCCCTTGGACATCACGGATCGGAATCATCAGGCGATCGCGAAATACATCATAATAACCGCCCCCTTCCTTGCGTGGCTTAATCAATCCCGCTTTTTCCAGAATTTGCACTGGGTAATGTTTATCATCCACTAAATAACGATAGAGAGTTTCCCAACCTGCGGGGGCAAAACCTAAACCAAATTGCTGTATAGTTTCTTCTTTGAGTTGGCGGTTAGATTGCAAATATTGAAGTGCTTTTTGCCCTTGGGATTGTCTGAGGGCGTGTTGATAAAACTGGGCTGAGGAAGCGAGAACTTCATATAACTGCTCACGCAAAGATAGCTGACGCTGTAATTCTTGGCGTTGTTCGGGTTCGAGAGTTTGCACAGGTACTTGGTAACGCCGTGCTAAATCCAGCACCACGTCAGCAAAAGAGCGCTTTCCCAACTCCATGACAAACTTAATCGCATTTCCCCCAGCTTGACAGCCAAAGCAATAGTACATTTGCTTGGTTTGGCTGACGGTGAAACTGGGAGATTTCTCATCGTGGAAGGGGCACAAACCGACGAAATCTTTCCCGCGTTTGCGTAAAACTACGTATTCAGAGACGACATCTACAATATCAGCCCGTAGTTTAACTTCCTCAATTGTATCTGGGTGCAAGCGGGGGATTTGCATGGCTTTGTTATTAGTCATTGGTCATTGGTCATTGGTCATGAACTTTGGAGAAATACCAAAGGACAAATGACTTTAGACTTCTGATAGCTATTATATTCTTGTTGCCAGACCAAGAATGATGTATACAATTGCTTAGACTTAATTTTATCAGAGGAAATACTGAAAATGGGGCGTATTTTTATATCAGCAGCTCATGGAGGCAAAGAAGCGGGAGGAATAGATCAAGGTGCGATCGCAGGTGGTACAAGTGAAGCGAAAGAAATGATTCTGCTGCGGGATTTGATTGTCACTGAACTGAGGGCGCGGAGTTTGGAAATTTTGGCGGTTCCTGATGACTTGAGCGCCGCCCAAACTATCACCTGGATCAATTCTCGTGGCCGCCGGGGTGATGTCGCTCTAGAAATTGCAGCTAATGCGGCTAACAGCCCTTCTGTGCGTGGGGCTAGCGTTTTCTACATTGCTAATAATAGCGATCGCAAGAGTAATGCTGAACAGTTACTAGTGGGGTTATTGCGCCGCGTACCCCAATTACCGAATCGCGGAGTCAAACCAGATACAGATAGTGGATTGGGTAGTTTAGCATTCTGTCGCCAGACAACGCTGCCAGCTTTGGTGATGCAAGTGGGGTTTCTCAGCAATCCAGAGGATCGGGCTTTGCTGCAAACTCGTCGCCGCGATTTTGCTTTGGGAATTGTCGATGGATTGGTGACTTGGAGTCGTGTAATTGATCCCACTCCTGGAACTCCAGCCGAAGCAAATTATCCGCCTATTAATATTAATATTAATGGACAAAGTTACACAGAACAAGGAATTTTAGTTAATGGTAATGCTTACATCCCCATTGATTTAGTAGACCTTCTACGAATTGACCTTTCAAAAGCAGCTAATGTCAATCGGATTACTTATCACAAAATAGTTTATGTCAAGGCGATCGAACTGCGAGATTTTAATGTTGCAGTCAATTGGGATGCGGCAACGCGTACTGTTAGCTTGCGCTCAAATTTGGTGGTTTGCCCTGGTCAATTTTCGCGGGTGATGTCAAACGGTAATACTTCCGAAGTCCAGTTACAATTATTTCTGAGAAACAATAATGAAAATGCTTTAGCAAAGTTTCCTGACATCCCAAAACTCTATCGGGAAGAAGCAGGTATAGAGGGAGTGAACTATGATATTGCCTTTTGCCAAATGTGTGTAGAAACGGGATTTTTATGGTTTGGTGGTGATATTAAACCTGAGCAAAATAACTTTGCCGGCTTAGGTGCGATCGGTGGCGGTTCGGAGGCTGCATCTTTTCCAAGTGCCAGAATTGGAGTTAGGGCGCACATCCAACATTTGAAAGCTTACGCCAGTTTAGAACCTTTGGTACAGGAAGTAGTAGATCCAAGGTTTCGCTTTGTCACACGTGGGATTGCGCCATTAATCGATCAGCTATCAGGGCGGTGGTCAGCAGATTTAGATTATAGTACAAAGATTTCAGCAATGCTCAAACGATTATATGAATCAGCAGGACTTTTGTGAGTTACACAAGAGTTTTCAAGTTTATCAATCCCTATGTTGTCACTACGCAAGTATATTAAGTTAGCATCGCTTCGGAAGTCTCAAAATTACTAAGTACAACATTTTATTAATTTGTAGCGAATTAAATTTGGTCATACCCTGCAATGCCATGCGTCGGCCGCCTTGTGAATGCATCGGCTTGCATTGTGAATGTATTGGCTGCCTTGTTAATGTGTTCCCCTACATTAACAAGGCTACGCTTTTAGGCAAAACTGTACTAAGATTTTGCACTACGCGATCGCAAACGTGGTCTGCTTCAGCATCAGGATACCCTAAAGTTGTTGTAAACTTGATCGCAATTAATAACACAGACCGTGATCGTCCCATCAAGCAATAGAGCGTTAATAGCAAGTCATAACAGTAGTTTGAATTTTACTAGCCTTGCAAAACTATCAAGTGGAAACTTGCTTGCAGAAGTGGATATTCGTCGGGCTATAACAAGTTTAAAGCTAAAGCAAGACAAAAAAGGGTCAATGGGTCAGTTTTTGACCCCCGCCTCAGTAGCCCAATTAATGGCTGGGATGTTTAATCGGCTAGATTTACCTGAAATATCCTTGCTTGATGCTGGAGCAGGAATCGGTTCATTACTAGCGGCTTTTGTGGAAAAAGTATGCCAGCATCCACAACACACGTCGAGTTTGTGCGTTGTAGCTTATGAAATTGACCCTTTTCTAATTGGATATTTGCATCAGACTCTAGAGCTATGTAAGAGGAAATGTGAAAGTATTGGTATTTGCTTCAATTACGAAATTCGTGAGACTGATTTTATCGAAGATGCAGTCAGGCTGCTTCAGATTGGTTTATTGAATAGTGCAAATGCAACAGAATTTACCCATGCTATCCTCAACCCGCCTTATTTGAAAATCAATGCTAATTCCCAGGTGCGCGAATTGCTGCGTTCCATCGGTTTGGAAACTAGCAATCTTTATACTGGTTTTATGGCTGCTACAGCGCAACTTCTAAAACCCAGTGGGGAGTTTGTAGCAATTACACCGCGCAGTTTTTGTAATGGGCCATATTTCCGTGACTTTCGCAAGATGTTTTTAGAGATGATGGCTTTACAGCAAGTACATCTTTTTGAGTCGCGGCAAGAAGCATTTAGTGACGATCATGTTTTGCAAGAAACTATGATCATCCAAGCTACAAAACAAAAGCAAAAGTCTAGCAGCGTAATTATCAATACTAGTTCTGGTGCTAATGATGACTTGTTCATGTCACACTCTGTACCATATACGGACTTGGTTCATCTCAACGATATAGAGCAGTTTATTCATATTATTCCAGATAAGATTAGCCAGCAAATCGTTCAGCAAATGGCACTTTTAACCTGTACGTTGAAAGATTTAGGGCTAACAGTTTCAACCGGACGGGTAGTAGATTTTCGAGCAAAAGATTATCTAAGGAAAAATTTGGAAAACAATACTGTTCCTTTAATTTATCCGGTGAATTTATCGAATGGATATGTAGAGTACCCAAAAATAACCAAAAAGCCAGAAGCGATAGTGCATATAGAAGAAACAGGAAATCTTCTAATCCCAAATGAGCATTATGTCCTCTGCAAAAGATTCTCATCGAAAGAAGAGAAAAGGCGTATTGTTGCGGTGGTTTATGATGCCGATCAATTTAATTATGCCTATGTCGGCTTTGAAAATCACTTAAATTACTTTCACAAAAAGGGGCGTGGACTTAGCCTTACTTTGGCTCGTGGGCTTGCCGTTTATCTCAACTCAACACTAGTTGATGCTTTTTTTCGGTTGTTCAATGGACATACTCAGGTCAATGCAACAGATTTGCGAAAATTAAAATACCCTAATTTGTCACAGCTATTGTTGTTAGGGACGGGGTTTAAAGAGCAGTTTCCTTCTTTGCAGAAAATTGATCAACTTATCGAAAATCAGCTACTGAGTATGTCGAATCTATCAGAGAATAATCCAATTGCAACTAAATCTCGAATTGATGAAGCGCTGCAAATCTTGACACAATTAGGCTTTCCACGAAAACAGCTTAACGAACGGTCAGCTTTAACTCTTTTAGCGTTGCTTGACTTAAAACCGACTGACTCTTGGCAATTAGCAACTTCCCCTTTGATGGGAGTTACGCCGATGATGGACTTTATGGCTCAACATTATGGCAAAACCTATAAGCCCAATACACGAGAAACAGTTCGCCGCCAGACAGTGCATCAATTTTTGGATGCAGCTTTGATAGTTGCTAATCCAGATGATTTAAACCGCCCTATCAACAGTCCTAAAACTGTGTATCAGATAGAGGAGAGTGCGCTCGAACTATTACGAACCTACGGTACTGACGAATGGGAAAAGAGCATTCATACCTACCTTACTTCAGTTGAAACTCTGAAAAAGCAATATGCTCAAGAGCGCGAAATGTCGCGTATTCCAATAGTAATTAACGGAAAAATTAAAACTTTATCACCAGGTGGTCAGAATATTCTGATTGAAAAAATTATTAATGATTTTGCCCCTCGTTTTACTCCTAGTGGAAAGCTGATCTATGTTGGCGATACAGATGAAAAATTCGCCCACTTTGATGCAGCAGCATTGACAGATTTAGGCGTTAACATCGATTCCCACGGCAAAATGCCAGATGTAATCATTCATTTCACAACAAATAACTGGTTGGTGCTGATTGAAGCTGTAACCTCACACGGTCCAATTAATCCTAAACGGAAGAAGGAACTTGAAGTGTTATTTAAAGGTGTCCAAATACCTCTGGTGATGGTAACAACATTTCTTAGTCGTAAGGCAATGGTGGCATATCTGGCAGAGATTGCTTGGGAAACAGATGTTTGGGTTGCTGAAGATTCAACTCACCTGATTCATTTCAATGGTGAATATCTATTGCAGGCTTACCAAAGAGAAAAGAAGCAAACTTCTTGAATCTACAGCAGAATTTCTATGGTTAGTCAATGGGATCAGCACCGATCGCAAGGTTTTAGTAGACGCAGATGTTTATACCATGATTATTAACTCCCGACTCCAACTGTTTGCCGTTCTCGCCGTGCGACTTCTGCACGTACTAAAGGAATGACATCACGCCCATAAGCGATCGCATCCTCTAGGGGATCAAAGCCCCGAATCAACAAGGTAGTCACACCTGCATCGTAATAATCAACCAAAGCCTCTGCTACTTGTTCTGGTGTACCCACTAGGGCTGTAGTGTTACCTGCCGCACCAGTAGCTGCGGCGATCGGTGTCCATAGACGCTTATCGTAAACCTCATTTTTGGCTGCAAAATCCAGCAGACGTTGCGATCCTACCGCCTGGGGTCTAGCCGGAGCAGCTATTTTCGCCCCTCCTCGCAACTCTTGAATTCGCGCTAAAATGCTATGTGCCTTTTCCCAAGCCTCTTGTTCTGTAGCGCCAAGAATGGGTCGCAGAGAGACGCTGAAACGAATGGAACGACCGGGTGGTAAGGCAGCACGTACCTCTGCAATTCGTTCTTTAACTGCGGCAATTGGCTCACCCCACAAGGCGTAAACGTTACTGTGCTTGGCTCCTACCTGTACCGCTGGCCCAGATGCACCACCAAAGTAAAGCGGGATATGGGGCTTTTGTAACGGCTTGATCGCAGAGAAAGCATCCTTGATGCGGTAAAATTCACCTTCGTAATCAAAAGGAGTGTCGCTTGTCCAGACGCGGCGAACAATTTCTAAATATTCATCAGTGCGACGGTAACGGCTGTCATGATCTAGCCAGTCGCCATCTTTCTGCTGGTCAGCATCACTACCACCAGTAATGATATGGATTGCAATCCGACCGTTGGTAAAATGGTCAAGGGTAGCTGCCTTACGAGCGGCTAGAGTTGGTGCGACAAAACCCGGACGATGAGCAATTAAAAAGCCCAATCGCTCGGTTGCTGAAGCAGCGAAACTAGCAACTGTCAAACCATCAGGGCTACTAGAACTATAACCAATTAATACTTTGTCAAAGCCTCCTGCTTCATGGGCTTTAGCAAATTCACGAACATAAGCTGGATCAATGATGTCATCACCCAGACTGCCTGATGCACTATTTAATTCTGAAGTCGGTTTTGTCCGAATCAATCCAATAAATTCGATTGGCATAATAATTTGTCCTGAAAATGTTGGGGAGCAGAGGAAGCAGGGGGGCAGGGGAGCGGGGGAGCAGGGGAGAAGTTACAGTAGGTTTTTCGCCTCTGCCCCTTCTGCCCAATCCCCAATGCCCAATTAATCAAATAAGTCTGGTTGCTCGTGGCTAATTTCATCCCATAAATACTGGAATCCACCCCAGCCTGCTTGGTGAGTACCACCGCGTTGTTGGATCTTTAAGGCGATGTCATGGTCAATCAAGATGGGTTTTCCTACGGCTTCTGCTAGCAATTGCGCTTTAGCAGTATCCTCTAACCTGATGTACCACCAAGCGGCTTCATCCACACTGTGTCCCACGGTCAATATTCCGTGGTTGCGTAAAATCGCAGCTTTGCGATCGCCTAGTGCCTCAGCAATGCGTTTTCCTTCGCTTGTCTCCAAGACAATGCCTGTAAAATCATCAAAGAGAGCATGATCTTGGTAAAAAGCACAGGAATCTTGGGTAATCGGATCGAGCAACCGACCTAAAGATGACCAAGTTTTGCCATAGAAAGAATGAGCATGAGCCGCTGCAATGACATCGGGGCGGGCTTCGTGGATTTGAGAGTGAATGGCAAATGCTGCTTGACTAACTTTGCCTTCACCTTGGACTACCTGACCTTCACTATTCACTAATATCAGGTCTGATACCCGAATGCGACTGAAATGTATCCCAAAGGGATTTACCCAAAAATGATCGGTAAGTTCGGGATCGCGGGCAGTAATGTGTCCTGCCAATCCTTGAGCAAAACCCAAACGCGCAAATATCCGAAATGCTGCTGCCAAACGTTCTTGACGATGGCGACGCTCTGATTCAATGGAAACGAAGGTCGGTGGTTGAAAGGGATTGCTGGGGCGGACGAGAGAAGTTTGCACCATAATTTTCAACTCCTACGTATGGATTGGGTAGATGGACTGTGCTGGCTCACTGCTGGTGATAACGTCAAGGTTTGTTGATAGACATTGCTTAAACATTAAACTAGCGAAACAATAAAGGATTATGGCTCAGTAAGCGATGTCTACGACGGGGTGCGCCTACGCAGTTTTATATCGCTGCAACTATAAATATGTATTGTTCAATCATGTCCAGTGGACAATGCTACAAATAACTTTTGGCTGATAGCCATGAATACCTTACTATTTACGGTTTTTCAACTACCTAGTGAAAACAAATTTCTTAACTAGAGTAATGATGTTGTCAATCAAACTACGGCAAGTCAATCGACTTATAGTATTTAAGATTACAATGAAGAAACTACCACAGTTCATTTAAATAAGCAAGCTCAATATGGAGTTATGCTAAAAAAATATCCTGGAGGAAAGTTTTATCTCTTTCTTGTATAGAGACTGTTGCGATTTGTAAAGCTGGGGAGCGATCGCTAAAATTTGCGTAGGCGTACGCATCGCCCAGTTTTTTCAGTTGTTACATATCTTGCTTATATTCTTCTAACAATTGCGGAATGTGATCGTACCCATCCACACCAATAACCGCAATAATTTTCGGGCGATGTTGCTGTAAGAACTTTTGGAAAGCTTCTGCCCCGATTTGTCCTTGTAAAATTGTCAGTAACCCTGCTGGTTGTCGCCACTCATTAGAAGCTATTTGTTCTAAAAGATACATTCCCAAGCAGCCTGTGTAAACAGTTTTTTCAGAATTTTGCAGATGATAATAAGCTTCTGCCAAATAAGCTAAGTTCCGCCCTTGAAGATATAAATCACCGGAAACTTGCGCTGTTTTAAAACCATCTTCAAGATATTTAATTGCCGTTTGGTGTTCTCCAATTACTAAATAGGCAATTCCTAAGCTGCTAACACATAAGGCTTTACTTTGAAGATCGCCTAATTTTTCTGATAATTTTAAACCTTGTTCCAAATAATTAATTGCGGCTTCATAAGTTTCTGGTTCTAAGTTTTCCAGTTCTTGAGCTTGCATGACTTCGCTGTAACCTAAATTTACCAGCGCGTTTGCTTCTCCTGTGCGATCGCCTGCTTGCCGACTCAGTATTAATGCTCGTTGACTGTAGTTAATTGCCTCAGCATAATTTTGCTGTTGCACGTAGGTACGGCTGAGGTGGTTGAGATTGGCAATTTCACAGGTGCGATCGCCTGCATTTCTGGCGATCTCTAATGCCTGCTGATGAAAATCAATAGAGCGCTGGTATTGTCCCAAAGCACGTTGAGAATAGCCTAAAAGTGTCAAAATTCTCGCCTTCTCTTGGGTTCCCTCACCTCGTCGCAGTGGTTCATCCAAATAATCTAAGGCATCTCGTAAATAAGTACCAGTAAAAGAGGCAAAAATCCCGCCGTAAAAGGGAAAATACGGACGCTGGGCAAAAGTTCGCAAAATCTGGAGCATGATTTGAGAACAGGCATCACTATATACTGTCCCAATGCTCCTAAAACCACTGGCTAACTGACTCCAAATCACTGCAAAGGTCAAAAAAGTGGAAATGGACAACTTTGGCCCCGCCTTCACATCGTAAGCTTGTTGGTCAAACCAGTTAATTAATCCCCGTTGCAAGAACTGTAAAATCAATGCCATTTCCACCCAATCTCTAAGGGTGATTCCCCGCTGTCGCTCGGCAAACTCTATCGCCGATTCTTCTCTAGCTAAGGTGCGAAGTAACGCTTGGGGTAACTCACTATTGAGTTGTTTGGCCCAACTTGCCCAAGGGCCACGTTCTCCCGGTACGCCGCCAAATCCCAAAGATTCTTTTTGCTCGTACATCCAACTGAGCAAGTTGTCTTGCAATCGCTGCCAAGAAGCTAAACCACGGGTAATCCCTTCGGAAAATTGTTCTAAATCAGCATCCGCCTGAGCAAATTGCTGTAATGCTTTTGACAACTGCTGTAGCTGTTGTAAATTTAGCGGATACTTCTGATTGGGGTCAGTAACCCGGATAAATACCGCCAGACGCTGGTCTGCCGCAGATGTGGTAATTTCTGTAACTGCGGAGGCGATCGCTTCTGTGGCTTTATTTTGCTCTTGCCAGCGTTGCCATTGACTTTGAATTGTCTTAATGGCTCTCAAACTGCGAGTCGCCTTGGCTTTCTTGAGTTCGTCTTTTTCACTATCTACTTGGCTTTGGAAAGAATTCAGGCGATCGCTCAAAGCTAGCTCAAAGACTTCCCCTGTACCGGAAGTAATTCCTTTCAGCAGCATTTGATACACCTGTTCTACAGAGCTAATTTTGCCCTTGAGGGTGGTTTCGACAATTTCATCGATTAAAGCAAGATAGCGATCGCTTAATGGCAGAGAGTCTGGCACTTTGACTATTAGGAGAATGTCACGTCAATTCTAATTCTAGTCTTGGCAGCAAAGATGGGGGAAATAATTGCCAGTAAAAAAATTTTCCGCGATTGCAAGTATCTACCCTAGTTCTCCCCCATTCCTCTCTAAATTCAAATCAGAAAAGCAGAGAACACCGCCCCAAACAAGCGCAGAATCTCTGCCGTTGAATTAAGTCAATAAAAACGGAGGGTACATGTATGCTACACCAAATCAAAGAATTGCTTCAAAACGCACAACTACAACAGCAAGTAAAAGCAGCAGGTAACCAAGCAGAAGCGATCAAAGTGTTAGCGATCGCAAGTGCAGAAAAAGGTTATAACTTCACAGTGGAAGCCATCTCTCAAATGCTGACAGAATTGACCTTTGTGGATTCTAACGAACTGAGTGAAGAAGAATTACTCAGTGTTAGTGGCGGGATGATGTCTGACAGTGCGCCCAAGCTATGTCATACAGATTCCTGTGGTGGTGGACACGGGGGCTGCTGCTAAAAAAGGTAGCTTCCCTTTTTCTTTGGCATTGTAGCCTTCACAGGTCAGGTTGCTTTTCTAAAACAGCTTTTTAGATCCAACTTCTCCAATATTTTAATTTGGACAATTTCTATACCTGGTACTGAGGTTCAATGCAGAAGGAGATACTGCATCACAGATTCCCTCTTTTCTCCTTTTCTCAAGGGTGAGAGGGAATCTCATGAATAATTATTCCCACCAAATTTAATCCTACCTTTTTATCCCATTGATACTTCTGTTTTAACTTCCACTATGAGAAATCCAGCTATGCTTCAACAAGTTGTTTCCTTATCCCAACAGAAAACACCAGACTATTTAAGGGCGATCGCAGCTAATGCTAGTTTTCTCTGGGAACGCCTTGATGAAAGCAGATTTGCAATCAATGTTGATCAAGTCAATGAACAAGAAATTAATCGTCGGCGCGATCGCTGGTGCGAAGTTGCAGCAGAAGGCAAATGGGATACCTTGCACAAACGTTTACAGTGGGACGGACTAGACCTCGATACAGTGAGTTCCAGATTAGGAACTATCGAGTTGCTTGCCGATCAACCTTTGCCTGAGTGGGCAGAAACCTTGCAGCAAATCATCCAAACCGCTACAGGATTCAGTTCTGCAACCGAAGTATTTTTACCAATCGATTCCCAAAATCCTATTACCTTTGAAGACATCCTTTTGTCTGCTATCTTAGTAGCTAGACAGCAATTATTGACTCGCTGCAACAGTCAATTCACCGAAGATTGTCTTCCCTTATCGATTCTTTCCCACAACGCTTACAGTTCTCTAGAACGTAGTTTATTGCAACGACTTGCAGGACTTTGCACGAAGACATTAGATTTTGAATTCTCTCAGGTGCGTCCCTTTGGTCAAAGTTTACTCGGCTTGTTGGGACTGGAAACAGAAAACAATAACACCCACTACACTAAGTTCGTCAATCAACTCCTCGAAGATGGATTGCTGACGTTTTTCCAGAAGTATCCAGTTCTCGGTCGGTTAGTAGCAACAGTAGTCAATTTTTGGGTTGAGTTCACTGCGGAATTTATCGAACGTTTAGTTGCAGATAGGACAGATATTCAACGAACTTTTGATCAAACAATCGTCCCATTTTCTCACAACAAAGTTATCGAAATTCAAACCTCCCTTTCCGACCCGCACAAGCGCGGACGGACGGTGATTTTGCTCACCTTCGAGTCTGGACTTAAACTTGTTTATAAACCCAAAGATTTAGGACTAGAGGTTGTCTTTAACCAATTTTTGAATTGGTGCAATCAACATAGCCATCTCTTAGATTTTAAAGTCATTCAGGTGCTGGAGCGCAACGGTTACGGTTGGGTGGAATATGTTGAACAGTTGCCTTGTGTTGATGAAGCAGCTGCGAAACGATTTTATCAGCGTTCTGGGATGTTGTTGTGTGTGCTTTATGCCCTCAGAGCCACAGATTGCCATTATGAAAACTTAATTGCCAGTGGCGAACATCTGGTGCTGATTGACATGGAAACACTGCTGCACCATGAACCGAATCTCATTGAAGACTCACCCCTTACCCAAGATTTGGAAGCAACCGCCACACGACAATTTTGGGATTCCGTACTTCGCACCGGACTTTTACCGCGTTGGGACTTTAGTGGCGATCGCAGTGTGGCTTATGATATTAGCGGTTTAGGCAGTACAGATCCTCGATTATCTCCCCGCAAAGTGCCGCGCTGGCAGAACATTAATACAGATAATATGCAGCTGTTATCTGAGTCTGTAACCGTGCCCATTGCGAAAAATGTCCCATGCTTGGGTGAAGTTCCCCTGTCTCCAAACGATTATCAACTACAAATCACCACTGGATTTGAGCAGATGTATCGCTTTTTGATGGCGCATAAAGATTTCTTACTTTCACCCCAAAGTTTGCTATCTGCGATGCAAAATCAGCAGGTGCGCTTTATCTTCCGCAATACCCGGATCTATGGCATCATCCTGCAAAAAACTTTGTCACCCGATTACCTCAAACACGGGGT
The DNA here is from genome assembly GCF_017114945.1 of Nostoc sp. JL34. Taxonomy (GTDB): domain Bacteria; phylum Cyanobacteriota; class Cyanobacteriia; order Cyanobacteriales; family Nostocaceae; genus Nostoc. Next base: position 113,267 of record NZ_JABXKQ010000076.1, read on the forward strand.
AGATTACAGTATTCAACTCGATGTTCTCAGTCGTGCCTTTCTAGTTGCTCAAGAAAAACCGAATGCCTTTCCTGTTTTGAGTGCGGAACTCCGAGCGATGGAACAATTAGATGTTCCCTTCTTCACTGCTAGCGCTGTGGTTGATGAACTGAGTTTAAACGGTTCTTCTGCCATTCCCAACTACTTCAAGCAACCCAGTTACCAAGACCTTCTCAACCAGTTACAATCTCTGGATGAAACCGACCTAGCTCGACAAGTAGCGATTATTCAAGGCTCCTTCGATGCTAAGATCGCAACCACCCACAGCCGCAAGGGTGGGCAATGGAAGGGCGAATTGTTACCTTTGCTGAGTTCAGAACAATTGATTGCCGAAGCTCAGGAAATCGCTAGCGAACTTGAAACCAGAGCTATTTCCGACCCTGATGGCAGCATTAACTGGATTGGCTTAGATTTTGTGCCTCGTGCCGAACGATATCAACTGCAAGTATTGAATAATTGTCTCTCTGACGGACGCTCTGGAGTTGCCCTGTTTTTAGCTGCACTCAGTCAAGTAACAGGTGATTCTCGTTACCGTGATTTAGCATTTAGGACATTGCAATCTCTGCGTCGCCAAATCCACACCGTTGATCCAGAAACTTGGCAACGGATGGCTCGTTTTATGGGCGTTGGCGGTGCAACAGGTTTGGGGTCAATGATTTATAGCCTGGTGAAAATTAGTCAATTCCTCAACGATGCAACGCTATTACAAGATGCCCAAGTATTAGCCGATTTGATGACACCAGAACTAATTGCTGCCGATGAACACTTGGATATTATGAGTGGAGCAGCAGGGGCAATTTTAGGGCTATTGTCGCTGCATCAAGTTACAGGGGAGGCATCCGTTTTAGAAAAAGCGATCGCTTGTGGGCAACATTTACTCAACCGTCAAGTCAGTCACAATGGTGCGCCTAAAGCTTGGCATACCTTTTGGGACAAGCCTTTGACTGGTTTCTCTCATGGAGCCGCAGGCATTTCTTACGCCTTGCTCAGACTCTACGCCGTCACCTTGGAGAGCAAGTATTTAGAAGCAGGTTTAGCAGGAATTGAGTATGAGCGTAGCGTCTTTTGCGAATCTACTGCCAACTGGCCAGACTTCCGCAGAATGGGACAACCGGGGCAACCTGACTTTGCGAATAAATGGTGTCACGGTGCAGCCGGCATCGGTTTGGGACGCTTGGGCAGTTTGAGAATCGTGGAAACGCCAGAAATTCAACGAGAAATTGAAATTGCTCTCCAAACTACTCAGAATTTTGGCTTACAGGCGATCGATCACTTATGCTGTGGCAACTTTGGTCGGGCGGAAGTACTGTTAGTTGGGGCAAAAATCTGTTCCCGTCCTGATTGGCATCAAATTGCTCACCAGAATGTAACAAATGTTGTAGCTAGAGCCAAGCGAACTGGAGCTTATCAATTATTTCCCAACTTGCCCAATTCTGTATTTAATCCTGGCTTTTTACCCGGTATATCTGGAATTGGTTATCAATTGCTGCGTCTGGCTAACGATAACTTGCCTTCAATATTGTTGTGGGATTGAGCTTGTTGTTTATACCCAAAAACAGCTTTTGAAGGCGTTAGGCGAACTTCTTGACATTAGTTAGTCATAGATTACCTAATTTCCAGAGTATGGATGCAGTCAGCGTTCTAGTTGCCAATCACCTTACTTCCACTTGAGTAGATACTAAAAAGCTGTGGTAATAAAGTGAGCGATCGCTTTTTCTGGATATCCAGAAAATTATTGACCAACAAGGTTTGAAGAAGAACGAACTAGAATCGGCGATCGCCTACAACGGAACAAAGCCGATTGGCTTTATCTAAAGCCGTGCATAACGAGGTTTTGCGCCTTCCAGGTATGAACCAGCGTTAGACCTTTCGTCTGGAGTCAAGTAAGGATTGTGAATCATGCTGCCAGCAAGACTGGCTATTCTAGCGTTAGTTCTGTGATTAACCCTCTTCACTCTTTAAATGGCGTTTTTCAGGAATTGCCATTTTTACTTTTGTAGGTTTATCCATGTTGGAATTAAATACATGAATACCAAAGCAACTAAAGAAATGCATGTAAATTACGGATGAATTGAAAAAGCGATTCCATGCCACCTGCGTCATGCAGAGTAAGAAGATGAGCCAAGTAGTGATTGAGCTAATCGAGCAATGGTTAAAAAGCAACGAGTGTTCCCCAACTAGGGAGACAAAGAGCTAAGAAGCTAATACCGAATTGATTGTCTTTCTACTAAAACCAGTTAGGTAAGAAAATTTTGTCAATTTATATAATCAGGTGCGACCAAAAAAAGTTATGCCCATATCTATATCACCCACTGGGCCTATAGAAATTTTCTTCTCCTACGCTCATAAAGACGAAGAACTCAAAAACGAGTTAGTGAAACACTTAAGCATTTTGAAGCGGCAGGGTGTAATTACAGCTTGGCATGACCGGGAGATTACTGCTGGAACAGAATGGGCGGGTGAAATTGATACACACTTGAATGCAGCCCGTGTGATTCTGCTGCTTATTAGTTCAGATTTCCTATCTTCAGATTATTGCTATGACATTGAGCTTGTACGAGCGATGGAACGGCACGCAACTGGAGAAGCTTGCGTTATTCCCGTTATTCTCCGTGAAGTTGATTGGAAGGGCGCAGTGTTTGGCAAGCTTCAAGCCTTGCCCAAAAATGCTGACCCTGTGGTTAATTGGGTGAATCGCGATCAAGCGTTTGCAGATGTTGCTAGAGGGATTCGTAAAGCAGTTGAGGAGCTAAAACAACAGCCAACCCCCCAAGCTATTTCACAGTTTAGTTCTTCTTTTATTGAAATCGAGCAAGAACTAAACGCCAACGATCTAGAAATACTTACGGAACTCTTAATACGTAGTGGACGTGCAGAATATTCGGCACGAAAAGCATTATGCATAAAAGCTGGAATTGAACCAAATCAACTTGGATTTCTAAGACAATCTACTGACACTGATTTTGCCTTAGAGCTAATTAATTATTTGCATAGTATAGACGATAAACAAGCTCTTTGTAAAATTTGTAAGGAACTTGAAGTTGTGTTTAAAAGAGGGAGGTACGCGGCCGATTTAGAAAATATTAAATCAAAACTAAATTTTTAGTAAGATTATAAGTAAAAGTTGAATTTTTATGACTTTGTTAGATGATGACGATTTAAGAGAATTAGCAAATATATTGCTTATCAGTCAAAAAGTAAAGGCACGAGAAGCACTATGTTTAAGAATTGGAATCAACCCTTCTGAACTTACGTTTATAAGAGAGGGTGCGGAACGTGACTTTGTGATACAACTAATTAATTATTTAAATCAAATAAACGAGGAAGAAGCTCTGTGTAGACTTTGTTGCCAAGAACTATCTTTGACTTTTCATCGAGGAAAATATGCATCAGATTTAACAAAAATTACTGCGAAACTTAATTGTTCTCAATTTAGCCTTGATTCCTCAAATAACCAGAAATTCACAAATATTTCTTTAAAAAGTAGATTATTGAAAAATCGGAAATTTTTATTAATTATTTTTGTTTTAATTTTAATAACTATTTCTAGTTTTTTATGGTTAGATAACGGGCTTTCAGAAAGCACTACAAGAGTTTATGCTCAATCAGACCCTTGGCTTGCTGGTATGCTCCAAAACTCTAATGCTAATGAATGTAATGAACCCAATTTTTCCTCTATTAGTAAGTATCAAAATAACTCGCCTAGTGAAGTTGAAAAAATCTCTCTCAATCCAGGTAGTTATTTAACGTTTACTACAAAAAACGAAGTTAATACTGGCAATAAAGAAGTATATAACGATGCAGACGGTAGCAAAAGTCAACAGGATCAGGCTCCTCATGGAGGCGGAGATAACGGTATTTCTAACATCCACGCTCCTAACGGCGCTCTTGTAGGGGTCTTCACAGGAGAAGATCCACCAAATAAATCTCAAAGGCCAGATCCTCTTTTATTCCAGACAGAAGAAGAACGGAATTATTCCAAACTTTCTCCTAAACTCAAGCAAGTGTTTTTTATAGGAGATGGCAAAACTTCCAAGGATGAAAAACAAAAAGTGATTGTACCGATAGGAGCTAGACATCTTTACCTTGGAATCTTGGATTGGTGTAATTGGGATGACAACCAAGGTTATTTTGATGTAGAGGTGACTATTAGCAAATAAATGGGATTTAGGCAAGCTCGTCTCTAAACTCTATTTGGCATTGAGCCAAGATGGAGGTATTTATCAATTGATAACTATTCGTAATAACTCTTGAGTGGCGCGACTCTCAACGAAAAAATAGGGATAATAGCGAGGTAGACTGTCCATAATATAACGCGTACACTGGACACTATCAGCGAGAGTAAATGAGGCCGCCACCCCCAATCCGTTTACCTAACAAGCATTACAGGTCTAGAGAATACCTTACACCAAGTGAGGTGCGATCTCTACTCGATGCCGCACTTGATCGCAAAGCTCGTTATTTTCACCGTGATTATATACTGATGCTGATGATGTTTCGCCACGGTCTGAGGGTGGGGGAAGCTGTAGGTAAGACGTGCGGTTTGTGCTGGGATGCCCTGATAATGCGCTTACGTTTTTCCAGGAGCGTTTCAAAGTGATGCAATCACCCTTCGCTGATGCTGGTAGATGCAGTTGCTAATTATCAATATCCCACAATTAAGCATTTTATTTTAGGCTCAACCACCGAGCTTACACGCGGGTAATAATACCCTGTTGCCTTAGGGACTGACAAATAAAAAAATACTCAGCTACTTATTGTGGGGTGGGCGACACGAGAGCCCATACATATAGGGTGGGCATCTTGCCATTGGTGTCAAGTTAAGAAAAATAGAAACTTGTCAAGTGGGTAAAGCTCAGT
>NZ_JABXKQ010000133.1 GCF_017114945.1 Nostoc sp. JL34
ATTGCTATATCAGGCAAGTCCTATTGTCAATAGGCTTTGAGACGCGCTAACCCTGATACTCAAGACTTACTCGCCCATATCCAACTGCTGAAACAATACCATCCCACTCCAGCGATCGCAGTCATTGAGCATAGCGAAAAAATTGACCTAGAATTTCTGATTGAAGACTTCCCAAAGCTAGTAAGTTCGATGAAGGTGGCCTCAGAACGGATTAAAGACATTAGTACCAGTCTCCGCACCTTCTCCAGAGGCGATACTGCCGAAAAAGTTGCTTGCAATCTCCATGAAGGGATTGAGAGTACCCTATTGATTTTAAAGTATCGCCTCAAAGCTAACGAAAAACGTCCAGCCATCGAAGTCATTACCGAATATGGAAATTTACCATCTGTCAAGTGCTTTTTAGGACAGCTAAATCAAGTATTCATGAACATCTTTGCTAATGCAATTGATGCCTTCGATACATCCATTCAGGGGCGTTCTTTTGCCCAAGTGCAAGCCGATCATCAGCAAATACTGATTCACACCAAAGTATCCACTCACCAGGGCACGGTAACAATTTACATCAGAGATAATGGTCAGGGGATGTCAGAGGAGATTAGGGTACGGATCTTTGACCACCTGTTTACAACTAAAGAGGTTGGCAAAGGAACGGGATTAGGATTAGCGATCACTCGTCAAATTGTTGAGGAAACCCATGATGGGCGATTGAGTTGCAATTCTGTGTTTGGCGAAGGAACAGAATTTGTCATTGAGATTCCAGTGTCTTAATGGCTACTACTCCGATTTAAAGAAGTACAGACCCGTAGGACACGCTGAAGTTTGGCAAATAGGGCTTTCACTTTTATCAAGAAATGTATCTATGTATGGCTTATTTGTTACAATATAGCCATTAAAAAATCACACTTTTAAAGTCTCTAAAAAGACTTTAAAGCCAGTCTGAGCATAGATTATGAGAGTTTAGACCACACCAGGCTCTAAAAAAAATTTGTATAATCGGTGACTGACAATATTTATTGGGAAAAGGCTATTTATGTCAGATTTATTCACGTTTACCGTTACGAATCAAACCGAACAGGCAATTACAGAATTGTGGGTATCTGTCGATGATGAAGAGTGGGCTTCATTTACCTTAAATGAGTCAGGGATTCCATCGGGTGAAACATCGACAATTGTTTGGTCTGAATATACGAATGATTCTCCCTGTGAATGGTATATCTCTGCTGTATTTGAAGATGAATCAGAAACAGAGTCAGCCCTATTTAACTTCTGTGAAGAACCAGATTTAACAATCGGATAAACTCCCCACTGCGATCGCGCTTGATAGATGAAAAGCGATCGCAGCAACCAGCACTTAAAAGCGCGATCGCTCTTAGTTTGCTGATGGGATTATCACAATATGGGGGCGAAAGCGCCTATAGTAAACCATTCAGTCCCAGATTAGCTCGCTCTTGAGCGATCGCTGATTTATATATTAAGATTTGTATTGATTGCGTTAAAAGTTGAGGTTCCTACAGAGGTGGTATTCTATACTAACTTTTTTATTTAAACTTATATTTCCTGTAATTTTTCCGTAATCTACAATACCCGTAATGTAGAAAATATTGTAGTAATTTTTTAAATACAGTATTATGTCCAGTGAAGAACAAAATTCCAATAAAGCATTGAAGCAAACACAGGCTAGCGGAACAAAGAAGAAGAAACTTCAACCTCCCCCAGACATCAAAAAACCAAAGAAAACCGAATAAAAAGTGTTAGAGTTTGTTGTAGAGACTGTAACTTAAATTAAGTCTCTACAAGTTTTATGCAAAATAAATCAGCTTATTTATTTTTCGCTTGAGTCTTTGCTTGTTCTAAAGCTATTTCTTTGATTGCTTGGTAAGAATTAACATTTGAATTACCTTCAATAGCTTTAACTGCCAAATCCTGAACTTGTTTGAGAGCGGATTCCAGTTGTTTAGATAGATTTTGAATCCGCGTTTCTTGATTAGTAATAGTTTGTTCTAGAGATTGCAGTCTTTGTTCATAAAACCGCTTTTGCCCTTCCACTTCTTTTGAATATAAATCTGATTTTACTTTAGCTTGGTAGTGGGCGATGCCTTTGCCTTCTTCTGTAGCTTTTTTAATGGCTGCTTCTTTATCTTTTGGAAAAGCCTCAACCTTGGCCTTTAATTCTTCAAATTGCTTTTCTCTCTCAGAAATTGCTTTCTCCCGTTCAGCCCACTGTTTTTCTGTTTCTTGTAGTAATTCTTCCAGTTGTTTATATAGTGCTTTCTGCGCTTGCTCGTATTCGTCGCTTTCCAGTTGCCGCTGGAGTTCTAAATTATACTTATATTCTGACGCATCACGTTGTCGAGTTTTATTCAAGTTTTCATTCCGTTCTTTTATCACCCGTTGCTGTTCTTCTTGTTCTTTTCCCCAAGTATTCCTTTGCTCTAATATTTCTTGGAATAACACTTCAGAACGCTGGCTATATTCTTCCTGATAAGCTTTAGTATTATCTTCATAGGCTTGGATGAGAGTATCCAATATATCATCAGAAACTTCTAAATTGTGCAACTGTGTTAATTGTTGGATTTCTTCTTCTAAAGTTTGCCTAATTTCTTCTAACTTAGAGGCTTTTGTAGTTAACTGTTCCGATAATTCATTAGCAGCACTGCCAAACCCTAATTGAATCTTCGCCAAGCTTTCAATTGTATTATTCATCTTTTGTTGGATACTAGAAAGCTGATTCATAGGTGTTTTTTGTTCTAATTTAGGCTGTTCTTTAGTTCCAGACTTGTTTTCTTTGGCAACTTGATCGAGTTCTGATTTCAGCGCTGCTTTTTCTTTAGATAACTCCTCATACGCCTGAAGAATTTCTACTTTAGTATTCTTATCAGTCGGTTTTTTTACCACCACAATAAACCTCCTCTTCAGGAATTCAAAATGATTAAGATGCTATAGACTCACAACTATTTAGAATTAGAACTACCAAAAGCTCTCATAGCTAAGTCTTGTGCTTGTTTTAATGCAGTTTGCAATTGAGCAGAAATACCTTCTATTTGCTCAGACTGTTTCTTAATTGTTTCTTCCAGAGATTGAATTTTCTGTTCATAACTCTGTTTATTAGATTCCCATTCTCTTTCAAATAAATCAGCCTCGATTTTAGCTTTTTGACTTGTTTCTTTAATTGCTTCTTCTCTAGCTTTCTTAACGGCTTCTTCCAGGTCGCTAGGAAATGTACTTACCTTTTGCTCATAGTCTGCAAAGAGTGGTTGACGTTCAGCAAATAGCTTTTCTCGTTCTGCCCAATCTTTATTTTTATTTTGAGAATTTTCTTGTATTTCCCTTTGTTGTTGGCGCTTTATCGCTTCGTAGCTGTCTGTATTTAGTTTACGAGTAGTTTCTAGCTTATACTGAGATTCTTCTTGTTCCTGCTGACGATCTTTGGCTAATAAATCATTATATGCTTGAAGTTTTTCTTCATACTCTGTTTGCTCTTTTTGCCATTCTTTACGCCTGATTGTAATTTCTTTCTCTAGTGCTTCCCTTTTGCTAATAGTATCTTGTTCAAGAATTTTTAATTTTTCTTGGTGTTCTTGACTTAAAATGTCTAGCGTATCTGCTACAATTCTGATTTGTTGAAGCTCTTGTAGGCGTTGAGTTTCAATTTCTATGGCTCGGTTCAACTCATCTAACTTGGAATTTTCCTGAGCTAGTTTTTCAGATAATCCGTTGAGAATACTGCCAAACTCCAATTGTAAATCAGCTAAACCTTTGACAATACTATCAACGGTATATGCAGAAGCTGCTTGCAGAATTCCTTGACTTTTTGCCTTTTCCGCTTCCTCTTGTTTGGTTGCTATTTTAGATTCCAGCTTTTTTCTTTGGATAATAATTTGTTGAAATGCTTGCATTAGTTGTTGTTTGCTGTCCTTGACTCCAACTGTAGTCATCTTTCAACTCCCTTCAATAGGCAATGATTTATTGGGTAGCAAGCCATACCAAGGACTACCCTATGCAGACATCAGGGTAGCCTTTAAATCAACATTTTTAACCCGGTGAAAATACCGAAATGATCAACATAGGACACTTAAGTGGGGTACGAATTTTCCACATATATGTCCTTCTGTATTTTTAGGTATAGTTTTATAGTACTTTTGTACTAAATTAAATATACCTAACTCAATCTCCTCTTGTCAAGAGAACCCTTCGTGTAAGTCCTAACTATTAAAAGCTTGCACCCATAGTGATTTCCTATTTAGGAGACTGCTGTGGTATGTGTTACTTTTTGTAAAGAAAATCTAAAAGAATTAACCCTAGTAGAAGCGCGGTTACAGTAAAGCGAGATAATAGATTTAATCATCCTAATTGATACAAGCACAGTCCTAGACTTTTGTGATATCAATGTATACCAGTGAATCGACCAAATATTCTGCCAGAACGGAAATTGGACAAACCAGCCGTATTCTAGTAGTCGAAGATGAAGAATTAATCCAGGAAATGCTAGCTGTAGCTCTGGAAGAAGAAGGTTACGGGGTGATAACTGCGCCCGATGGGCGATCTGCTATAGAGTATCTCAAAAGTTTTGAAACCAATTCTGGGGAACCCCCCTTTGATCTGATCATTCTTGATTTGATGCTGCCGCAAATTAATGGGCTAGATATTTGCCGTTTACTGCGTCATCAAGGTAACCCAGTACCTATTTTAATGCTCAGTGCTAAGGGTAGTGAAACTGACCGGGTTTTGGGGTTAGAGGTGGGTGCAGATGACTACCTGACCAAACCCTTTAGTATGCGCGAGTTAGTGGCTCGTTGTCGCGCTTTACTCCGCCGCCAACGCCTAAGTAATTTACCCCAAATACCTGTATTAAAATTTAAGGATGTTACCTTGAATCCCCAGGAATGTCGCGTGCTGGTTCGTGGTCAAGAGGTGAGTCTTTCCCCGAAAGAGTTCCGCTTGCTGGAACTGTTTATGAGTTACGCCCGCCGCGTATGGTCACGGGAACAATTACTCGATCAGGTTTGGGGGCCGGATTTCGTCGGTGATAGTAAAACTGTAGATGTTCACATTCGATGGTTGCGGGAAAAATTAGAGCAAGACCCCAGCCACCCCGAATATATTGTGACTGTAAGAGGTTTTGGCTATAGGTTTGGATAATTAGTTTCGATAGTTGTTAGTTTTTAGTAGTCACCAAAAAACTAACAACTCAAATGCTTTTATTGGGATTTTTTCTGGGTTTAGCGGTAGGCATTGGGTTTTGGGTTTGGCAACAGGTTCAACTTAACCGCTACCTGGGGCGCTTACTCCGACCATTAACCTCCCATTCTTATAAGATGGGACTGCTACTGATTCCTGGGTTACGGCAGGAAATAGCGATGGTGAAACAGCAGCGGCAAGATTTGCAGCAGTCGTTGCAAACCTACCAAGACCTACTTGATTTTGCACCAGTGGGATATTTGCAGGTAGATGAAGAAAATCAACTGCTGTGGTGTAATCGGCAGGCGCAGGAAATTTTGTATCTGCAAAGGTGGCAACCAGAACAGGTTCGCTTGTTACTGGAGTTGGTACGGTCTTATGAACTTGACCATTTAATTGAGCAAACTCGTGATTGGCAAAAACCCCAGATGGGTGAATGGATATTTCATCCATCTTGTGATGATGCAGCAGAGATGGCAACAATCAAATCTCTGGCTTTGCGGGCATCTAGCTTGCCTTTACCCAATGGACAAGTGGGAGTATTTTTAGAAAATCGTCAACCCCTATTAGATATAAATCAAGTACGCGATCGCTCTTTTTCTGATCTAGCGCATGAACTCAGAACACCACTGACTTCGATTCGCTTGGTTGCGGAAACTTTACAAACCCGCTTGGAACCACCTCTAAATCGCTGGGTTAACCGCCTAATGCAAGAAGTTGATCGGCTGATTAACTTAGTGCAAAGTTGGCTAGACCTCACCCAAATGGAAGCAAACCCAAATATGCAATTGCAAGCCAAAGCTGTAGAATTGCGATCGCTCATTACATCTGTTTGGGAAACACTAGAACCCTTGGCAGGGCGCCAACATCTGTCTTTTTCTTATTCTGGCCCAGAAAATCTTTGGATTAAGGCAGATCAAGCCCGTATTTACCAAGTTTTTCTTAACTTGCTAGACAACAGCATTAAGTACAGTCTTCCTGGTACAAGCATTCACGTCCAAGCAAAAATCCGATCGACGAATAATAATGGGGGCGATACTGCTTCCCCAATCTTGGAAATAAATCTGATTGATTCTGGAGTTGGGTTTTCTGAGGGCGATTTACCCCACGTTTTTGAGCGATTTTATCGAGGAGATAAAGCGCGAACCCATTCCCCCCAAGATAGTAACTCTATAGGAGCGATCGTTGGGAATGGTTTAGGTTTAGCGATCGTTGAGCAAATTCTGATCGCCCACGGTGGTTCAATTAAAGCGATGAATCATCCAGAAACTGGTGGTGCGTGGATGCAACTCCAATTTCCTGAAGTTATGGCAAACTCCCTAAGCCAAGACTATAGTTAGTAATATCTTCACGTTTGAGACAACAAGTGTGAAAGCTGTCGATTATACTCCCAATCCTCAAAGACCACAACTCGCACGGGCCATTAGGCGCTTAGAACGGGATGTATTACGTATGGGTGCTTTGGTAGAACAATCATTTCGCCTCAGCCACCAAGCGTTATTTGCTCGTAACTTAACAGCAGCTGAAGAACTTCCCCGATTAGATAAAAAAATTGATCGCTTTTATCGTCAAATCGAATCAGACTGTACGGCGATTATGACGCTGCAAGCGCCTACGGCTCCAGATTTGCGCTGCTTAAGTGCCTTTATGCAATTGGTGCGAGACTTAGAGCGTATTGGCGATTATGCTGAGGATTTAGCTGAGATTGCGATTAAAATTTTTCCTTATGCGCCTCACCCGTCAATGCCCGACATTGAAGCTATGTCCCTTCACGCCCAAGCAATGCTAGCAACTAGCTTAAAGGCTTTGGGAGATTTCGATGAAGCTGGTGGACGCCGTTTAAAGCATCTGGATGATACTGTAGACGATGCCTACGATCGCGTTTATCAGACTTTAGCCCAACAACGGGATGTGCCTGGTGTAGTCGAGCCAATTATACTGCTGGCACTGGCAATTCGTTGTCTGGAACGGATGGCAGATCATGCTACTAATATCGGTCAAAGGGTAGCATATATTGTCACCGGTCAACGCTCTTAATTGACCTGTTGCCCAGATCCCCGACTTCTACTCTCCGGGAAGCCGCCCTACGGGTGTCTACAAGAAGTCGGGGATCAATTATTTGCGCCTACATACTTACTTAGTCTTCAGAAAATACCAAATTATTAAAAATAAGTTAACTAAGTATTTTACTAAAAGCTTTACCTATTCTTAAACTTGCACAATTAAAGTAATGGATAAACAACTAAAAAATTCCGGTTCTATCTCACTGATAGATACCTTAACTAAGAAGTTGTTGCCATCAGAAATTTGGAGTTAGTCCCTAGCTCTGATTGAAAAGAATGTCCTTTCATATATACAAGTAAATTTTAATACAAATTATTAGAGTTTCTTAATCATTGTAAATAGCAAGATTCCCTGATAATTATGTAGTTACAGTTAATGATGTATTCCACAAGTCCTACTTCAAACCCTTCTCTCGTGTCAAATAGCTCTGCTTTCAGCGCACAATTACCCCAGCAGATATTTACCCGTCGCGAAGTAATTCCACCCCAAAATGACGTACTTTGGCGTATTGAACACGGTGCAGTTCGGACATTAACGTGGAGTGAAGATGGAACATTCATCACTCTTGGTTATTGGGGACTAGGGGATCTGATTGGCTATCCTTTGTCTAGGGTTAAGCCCTACCAGATTGAATGCCTCACTGGCGTGGAAGTAAGCATTGTGCCACCTCATCTGTGGCATCAAGATATTAATGCTTTGTTGTCTCACATTCAACAGGCAGAGGATCTACTAAGTATTGTGCATCGAAAACCAATTTCGCTACGCTTATGGCAATTTTTGGTGTGGTTAAGTGAAAAGTTTGGACGTGATGTAGATAAGGGCAAGCTAATTGATTTAAATGTTACCCATCAAGATATTGCTGAAGTTTTAAATACTACGCGAGTGACAGTTACCAGACTCCTACAAAAGTTGGAGGAAGAAGGAACAGTTTTACGTCAAAAACGCCGCATTATTTTGTGCTTACCAAATAAATTAATTAAAAATTATAGTTCAGCAATATGCTAACTGACTTGCTTGTAATAATCACAAGATAAAGGTATAATCATCACTGTGATTGTGTGTAGAATCCCCGACGATAAAGTGTTCCAAGCATTTTATCATGACTGGATTATGTAGGTGTGAGTGAGAGTAAAAACATGACAAAACGATTCTGGAATCTTTTTAAGGTTAGTCCGGTTGTTTTAGCTGCTACATTTTTCGTTGCGAATAGCGCCTTAGCTGCTGAAGTCAATGAACAAGTAACAAATGTTGCTCAGTTATCTGAAACTCAAGAGTCTAATGACATGAGTCAGGTAACATCAGTTTCGCAATTTTCGGATGTGCAGCCTACGGATTGGGCATTCCAAGCTTTGCAATCCCTGGTTGAGCGCTACGGCTGTATTGCCGGTTATCCTAACAGTACCTATCGTGGGAACCGTGCTTTGACCCGTTATGAATTTGCCGCAGGTTTGAATGCCTGTTTAGATCGGGTTAACGAACTAATCGCCACAGCTACAGCCGATTTGGTCACTAAACAAGACCTAGCTACCTTACAACGCTTACAAGAAGAATTTTCTGCTGAACTAGCAACCCTGCGCGGCCGTGTAGATGGACTAGAAGCCCGCACTTCTGAATTGGAAGCTAATCAGTTCTCCACTACCACCAAGTTGGTTGGAGAAGCAATTTTCGCCGTGTCTGATGTTTTTGGTGACGCTAGAGCAGTTCCTGGTGGTAATCCTACTCAAGACTTGAATTCTAACACCACTTTTAGCGATCGCGTTCGTTTGAACTTGTACAGCAGTTTCACTGGTACAGACCAGTTGCAAATCCGTTTGAATGCTAACAATACCGTTTCTAATGTTGGTAGCGTTGTTGGTGGTGTTGCAACCGGTACTGGTACTAACATGACCCGCTTGGGTTTTGATGGAGATAACGGCAACTCGGTTGTGATTGATAAAATCAACTATGCTTTCAACTTTTCTGACGCGGTGCGTGTCAAAGTTGATGCCAGCGGTGGTGAATTATACGAAAACGTAAACACCTTCAATCCTGACTTTGCAAGCTCTGGTAGAGGTGCGCTCTCTCGCTATGGGCGTTTTAGCCCCATTTACCGTCAAGGTCAAAACTCTGCTGCTTTGACTGTTACTTTCAATCCTAACAAAGCTATCAGTTTGACTGGTGCTTATTTAGCACCTTCAAGTGGTACTGGTAATATCTTTGGTGCTAATAATCCCGGTCTTAATAATGGGCTGTTCGATGGTGATAACACCATCTTCGGTCAATTAACTTTCAAACCCAGCAAAGCCTTCAATATTGGTCTAACCTACGCCCGTAGTTACTTCGCTGGCAATGCAGCTAACAGTCTCTTCCAAGGTACAGGTAGCGCTTTTGCCAATAATCCCTTTGGGGCTGGGACTCGCACTGAATCTAATAACTACGGTATAGAAGCTACCTTGCAACTTGGCTCTACCTTGGCTATTAGTGGTTGGGGGGGTTATACAACTGCTGATGCTATTACTGGCGCTAATGCGGGTGCAGATGCAGATGTTTGGTACTGGGCTGGATCGCTTGCTTTGAAAGACTTTGGTGGCGAAGGCAACGTTTTAGGTGTGATCTTTGGTCAACCACCCAAAGTTACTGGTGGTAGCATCAAAAATGTCGCCGGCAATACTACCTTCGACGACAGTACCTCTTATCACTTAGAGGGTCTTTACAAGTACAAGGTTTCCGATAATATTCAGGTAACACCTGGCTTGTTGGTAATCTTTAATCCAGAGCACAACGACGCTAACGACACTGAATACGTAGGTACTCTACGTACTACCTTCACCTTCTAAAATTGGCAAAGCTCAGAATTAGATAAACAAAACCCCACCTAAAAGTGGGGTTTTGCTTAGGAAGAAAATTGGCTATGTAGGATGATAATCTGGCTGATTGGATATATCTTTTGGGGGGCGATCGCTACTCCAAGCCCACCACACAGAACCACAGTGACAGTAGTAGAACTCTTGCCATTTGCGACGACGGTCTTCTGTAAGTACAGGCGATCGCCGATTTAGCCAAACTTTTTCAGCTTCTAGACTAGTTGAGTGGCAGTTAGGACAGCAAAACTCATAGGCATGTGTTGCCTTATTCGTCCATTCAGGTGGGAGGGGAGCAAAAGCATCCATGTAGTTACAAGTGTAGTCTTAATGGTGATCCAAAACTTTGAGGTTTTGAATTTGGCGGCAAACGAATACTATAAAATTCCGCCACACTATCAAACTGCTGAATCAATATTTTTATGGCTTGATCTGAATTTATTCAAGACTGTCAGAGCATCTCACAAATCAAAGGTTAACACGAAAAGTTTATTTTTTACACACCTAGTTGCGATGCACATTATGGCTAATAATTAAATTTATGGAGCCAAATGTTGAAATTCGCCGTTTGTTAGATGTGATGCCTGCTTCTGGTCGGATGACCACAAAAATCGTTAGTAAGCCAGAGCAGGCAAAAGTGATTGACGCCTCTTTTCCCCAACCCTGGAATCAGGCGCGACCGATATATATTAATTTTGATTTGTGGCGTCGCTTGACAAAACCGCAACGAGACTTGCTACTGTTGCAAATGGTTAGCTGGTTGACAGGCGTGAAGTGGTTTAAACCCGACATTTATCAAGGTGTGGTGCTGGCCGGGCTGTTAGGCGGATTATTGGAAGCAACACAGTCAGATGTGGTGGGCGTAACTGTAGCTGGGGGATTAAGTGCGATCGCTGCTTTTCGGATCTGGGGCACTAATAAATCTCAAGAGTCAGAGTTAAATGCCGATACAGCAGCAATTCGTATAGCATTGCGGCGCGGTTATTCAGAAGCGGAAGCAGCGCAACACCTGTTATCTGCAATTGAAGCGGTAGCCAAAATTGAAGAGCGTTCTAGTTTAAATTTTACTGAATTGATTCGTTGCCAAAACTTACGAGCGATCGCGGGTTTATCACCAGTAGGTATGCCAGAAAATTATCAGTAGAAATGAGCAAGAATTCAGAATTCAGGATCCATCCGTCTCAATAGTTAGAGAATTATAAGAATATGTGATGGTGGTAGCATTTACAGCAATCTTTCTGATGCAAATAGATTCCCTTCTTAACTAACAATGTTAAACGAAAAAATTATCAAATACACTTCAAAGTTACCTTTGAATTCTCCTTGGTTGATTATCATTATTTTTTCTGTTCTTGGTTTAATAGGTATTCTCAATCATTCCATGTGGCGAGATGAACTCAATCCCTGGCTTATTGTTAGAGATAGTAAATCATTGGGAGATTTAATTGCAAATATTCATTATGAAGGTCATCCTGTTCTGTGGTATTTTTCTCTGTCAATTCTGAGAAAAATAGTCGACAATCCTATTATTATGCAAATTTTTCATTTGGCAATTACTGTTGTTTCAGTTACATTCTTTTGCCTATATAGCCCTTTTAACTATCAACAAAAGTTTCTATTTTCTTTTGGTTTCTTTCCTTTTTACGAATATCTTTTAATTTCTAGAAACTATGCCTTTAGTATGTTATTTATTTTTGCATTCTGTACAGTATTTGCATCTAGAAAAATAACTTATGCTTATTTGGCAATTTTATTGGGTTTACTAGCAAACAGTAGTGCTTATGGTTTATTGGTATCATTTTCTTTATTATTGACTTTGCTAGCTGAATTTTGTTTTGACAATGAACATCGGCAGCAGTATTTTAGTCAAAGCCAAAAATACGACTTATTTTTAAGTATTGTAATTATCACATTTTCTTTTATTTTATCTATTTATATTATTACTCCTCCTACAGATAGTTATCTTCATGGTGGGTTAAATAATGGTTGGCTAATAGAATTAGATATTCGTCATCTGTTGAGAAGCATAGGAAGAGTATTTGGTAGTTATTTATTAATTATTCCTGCACATAAGAGATGGCTAGATTTAATGGTTTGTGCAGCAATTGCTTTATTTATTGTAATTTTAACCTTAATTAAATTATCTGAAAAGCCAGTTACTTTCTTCTTCTATATGATAGGTAATTGTGTAATATTTGCTTTTACATACTTTAGATTTATAGGTATGCCACGGCATTTTGGGCATTTCTATTTAGTTCTGATAGCGGCTTTATGGCTAGGAAGTTATTATCAAAAATCTCTAGTTTTACTCAATAAATTTTCTATTCGTCCACATTCAATTAAATTTGTTCAAAAATGGCATCATATTACTTTGATGCTCATTCTTTATGTGCAGTTTGGCGGAGGTATTTATAGTTTTTCAAGAGATTTAGTTGTACCATTTTCTGCCAGTCGCGAAACAGCCCAATATATTCAAAAATCTGGGTTAGATAATGAGTTTATTGTGGCCAGTCGAGATGCGACTATGGCTCCTTTATCGGGTTATCTCAATCGAAAGTTTTACTATCCAGAGCTTAAAAAAATGGGAAGCTTTACTTTATTTAAAAAAGGTCGTCAAGAAGTGGAACAAGCTGAGATATTAAGCCAGATTAATTCTCTACTTGAAAATCAAGATGAGCGAAATAAAATTTTGCTGATTTTAAATAAAAAACTCAATGTCAACCGCAATGATTTGAAAATTGTTCCCATCAAAGATTTTCAGAGAGGCTGGGTAGATAGTGAACGATATTATCTTTATTGGGTAGATGAAGCATAAGGATAATGCGCCAGAGAACTTTGTGGTTCAATCTAGAATAGACTTTTTTGTACTGGAGTAATCAACCTTTATATCTTAATGTATCGCCATAAATCCTTGATTTGTCCAGTGGCTATCTATAATAAAAGATATTTCGTTAAAGCTACAGCCAGTAACTAATTCTGCTTTCTTAGCCATTTTACAGCGCTGTTCTGTCTTAGAAACTAAGGGGTTAATTGTTATACAAGCAAAATGTGTCGCCAAAACACCCCAAAAATAACACTTTTGTACCCTTTGACTAGCTTGCCACTACTGATAACTAGCTGGGATGCGTGAGGCTAATCTACACTGGAATAAGAGAATGTGTGTTTCACTAACTTAGATGTACGAGAATGAGGAGTTTAGTCATACTTCTCGTTGTTGGGTTATAAAGTGCTTACCTCGTGTGGTAAAACTTAACTTAAATTCTGTCAGTTACTAACGGAGTTGATAGGAATGGGTAATTTGATTATTTTTGCCTTGGTAGTGGTTTACGGAGGCGGCGTTTGGAAGTTTTGGAATGGGTTTGGGCGGACTAATTTTAATCCAACTTTGACCAATCGCATTGGTTTATCTTTGCTATGGCCAGCTTTGTTTATTACAAATCCATCCTATCGTCGAAACTTTAGAAAGGCGTTGAAGGGCTAGAGTTTACTATTAAGTCTAACGTCACCTGCTGCTGACGATGGCATATATCTCAAATAGATAAAACCTACCAACCTCGCTTCCCTACTAGGGAAGCGAGGTTGGGTTTGCTCCTTTCAGGAAGGAGAGGAACTAGGGAGGGATAAGTTCAACCGTTGGAAAGTATTCAGCTGATGAATTTATAAATTATTTACCATTGGTTAATAGATGAATTGCTGCACCTACAGCTGCCCCATCGACAGCATTGCCAAGGGTATCTCTGCTATCGCCAGTAACTACGCCAGTAACTGCGCTAGCTCCTGCACCGACTCCTACATCTTGACCAATGTTCCGGTGACGGCGATTACGAGTGTTTCTCAAACCATTTGCACCATTAACAGCTGCGCCAGTGACACCACCCTTAACAGCATTGCCTAATACACTACCATTTCCCCTAACTGCTCCGGTTACAACATTAGTAACAGCCCCAATACCTGCATCTCTTAGTACTTGGTCATCAGCAGCAGCGGGCTTTGCTGGAATTATGGTGACACCAGCTAAACTTGCAGCCATAAGGCTGGGTAGAAGTGTGCGTTTTAGGATTTTATTCATTGTGTTACCTTCTCAAAACATCAAACAATTGGCTAGAAACCAAAGTTACTATATTAGGATAAAGTCTAGGTTTTTTATCTGAACAATAGCAACTATTTATTGTTCGAGTACAGATATATAGTCGCATTTGCAAAGTCATAACTGCATCTACTGAAAGCATGAATATAGATTCAGTCCAGAGAAGGCCT
>NZ_JABXKQ010000025.1 GCF_017114945.1 Nostoc sp. JL34
TGTTAAGCATACCGCCAGCGTTCATCCTGAGCCAGGATCAAACTCTCCGTTTTGTTGTGTTTCGAGTTTGTGGCTCTGAAAAAAATATTTTCCAGAATCCTAGTTACAATTTCGATTATCTTTTTGGGAAATCCCAAAACTAAAATCTTATGACGAGGATTGGTTTTTTCTTAAGCTTTCAAAGTATTATGTTTTTTAGGTTCAGCGGTCGTTTGCGTCTTTCGCTTCCCGACTTAACTAGAGTAACTAGTCATCCCCTAGTTTGTCAAGGGGGAAATTTATTTTTTTTCATAAAAGGTCAAATCGCTTGACTGACATTACTTTCAGGTGAATTTCTTCAGCAACCAGAGGGAGGCGAGAACAAAGTGGCTAAACCTGACCGTGTGAATAATGTAGGTTGCCTGTCTTTAAATAGGATCTGATGTAAGTTGAGTGATTATCTAAAAAGGCAGGATGATAGTATTGCTAGAGGGATTTATCTTGAATCCTCATGCCTGAACTAACTATATAAGAGCAGAATTGTTATGGAGCTTGTGGTTTAAGACTCCTATTCTACTAAGAGTGATCCCCACCCCTGCATTTCTGGGGCGTTCGGAATGGAAGATAGGCGTTACAGTGAGTCTAGCGCTGTAGAGGGGCTTCAAAATTTATAATGAATTTTTGAGAAAAAGCTAAAAACTAGACTAGGCAATAAATACAGATGATCCGACCGCGCAAGGTCTTTGCTCAACATTGGCTCAAAAGTGAAAAGGCGCTCAACGCAATTATAAAAGCAGCAGAGTGTATGGAAAGTGATCGCTCTGCCAACGCCAAAGGCGATCGCATACTGGAAATTGGCCCCGGAACCGGGATTCTAACTCGTCGTTTATTACCCTTAGTACAATCTCTGATTGCAGTTGAAATAGACCGCGACTTATGCCAACTGTTGTCAAAGCAGCTTGGTAAGACTGAAAATTTTTTACTGCTGCAAGGCGATTTTCTCACTCTAGATTTACCATCTTATCTGTCAGCCTTTCCCAATTTCCACAAGCCAAATAAGGTAGTAGCCAATATTCCCTACAACATTACAGGGCCAATCATTGAGAAACTACTGGGTACGATTGCTAACCCTAACCCCGAACCATTTGACTCTATAGTGTTGCTGGTACAAAAAGAAGTAGCAGAAAGGTTATATGCTAAACCAGGATCAAAGACCTTTGGGGCATTGAGTGTGCGGGTACAGTATTTGGCTGAATGTGAGTTAATCTGCACAGTCCCAGCGGCTGCATTCCAACCACCGCCAAAAGTCGATTCAGCAGTGGTGCGATTACGCCCCCGAAAAATAGAAATATCCGCACTTAATCCCCGACAGTTAGAGAATTTTTTAAAGTTGGGGTTTGGTGCCAAGCGCAAAATGTTACGAAATAATTTGCAATCAGTTATGGAACGCGATCGCTTGAGCCACTTACTGGAACAATTAAAAATAAATCCCCAAGCCAGAGCCGAAGACCTCAGCGTTCAGCAATGGGTAATTCTAGCAAATGAATTGGGAGTGGAGATTAGGGAGTAGGGGACAAGGCAGATTTTTCCCCATTCCCCATTCCCCATTCCCCATTCCCCATTCCCCAATTCCCAATTCCCTGAAAATGCTTTCCTACAGCCTAATTGCCCCTGCCAAAATCAACTTGTATCTGGAAATCATTGGCGATCGCTCCGATGGCTATCATGAGTTAGCCATGATACTTCAAAGTATTGGACTTGCAGACCAAATTGATGTGCGTTCCATTAACACTGACAATATCCGTGTTCATTGCAACCACCCACAAGTCCCGACAAATAAAAGTAATCTGGCATACCGCGCAGCAGAATTAATGGTGAAGCAATTTCCCGAAGCCTTTGCTAAATATGGAGGTGTGGATATTAACATCAACAAACAGATTCCTGTCGCTGCTGGGTTGGCTGGAGGTTCGACGAATGCAGCAGCTGTTTTGGTGGGAATAGATTTACTGTGGAAATTGGGATTAACTCAGTCAGAATTAGAGGAGTTGGGAGGCAGACTCGGTTCAGATGTACCATTTTGTGTAGCGGGTGGAACTGCGATCGCAACAGGTAGGGGTGAGCAACTTTCTCCCCTGCCGAGTTTAGATAAAATATATATAGTATTGGCGAAATACCGCAGTCTGGAAGTTTCCACACCTTGGGCATACAAAACCTATCGACAGCAGTTTGGTCATTCTTATATTAGAGATAGCGACAACTTGGCAGCACGTGCTAATGCTGTTCATTCAGGAAAAATAGTAAAAGCGATCCTGGATAAAAATACAAGAGAAATTGCCCAAAAACTGCACAATGATTTAGAGCGCGTGGTATTGCCAGCCTATCCCCAAGTCTTGCAGTTGCGAGAAGTGTTTGCAAATCAAGAAGGTGTTTTGGGAGCAATGATGTCTGGTTCTGGGCCAACAGTTTTTGCTCTTGTTGAGTCTCAGAAGCAGGCAGAGCAAGTGAAACTGCAAGTCAGGGAAGCAATTCTTGATGAAGACTTGGAATTGTTTGTGACTCAGACAATTACACATGGTATTCAGGTGGCATCTTCAGTTTAAATAAATCTTTATTGTTAATGGAGTATGAGGAATAAGCTGATGGATGAGCTTTTAAGTTGCATAGTTCAAATCACCAAAAAAATGCAAATACGCAAAGATGCAATTTAAATAACAATGATTATTCCTAATGCTCCAATTCCAAATCTAACATCTAAAATCTAAATATTATGAATGACCAAAATCTAACGCCACAAACAGATGCTAAAGAACAGGTGACAGCGAGTCCGTTACGCTGTTTTACTGGGGCAGTGATTTCTGGAGGAATGGGATATGCCGCGTATTCACTGATGATTGCGATCGCGACAAATTTTGCTAGTAAACCAATCCATTCAATCAATCCATTGGTGGTGAAAATTTCTTCTGCTGTCCGCACTTTGGTTGTTGGTATAGTTGCTTTAGGTAGCGGTATTTTTGGTATAGTGGCAATTGGTTTGTTGGCTTTGGGAGTGCAATTATTAGTGCAGCAATTGACTAAGCAGAAAAGTAGTGAAAACTAGTAATTTGCTTTTAATCAGCAACCTAAAGGCACAAGTTTTTCTAATGCACCATGATTTTTGATGAATTGTAGCTTCGCGCTTCTAGAAGGCTGAAAGAGTTGTTGCTGTTTTCTCCAAGTTTTTGGAGAAAGCCCGTGGTGTTGACGAAATTGCCGAGAGAAATGACAGGTATTTTGATAACCTAGGGCAATAGCAATCTGGTCGATTGTCTGATTAGTATTTCTGAGTAAAGGACGTGCTGCTGCCATCCGGCGCTTGACAATCCAACCGTTCACAGTTTCTCCTGTTTGTTTTGCTACTCGGTTAGTCAAGTAAGCAGGCGAATAACCAACTGCAAGAGCCACATCAGATAAAGTAATTCCTTGGCGATAATTAGCTTCAATAAAGTCGAAAACTGCTTGTAGTTGGGGAACAGATGGAAAAATGGACTCAGAGTTGAACGATGCAGGTAGTAGTTGGGCAACTCGATGAGAGTTAGTAGTATACCAGTACCTCAAGCAAGCTTGCTTCTCTAATCGGACAGCGATTGCTCTAAGCAAATCTTCCATAGAAGAGGGTTTAGTAAGATAATCATCTGCTCCCAACTCCATACCTTTGCGAACATCTGTTTGAGTATTACTACCAGTCAGAAAAATGAAAGGAATAATTGCGGTGTCAGGGTCTTGGCGGAGCCTAGTCAAAACACTGTAACCATCGATATCTGGCATTTGAATATCACAAATCACCAAGTCGGGTAAATGCTCTTGTGCTTGCTGGATACCAGCCAGTCCATCTTCAGCACCGATTGGATCAAAACCTTCAACCTTAAGAACCTCTAAGAAGACATTGCGGGTACCAGCATCATCTTCAATTACAAGAATTTTTTTCGACGATTCGTGTATCATTTTTCCATCACTAGAATTTTTGTGGCAGGGAATGATGATCAAATCTTATGCCGAGTGCTCTGTAAAAAAAACTATAAGTATTGAGTTGAAAATGGCTATTTATTAACAACTCAGAACACTGCTATCAGGAAACTAGTAAATTTCAATTCAACTTCTGGTTGTAGCATCGATTTAGAGTTAGATTGAACTAAGGTATAATCGCCAGATAGAGATATCCCTGATCACTCGGTTAAATCAGTTGGCACTATAGCCGTTAATGAGTTGCTAATCACAACTTTCTAAAAATCTGATGAACCTATTGACTACTTCTAAATAATTGGAATTAGAAAGTATCAGAAACTATTTATGATTTTAAATATGATATTAGCAATAAAAGGTCAGATTTTTATATTGATAATATAAAGAAATTATTTGTAAACATTTAAGCATAGATAATCCGCAAACATGATTTATCACGCTTCGATAGAAAAGTTGAAGACCAAAAATGACAGATACTGTCTATCAATAGTGTTTGCTATTAATTACAAATTATTTGTTATCAATCTAAAAGTGTTAAGCAATCAACAGAAGATCCATAAGTCAAAATTTATCACCCATAATAAAATTATTTTGTAAATTTTAATTTAGATGATTTTGTCCCAAGAGTTATAGCTTTAATAAGTAAATTATTGCTCATTAATTTAATTGATCTTAAATTTGCTCTCTTAGGCATCTAACAACATGATCACACACCTTGTCATCTGTCACAAGGAATACATTTTTTTTAGTATTTATGTGCAGATGATTTCTGATTCTCCCAAAAGAAATAGAAATTACTAAGTATTTATGTATTAATGAATACTGTTTAATAGGAATTTATGGGTACTTGCACTTGCTGAAAGGTCTAATTAGAGGACAGCACAGTAGAAGTCCAATAAAACACATCTCATTACTATATAAAACTTGCTAATATCCATATTTCCTTCCCAAAATCCAAGTTGGTTTTACACTAATGAAAATAAATAAGATTTCAAAAGCGAAAAAATAGACACATCTATCAAAAAATTGTTCATATACTACTTTGCCAAAGATTGAGTAAGCTTAACGAAGAAGCTGCTTCTGCAATACGGTTTATTTGTTAGAGCGGGTTTAACAAGATATTTATCATGCTAGTTAGACCCGCCCCTACTTTTAATATGAATTTGCAATGTTTATTCACTTTATCTAAGTTTAGCCAAGTACTAGCTTGTGATCCTATTATTTTAGATATGGACAACGCTATTGAAAAAAATTCATAACCCGATTTATTGGAATCTAATATAAAACACTTCTAATAGATAATCAATTTTAACTCTATCAGGATAAGTTAGTTAAGAAGCTAGTACGAGTGTAGGTAAAAAAGATAGATTATTTGTGGGATTGGATAAATTTTAATAAACTCAGATCAGGGAAATGAGACAAACCCTGTCAAATACAAACCAGTTTTAATTTACACAAAAGAGTGGATGCTATGACTCAAAACATCACTGGTTATCAAACAGAAATAGGTAGGAAAATTAATAATGAACAAATTGAACAAATCCTGAAAGCAATTATTGCCGGCAAATATTCCTGGGCATGTGTTTTAATCCTACGCTTTGCTGGCTACAATCCTATAGACTACATACCCTACCGCACCTATATTCGACTGCTCAAAAATAACTGTTTAGTTGAAAACTCAAAACAAAATAAAACTGATAATGAGGCTGTAGAAGCATTAAACCTCAAATCAACCTGGCTTCATCTCTGAAAATAGAAATAATTAAGACAGCATAATTACTACAAAGGAATGTCAGCAATTGAGGCTATTTTAAGGCAATTTATCACAAAAATCCTTAAGGAAAGGATGAAGACTGAAAGCTTTAAATGTGCGGTTATTCACAGCTTCCTATTTGTTAAAGGCGTTTTCACAAAAATCCATTGAGAGGAATATCTGTAAGGTAGCCTGAAATTTCATAATTCATACTTTTTTGGTCACCCCATCCTTAGCATATGACTTACCCAGTTACTACCCCTAGTACTTATTTGCAACCCACTCTCAAAGAGATTATATGGCAGAAAAAACATGAAGTAGCACAAATCCAGCAAGAGATGTCTTTAGCTTCTTTGCAACGCCAATTAACTGCTGCGCCAACCGTGCGAGATTTTATCTCCGCTTTGCAACAGAGTCATTACCGACCTTGCATCATTGCAGAGGTGAAGAAAGCATCCCTAATTCACGGAATTATTAAAGCAGACTTTGACCCAGTAGCGATCGCCAAAGCTTATGAGCGTGGTGGTGCAACTTGTATATCTGTCTTTACCGATCATAAATTCTTTCATGGCAGCTTTGAGAGTTTACGCACCATCCGGTATCGTGTAGCATTACCCCTACTGTGCAAGGAATTCATTTTAGACCCCTGCCAAATTTATTTAGCACGAGCAGCAGGCGCAGATGCGGTGCTACTGATTGCAGCCATTCTTTCAGACAAGGAACTGCAAAACTTTTTGCGAGTTATTCACTATTTGGGAATGAATGCTTTGGTAGAAGTCCATAATTTGGCAGAACTAGACCGAGTGCTAAAGCTTGATGATGTGCGCTTAATAGGAATTAACAACCAGCGTCTAGAAGATTTTAGCGTCAATCTTGGCACAACTGGGCAACTACTGGCGGCTAGGCGATCGCAACTACAAAGCTTGGGCATTATTGTCGTTAGTGAGTCTGGCTTATATACACCCACTGATTTATCCCTTGTAGCTGAAGCTGGGGCACATGCCGTTATACTCGGCGAGTCTCTAGTTAAACAAGAAGATGTACAGCAGACTGTGCGTAATCTGCTCATACCTAGAGCCATTTTAAGATAAATAGACCAGATTGATTAAACCAAAGGTTAATATATCTTCGTTTGTCGCACCTGTGCTTCTTATGGTCAAGCTTTTGGGATTGGTGTAGACGCAAAGTGATGAGAGGATCGTAGTCTTGGCAGTTTCCGTCGTTAGTGAGTCCTCGCTCATCAGGGCTTGTCGTGAGACATCGCTCCTTCAATAGCAGATGTTGTAATTTCGGTGTATAGTATTACTTTTGACTTTAACAGATTTCGGGTTGACAGTTTATAAACTGGCTCAATGTTCGCAATTTTATGCGGAATTGATACCAGCGACACTGAAATTGATAGCAACAACATCATTTATAAGCAAAATTTATGAACACAATCAAGAGATATTTTTTACCCTTGATTTTTGTAACAATGGTTGTCAGCCTCAGCAGTTGTAGTTCTAACCCCACCGCTAGTAAGATTGACAGCGGAACGCCATCTTCTACCACAACACCTACCAATAGCTCATTGTTTCAGACTCCCAGCCAAATTCCTAGCGTAGCTCAGTTGAGAGAAAAATCTCCTAATCAAGAATCTCCTAAAGAAAATACGCCTCCTTCATCAGCTCCTAAAGCTGTCACTAGCAAAACTACTAATGTTACCCTTTTCACAAGTGATGCTCAATGTCAAGAGCTAATTCCAGAAAAGGTTTCAGTCCCAGCCGAAGAACCAGTAACAAATGTAGTGAGTAAAATCTTAGAAAAACGAGATACAAGCGACTTTAGCTTATCTGGGTATCGCGTAAACATCAAAAATGGCATTGCTACAGTTGATTTGCGAATATCTCCTGAGTCAAAGCGGCAAATTGCTTCTCTTTCTAGTTGTGAACAGTTTGCTCTGTTTGGCAGTCTCCGCAAAACCCTAACGAGTAATGCTCAATGGAATATTAAAGAGGTTCGCTTCACGGAGCGAGGTAAGGACATTGTTCTTTAGTTAAATATGGTATTGAGTGGCGCGATCGGCTAGCCAAAAATATTTCCCAATCTAAACAGCCACAAGACTCATGCATCAGCAGTTGCCAAAATAGTGTACGTTCTAGCCAATTGAAAACAGGTGTGAATAGTGGTATAATTGATTTTATACTCAAATTTATGGTAGCAATTTGCGGGTGTAATTCAGTGGTAGAATGTCACCTTCCCATGGTGAACGTCGTGGGTTCGAGTCCCATCGCCCGCTTTGTATATTGTTGTCGATTGCCAATACTTAGATGTCCGTGTTGACAAACTAGTGTCCTTTGAACTGGCGATTGGGGACTCGGTATTGGAGATTGGGAAGATTTGAATGGGGGATTCAGACCCCAACCAAATCTTAAAAGGATTTTTTCCTAAAAACCTAATTTTTCCAACACTGGCTTTGTGGAAACAATGTGGCGTTCTAAACCCAGTTCTTTTGGACTAACCCCAAGTGCCAAAGCAATCAACTGGGGTAAATGCAACACTGGTAAACCTAGCTTCTGTTCAATCACCTTTTCTACCTCTGGCTGACGCGAATCTAAATTTAAGTGACACAGAGGACAAGGCGTAACTATACAGTCAGCGCCAGATGCTAAAGCGTCCTGAATATGCATCCCCGCCATCTTAAAAGATTGGGTAGTGGCATAACTAGAAAGCGGCCAACCACAACATTGTGTCCGACCTCGGTAATAAATTGGTGTTGCACCCACTGCTCGAAACATATTTTCCATCGCTTCCGGTTGGAAGGGGTCGTCATAAGGCATAGATTTTTGGGCGCGGAGGAGATAACAGCCATAAAAAGCCGCACATTTTAATCCAGTTAACTTCCGGGTGACACGTTTGGTAATTTCCTCTAAACCGTAATCTGTTACTAAAGCGTAAAGAAGATGTTTAACGTCAGTACTGCCCCGATAAGGCGAACAGCCTTCTTTATGTAGCAAGCCATTAACCTGTTCAATGTAAACAGGGTTAGAAGTCTTACATTCTTTCAGGTGTTCGTTGACGTGACCGATAACACCTTGACAAGTACTGCAATGGGTAAGTAAGGGCAGATTTAATTCTTCTGCTAGGGCAATATTTCTGGCATTGACTGTATCTTCTAGCAGTTGCGAATCTTCTTTAAATGTGCCTGAACCACAGCAAGCAGCTTTTTTAAGTTCAACTAGTTCAATACCGAGTGCTTGGGTAAGCGCTTGAGTTGACTGGTAAAGTTCCCGACAGGCCCCTTGAGCAACACAACCAGGGAAGTAAGCGTATTTGAGTGTCTGAGGTAGCATAGAAGTATGTTTGGGTTAGAGCGATCGCTCTAAACAATAACTGTTTTATCATTCCTTGTTAGCACCATTCTGATGTTTGATGTTTAGCTACCCTTTAAGCCTCTAGGTTGAAGGGTCGCAGCATCTACATATTCTTAATTGCTAGCAAGGCTGTAAATACTGGTCGAGACATTGTAAAAAATTTTAGCAATAATTGGAAAATCAAAGCATTTACACGGTATCGGCGATGGCGTAGCACGCTCCACTGCTCAAGTGTTTCCAGAAAATTTACCCCATTTATTTTAGGAATGGCAGAGGTTTTCTAGCAGAAAAACCCTTGGAAGTATGCGGGCGATCGCGCTTGACGATAAGATGTATATGCTCAAAACAATGTCTCCTCTAAAGAGCAGATAGTAGCAAGTGGTTAAGGACTTTTATTTATGAGCCAAGCGGAACTTTTTGAAAAGGTCAAGAAAATCGTCATCGAACAACTTAGTGTTGATCCCCCAGATAAAGTCACACCACAAGCCAAGTTTATGGAAGACCTGGGAGCAGATTCTCTCGATACCGTTGAGTTGGTGATGGCTTTGGAAGAAGAATTTGATATCGAAATTCCTGACGAAGCTGCCGAGCAGATTACATCCGTTCAAGATGCAGTAGATTACATCAATAACAAAGTTACCGCCTCAGCTTAACTGGGGATTGGAATTGGGGATTGGGATTGGGGAGATTTTTCTCTAATATCTAGCCACCCTTCGCGTGACGGTGCTAATGTCGCTAATGCTGACGTTAACGACAGTCACTTGAAGTCAGCAAATCCGATGCCAGTCGTTCGTAAAGGAAACCTTTAAGACCGCGCTGGCTCACCAGTACCTAGTCGCTAGCCTCAAATTTTTTGCCTGCTGCTTTTTCGCCATTTTTAACTGAATCATGACAGATCATACACGTAAACGCGTTGTTGTAACTGGTGTTGGCGCGATTACACCTATAGGTAACACAGCAACAGAATATTGGAATGGATTATTGAGTGGACGCAATGGCATTGACTACATCACATTATTTGATGCGTCTCGCCATGATTGCCGGATTGCTGGTGAGGTGAAAAACTTCGATCCGCATGATTACTTGGAGCGCAAAGAAGCCAAGCGCATGGATCGATTTTCCCAATTTGGGGTTGCAGCAGCAAAACAGGCTCTATCTAACGCGGAGTTAGTGATCAATGACCTGAATGCAGAACAGGTAGGTGTCATGATCGGTTCTGGCGTTGGTGGCATTAAGGTATTAGAAGACCAGCAAACTATCTACCTCAACCGTGGCCCCGATCGCTGTAGTCCATTCATGATTCCGATGATGATCGCCAATATGGCCGCAGGATTAACGGCAATTCACACAGGTGCTAAAGGGCCAAATTCTTGTCCTGTAACTGCCTGCGCCGCTGGTTCCAACGCCATTGGAGATGCTTTTCGCTTAATTCAAGGGGGATATGCCCAAGCGATGATTTGCGGGGGAACGGAGTCAGCTGTCACACCATTGTCGATAGCTGGGTTCGCCGCCTGCAAGGCACTCTCGTTTAACAATGATGACCCGGCTCATGCTTGCCGTCCCTTTGACCGCGATCGCAACGGATTTGTTTTGGGTGAAGGTTCAGGAATTTTAATTCTCGAAGAACTGCAACACGCCATTAGTCGCGGCGCTCACATTTATGCCGAAATGATCGGCTATGGCATGACCTGTGACGCTTACCATATCACCTCCCCCGTACCCGGTGGACTCGGAGCCGCTAGAGCGATCGAACTAGCGCTTAAAGATGCTGGCATAACTCCCGAACAAATTAGCTATATTAACGCCCACGGCACTAGCACCCCGGCTAATGATTCAACTGAAACCTCAGCAATCAAAAAAGCCTTGGGAGAACACGCCTATAAGGTGGCAATTAGCTCCACCAAATCGATGACAGGTCATTTATTGGGCGGTTCTGGAGGTATTGAAGCAGTGGCAACAGTACTGGCGATCGCAAATGACCAAATTCCACCAACAATCAATCTAGAAAATCCCGATCCAGAGTGTGACTTAGATTATGTACCTCACTCTAGCCGCGCTCAAAAAGTCGAGGTGGCAATATCCAATTCTTTTGGATTTGGCGGTCATAATGTCACACTGGCCTTTAAGAAATACGTTTAAAAGAAGTTAGGAGGCAGATCGCTTTTAGCGTCTCCCCTTGGGAGAAGGCACGAGACAGGAGTCAGAATTCAGTAGTTTAATCCGACCTACTCGTTTGCCCAATGCCCAATGCCCCATGCCCCATGCCCCATGCCCAAAGTATCAGAAATATCATTCCGATATAAAGTAAGCGTTCAGCATGACCCAATTATCAGCTTGATTTATCACCAGAAACTCAGGAGATCCCGCTTGTCCATCGACAAGCGGGAGTGGGATGATGAGGATAATGTGGGGAATCTAAAATAACCCCAGCAAGAGAAGCTCCGAAGAGTGCTAACCCGTCGTTAAAAACAAGAGATTATGACTGTTGCAACCCAATCCGCCAAAGAACTGTCCGTCGAAGAACTGGCTATTAACTCGATCCGCTTCTTGGCTATTGATGCCGTAGAAAAAGCAAAATCGGGACACCCAGGATTACCAATGGGTGCGGCTCCGATGGCTTTTGTCCTCTGGGATCGCTTTTTGAAGTTTAATCCCAAGAATCCCAAATGGTTTAATCGCGATCGCTTTGTCTTATCTGCCGGTCATGGCTCGATGTTGCAGTACGCCCTGCTTTACTTGACAGGCTACGACAGTGTAAGCATTGAAGATATCAAGCAATTCCGTCAATGGGAATCTAAAACCCCTGGACACCCCGAAAACTTCATGACCCCAGGCGTGGAAGTCACCACTGGCCCCTTGGGTCAAGGAATTGCCAATGGAGTCGGTTTAGCGATCGCCGAAGCGCACCTTGCCGCTAAATTTAACAAACCCGATACCAAGATTGTTGACCATTACACCTACGTAATATTAGGTGACGGTTGCAACATGGAAGGAATTTCCGGTGAAGCTTGTTCTTTTGCAGGACACTTGGGATTAGGCAAACTCATCGCTCTGTACGACGACAACCACATTTCGATCGACGGTTCCACAGATGTGGCATTCACCGAAGATGTTTCCAAGCGCTTTGAATCTTACGGTTGGCACGTCCAACACGTCGAGGACGGCAACACTGACTTAGAAGCGATCGCCAAAGCAATTGAAGCAGCCAAAGCTGTCACCGATAAGCCTTCTTTCATCAAAGTCACAACGATTATTGGTTACGGTTCCCCCAACAAAGCAAACACTGCTGGTGTTCACGGTGCTGCCCTTGGTGGAGACGAAATTGCCTTGACTCGGAAGAATTTGGGTTGGGAATACGAGCCTTTCGTAGTCCCAGAAGACGCCCTCAACCACACCCGCAAAGCTGTTGAGCGCGGTGCAGGTTACGAAAGCGACTGGAACAAAACCTTTGCCGACTACAAAGCTAAATATGCCCAAGAAGCAGCTGAATTTGAACGTTACTTAAGCAGCAAACTACCGGATGGTTGGGACAAGGTACTACCCACCTACACCCCCGAAGACAAAGGATTGCCCACCCGTAAACACTCAGAAAATTGCCTCAACAAACTGGCGGCAGTTTTACCTGAATTGATTGGTGGTTCAGCTGACTTAACCCACTCGAACTTGACCGAAATTAAGGGCAAGGGCGATTTCCAAAAAGGGCACTACGAAAACCCCAATATCCACTTTGGTGTGCGGGAACATGCTATGGGCGCAATCTGTAATGGTATAGCGCTGCACACTTCAGGATTAATTCCCTACGGTGCTACCTTTTTAATCTTTACAGATTATATGCGTGCTGCCATCCGCTTATCCGCCCTTTCCCAAGCTGGCGCGATTTGGGTGATGACCCACGATTCCATTGGACAAGGTGAAGATGGCCCCACGCACCAACCCATTGAAACTCTTGCTTCCTTGCGAGCCATTCCTAATTTAACGGTGTTTCGTCCCGCAGATGGTAACGAAACCTCTGGCGCTTATAAAGTAGCGATCGAGAAAGCGAAGGAAAATGCTCCCTCTCTGTTGGCGTTCACCCGTCAAAACGTCCCCAACTTGGCAGGTACATCGATTGAGGGCGTAGCCAAGGGTGGATACACCGTGGTAGATAGCCAAGGTACACCTGATATCATCCTAATTGGTACTGGTTCAGAACTCAGCCTCGCCGTTGGTGCAGCCGAAAAACTCACAGAAGAAGGCAAGAAAGTCCGTGTTGTCTCGCTACCTTCATGGGATCTGTTTGAAGCACAGGATGCGGCTTATAAAGAGTCCGTTTTGCCGAAAGCTGTCACCAAGCGTTTGTCTGTAGAAGCTGGCAGCAGTTTCGGTTGGCACAAATACGTGGGTACTGAAGGCGATTGCGTTAGTATTGATCGCTTTGGTGCTTCGGCTCCAGGCAATGTTTGTCTAGAGAAGTTTGGCTTTAGCGTTGATAATGTATTAGCTAAAGCTAAACAATTGTTGGGTTAATAGCAACAGAATATTCTCAAAATTGTGTGGGGTGGGCATCTTGCCCGCCTTTTTTTTAACGCAGAGGATGAGTAAGGCTATAAATTAATTGCTCAGAGGTAAATATCAGCTAATATCTGTGACTAAACGCGGACATTATCCTATTGAAGCAATGGGTGTAGAGTTGGGAATTTGCCAAGGCCGCTATCAGAATCTAGAATTACCCTGGTAGGATAATCAGGGTAATTTACTATAAACAGGATGGGAGCGATCGCAGCAAGCAGAAATACGATCACAACCCTTGACTGCTAACTAAGAGAATTAAATATTAACCCCGACAAGTTAGTTTAATTATTTTGGCAACTATCTTTAGGTAGATAGGGTAAACACTACGCTATTTCTCATCAGAAATCACTTGCTAGGAATGAAAAACCTATACTGCATACTTCATTTCTTTTGTCAATATGTAATCCCTAGCATTACCTAATAAATTAGTCAGGCCTTCTCTGGACTGAATCTATATTCATGCTTTCAGTAGATGCAGTTATGACT
>NZ_JABXKQ010000069.1 GCF_017114945.1 Nostoc sp. JL34
TGAGCTTAACTTGACACCTATGGCAAGATGCCCACCCCACAAGATTGGATAATTTATTTCTTGGAAGTCCCTTACTGAAATAGAACGTAGTCATGCGATCGCTAAATTTCAAGGTAATGACAATCCATTCGTGTTAGATATCACATTAGCAGAACGAGCATACTGTCATTCCTAAAGAGTAGGGGCGCACAGTTAGTTGTGCGCCCCTACTCATGCAATTAAAAAGTGTCATAAATATTCATGGTTGCCATGAAGATCAAAAGTTCACCCAAATTGTATTCGGGACTCTGAATCAGTGGTGGAAGGATGTCACCGCAGTAATTCTTCTACTTGATGTTGGCTCCACAAAGTTCTGTATAAGCCCTGTTGTTGTAAAAGTTCTAAGTGATTTCCGACCTGAATAATTTTTCCCTTTTCCATCACAAAAATTCGGTCAGCCGCCGCCGCCGCTGATAATTGATGGGTAATAAAAATTACTGTTTTTCGCTCTGTACCACTAGAGAGATTTTTGAGGATTTGTGTGGCTGTTTGATTATCCACACTAGAGAGAGCATCATCTAAAATTAACACTGGCGCATTGACCAGCATAGCCCTAGCTAAAGCAGTCCGTTGCCGCTGACCGCCAGAAAGAGTAATACCGCGTTCACCAACAATAGTTTCATATTGCTGGGGAAAATTGTGAATTTCTGATTCAATTTGAGCAAGTTTAGCAACAGATTCTACCTGCTCTTGTTCACCAACTGGGTCACCATAGCGGATATTATTTTTGATTGTGGTGCTAAATAGAAAGCTATCTTGAGGAACGTAGGCGATCGCACCTCGTAAATCTCCCAAAGCTATCTTAGTAATATCCAGCCCATCTAAAAACAATTGTCCTGATTCAATATCCAGCAAACGCGGCAAAGCATTGGCCAAAGTCGATTTTCCCGAACCAATTGCCCCAACAATGGCTACGGTTTCTCCAGGAGCAATGGTAAAGTTAACATTTGCTAAAGCTGGAGTAGTGGAACCAGGGTAATTGTAGGTAAGATTTTTAGCTGTCAGTTCCCCTTTAAGTTCAGCCACTCCTAGATGTATGGCATCGGCTGCATCTTTAATTTTCGGAGTGACAGAGAGAATAGATTCAAGGCGATCGATACTAACTTCACCGCGTTGGTAGGCAGTAATAGTGAATCCTAAAAGGGCCGTGGGGAAAACTAGACGCTCTACATAAATTAATAATGCTAAAAAGTCGCCAACCTGAAGGTTTCCAGAAGACATCCGCGCCGCCCCTAGCCAGATGATCACCAGCGAACTGATATTAGCTAGCCCGCCAATTAGCGGAAACAGCGTATTTCTGATTTTTGCTAGTTCCAGGTTAGCAGTCAATAGCTGCTGATTTTTCTTGGCAAAAGCTCGCCGCTCGTTTGCTTCTTGGGCATAAATTTTAATTAAGGCAATGCCACTGATATCCTCCTGGATGAGTTCGCTGATATCAGAGAGTTGCTCTTGAACTGCTGCTTGTTGTTTGCGTAAGCGATGGCTAAACAGATTCACCAATAAGAACATAAAAGGGTACACTGCCAAGGCGGCTAGTGTGAGATCCACACTAATCGTCAGCATTACTGGCAGTGTCAGGGCGTAGGCAAACAGCGTATTTGCCAAACTCAAGACCGCAAAACCCAACAACCGCTTGATATTGTCCACATCACTGGTAGCGCGATTAATCAAATCGCCAGCAGTATTACTAGCAAAATAAGCAGGTTCGAGCTTGAGTAAATGTTCAAAAATCCGTTGTTTCAGGTCAAATTCTACCTGACGCCCCACCCCAAATAGCCAAATACGGGATGCCATCCGCATTAGCCACATCGCCGAACTGAGCAAGACAATGATCACTACGTAATGTAGTATTTGGTTCCAGTTGAAGGTTGTTGAGAGTTTCTCAACACCAGCACGAATCAACCAAGGGATATAAACGCCCAGTGCATTGACAGACAACAAAGCGAGAATCCCTAAGGACGCCTCTCGCCAATGGGGTCGTAGGTAAGCACTGAGTTTAGCGATTCGTCGAGATTTTGCCATTAAAGCAATTTTGCAACTCTATCATTTTAGATTAACTGCTAGTCCAAGAAGGCAGCTATGTACAGGGAATATTGCTTGTAAATTAACAAGGAAGAATTCAGGAGTCAGTAGCCAGAATTCAGAATTTAATTCTGTGCAACTGTTGAGGCAGCGCGGGAACGGGAGGTTGCTACGCCACTTCAACGGGGGCAATCCCCGCAACAGAGTGGCTTCTCATGAGCGACTGCCTTTAGTTAGCGAGTCTTCTCCCAAAGGGATACGCCAAGGGCGAAGGAGCATCGGTACAAGCCTCACACGTACTTCTACGGGGAAGCAAGCTACGCATAGCTTCTTTGACAGGAGAAGGGTGGATGAACAAAGGGGTTTTTTCCCAGCAAATTTTGAATTTGCTGGTCTTCAAGACGTTCACGGACTCGGTAAGGCTACGTAATCAGTGGGGGATTTAGACCCACCACTGATTGCATTCTGAATTCTGACTTCTTTTTTTACTTTATTACCGCTGAACACGCAAGAACCTGTAAATTTCAACGAGATAACTTTCCCAAGTTCTTGTTGTCAATTGCAACGTTTCTGAATTTGGTACAAAGTCTTCAAGTCGTAAACCGCGTGTGCGAATATCTTGAGGACTTCCTTGTAATAGGTAGGGAGGCACTCTCAAATTATAAGAAAGAATGCTATCCCCAGTCACGTCTGAGATGTTTGCTCCGGTGGTTTGTTGCCCTAATGCCACCAACGTCCCAGATGTTGGTGCAGCAGTTGCTACAGATGTTTCACCTGTCATTGCTAGAGGTGCTCTATAAAGGAAATAGGCGACTGCTGGTGTACTTGCCAACAGCAAAATCGTCAGTGCCCAACCTATCAAGTATCCTCCTGGTTTGTCTATCCCACCTCCTTTGATTTTCTGAGCTGCAAGAATCATCAGTAAAACAGAGGCTCCTAGAGGCTTGAGTGGAAAAGACAGCATCCTCCACAACGACGCCACAGCTGGTTCATTGGGGTTAAGAAATGATAGGGCTACGATTACCAAGATAACGACTAAGATTAATCGCCCGACAAAAGTTCCAGAGGGATAAAATCGCTGGAACAGAGAATATACGATAGTGCCAATCAGCAGCCACAGCAGTACCCGGCTTAGCAATAGAAACATAGATTAACTCTCAAATTTTCTGGTGCGGTGAGCCAGTGTGGTGGTGAGGCAGCCCGCTTTGATCCGGGTTTCCACGCCACTTCGGCAACCGGGAGAACCCCAGCAACGAAGGCAGTGGTTCCCCAAAAGGAACTGCCGTGCATGATTTCCCTGTATAAAACACCTGGCGACTTCTTCGCGATCGCGACGCTAGAAGCGTTACCCGTAAGGGTCAACCTAGAGGTTTCGGGAAATGGATTTATTTGATTGTCAAATTGTAATCGCACTGTTTGACTTAAAATACTTCAAACCTCACACCCAAAGACTACCGTCGTAGTGATTTTAGTGCAATTTTTTGACACTGCGTCTATTATTTATAATTTTCCAGAAGAGTAATGTGGCACCGGTAAACTAAATTAATTGAGTAATCCACTCAAAAGGAAAAACTATGTCGCCTGGAAAGCCTACCATTTTGGTAACGGGAGGAGCTGGATATATTGGTTCCCATACGGTGCTTGCTTTGAAGCAAGCGGGTTATAACGTTGTCATCCTTGATAATCTGGTCTATGGGCATCGTGACCTGGTAGAAAGGGTTTTACAGGTAGAACTGATAGTTGGGGATACAGGCGATCGCGCCTTGCTAGATCACCTATTTAAAACCCACGATATTGCAGCTGTAATGCACTTTTCTGCCTACGCCTACGTAGGAGAATCGGTGACTGACCCAGCCAAATATTACCGGAATAACGTCCTTGGTACTTTCACCCTCTTAGAAGCGATGCTGACGGCATCTGTGAAGAAATTTGTCTTTTCTTCTACTTGTGCCACCTACGGTATACCGGAATTTATACCTATTCCAGAAACCCATCCCCAAAATCCGATTAATCCCTATGGCGCTACGAAGCTAATGGTGGAGCGGATTCTTTCTGATTTTGATGTTGCTTACGGTTTCCAATCAGTGCGTTTCCGCTATTTCAATGCTGCTGGTGCTAATCTCAATGGTTTACTGGGCGAGGATCACAACCCAGAAACCCATTTGATTCCCTTGGTGCTAATGACAGCTTTAGGCAAACGAGAATCTATCTCAATTTTCGGCACTGATTACCCCACGCCCGATGGTACTTGTATTCGTGATTATATTCATGTTAATGATTTAGCAGATGCCCATATTTTGGGATTGGAATATTTATTAAAAGGTGGCGATAGCGAAGTTTTCAATTTGGGCAATGGCAGCGGCTTCTCTGTCAGAGAAGTGATTGCAGCAGCCGAAGCGGTGACAGGAATTTCTATACCAGTCGAAGAACGCGATCGCCGTCCTGGCGATCCTCCAATTCTCATTGGCACTAGCGAGAAAGCTAGAACAATCTTAGGCTGGCAACCTCAGTATCCATCCATCCAAGATATTGTTGCTCATGCATGGCAGTGGCATCAAAAGCGACATAAATAAGAAGGGAATGGGGAATGGGGAATGGGAAAGAATAATAATTATTTGCTTCCCCTGCTTCCCCTGCTCCCTAGTCCCTACTCCCCACTCCCTCTCATGCTTCGTAGTACGACAACTAAGATGCCGATAAATCCGAGGATTGGAAGTGCGATCGCCCAAGTTGGTAATTTTTGAGATTCACCCTCTGCCAAATTACCATTGACATCTCGCAGGTTTCGTGTGTTTTGTGTAGATCCACCTGCGACAGTCACTTCAAATTTGAATTCAAAGGGTTTGAACCTTGCGCCAGAGACTGGTTTACCATTTAGTTGCAACTCATAAATACCTGGCTTGGGAAAGACAACTTCTGCACCTGGGATGCCTTGATAGCGTTCAGCTGCCACAGGTTCTAACTGTGGTTCTAGGAGTGGTGGCTCTCCAGCGGCATAGGGTTCGGCATAAACAGCCAACTGACAATTACACTGTGACAGGGGAATCACCTTTCCACCTCTGCGGGTAAGTGCAAACCAGGCTTGGGAGGCTTCTCCAGCCCGAGGATTATCATTTGGTTCAATGTGGAGAGTGCCACCGACATCTGAAGCTACTTCCACCTTATGAGCAGTAGCAGGGTAAAGATTAGTTATTGATATAACTAAGCAACTCAGGAACAATAAAGTATTTATTGTTCCTTGACTCTTCCAGAAAATACCTTTGAGTGGGTAACGTCTCTGTTTTTGACTCGTTGGAATGGAGCCAGAAAATAAGGATGATTTACCGCGATTTGGTTGGGGGAACATAAAACTTTTCTACGGCTAACTTTGACCAAAAAAAGCGCGATCGCACTAGCAAAACACTGAGAGTAACAATTACCATCAGTACTGCCGCTAATTTATTTCCCCAAGTTGATTGCAAGGAACCCAGGTAATGGGAACCAATCAACACAGTATGAATGGCACTCAAGAGCAAGGCTGGCACACCCAATAGATGAATCTGTCGCCAACGCTTGCCCAAAGATTTTTGCAATGATTCCCAACTCGTAAAAGCGGCGGGGGACATTAATACCAATGCTACAGCACCCGCAGCCATACCCCACTGAAATTCTGGTGGCAGAAAAGAAAAGGCGGCAAAATTCCATTGCAATGAGTGTTCTATCATGTGGGCGGTGTGAACCACAGAAAGCACAAAAGATGCTACGCCCAGCCCCCGGCGGTAACGCAGTGGTGATGCCCACAACCCACTAATAGGACGCGCAATTAGCGCCAAAATTAAGCAGATTAAGGCAGCATGTCCGGTGTAATCTACCATTGTGTCACCAGTCCGCAACAAGGTGATAACGCCAAT
This sequence comes from Nostoc sp. JL34, assembly GCF_017114945.1. GTDB lineage: Bacteria > Cyanobacteriota > Cyanobacteriia > Cyanobacteriales > Nostocaceae > Nostoc. The sequence goes on from NZ_JABXKQ010000069.1 coordinate 5,952, forward strand.
GGTGAGTGTTACCCAACCGCCTAATCGAAACAACTGACTGCGCCTGTCTTTACTTACCAAAGATGTGGAAACGCCTACACCTAGCATCGTTGGCAGGGTTCCCAAGCCAAAAGCCAGCATAGTTGCCCCACCAATCCAGAAATTGCCAGTTTCAGCAGCTTTAATTTGAGCAGCATACAGGAAACCACAAGGCATTAAACCCCAAGTCATCCCCAAAAGCATTGGTGTCCACCATTTGGTTTTAAAGGAAAGCTTAACCATTCCTGTGCTGAGGCGATCGTGTAAACTACCCTGCAATAGGGGATGTAACACGGGAATGCGCGGTAGCAAATCGGGTTTTACTTGTCCTAAGCCAAACCAGATCAGCATCACGCCAGTTACAATTGCCATCCAGCGCCGGAAGTCGCTACCAACACCCGCTAGCTGTCCACCTTGCAGCAATACCGAACCCAGCGCCCCAATGCCAGCACCGACTAGAGCATAGCTCAACATCCGCCCCAGGTTTAGCAGGATATGAAATTTTAATTGCTGTTGCCAAGTGTCGGACTTTTCTAAGGTTAATGTCCGTCCCAAGGAGGCTGTTTGTGGAATTTTCGGCTGATGAGACAGGGAAAACGCCACTGTTAGAGGGCCACACATCCCAAAGCAATGTCCAAAACTCCCCAGGAACCCCAGAATTGTGATCAGCAACAAATCTACCATAAAAAAAGTCCTGAGTTCTGAGTCATGAGTCCTGAATGTCAGAATAAAGATTTTGAAGAATTAAGAAGACTCTTCTTCTTTGCTCAGTACTCAGTACTCAGCACTCCTCTAGTGCGGAACTTTACGTGAAGTTGCGATCGCTGTCAAAAGACAAAGCGTCAAACTTGATGTTTACTCTAGGGAAGAAAAAAGTAAGAGAGCATGAGTGTAAACACTCATAAAACTCCCTATACGTATGTAAATTCTAAACTAATAAGTTTAGTTTAACAGGATAAACTGTATATTAAAATACTTTAATTTTTGCATAAACTTAAGATAAAAATGACCAATAATCCATTAGCCAATTGATTGGTACATTTCCCTTATGAATCAACTCTTATTTGTTGCATTTTTATTGACTTAAAACTTTTTCAATGATACAAAAAAACAGAGCGAGGTTTTTAAACTTAAGTAAATTAAATTGAATTTTTGAATTAGCAAAAAATTTATCAGATCAGTAAAAGAATCTTTGCTTTCCTCGGATAGAAAATATTTTAAATTAATATTTAATTAAAACTTTAAATATTAATTTTTTAATGTAAATTATAGCCAAAAATAAATAGTTAGATTAATTACAAATTAATCATCTCAATGAAAAATAATAAATCTTAAGTAAATGTATTTAAAGATATCTAAACTTGATCTTATTGAATCAATAAGTAATAACTAAGCCTCAAATAATTTCAATATCGAATAAATATTTTAATCACTCCTAACCAATATTTCTATTTGTACAATTGCTCAAATACATGAGGAAAATATTATGCAAAATACAATTTTAACGGCAGCAATTTTCCTGTTTTCATTCATGTTTACACTGAAGGCAGAAGCTGCTGATTTTGAGCAGATTTATGTGTTTGGTGATAGTTTTTCTGATGATGGTAATTTTTACAAGATCACAAAAAGTGAATTGGGTATAGGTATTCCTCCCCAACCTTACAAAGATGGACGTTTTTCTAATGGGCCAGTCTGGGTGGAATATCTTGTACAAGATATGGGCTTAAATCCCTCTAGCAGTACTAACTTTGCTGTTGGTGGTGCTAAATCTGGGTTATATAACGTTACTCTACCTCCTGTACCTAGCTTATATTTAACAGGAGTCTTGTCTCAGATTAATAAATTTACAACAGTCAATAAGTCGGTTAACCCAAATGCACTTTATATCTTGTGGGGCGGTACAAATGATTTTCTTTATTCTAAAAGTGCTGTAAATCCCAGCCAGTCAGTTACAAACATATCAACAGCAGTGCGTGCCCTTGCCACTGTTGGGGCTAAAAATATCCTGGTAGCTAATTTACTCAATTTGGGGGACTTACCAGGTACAAGAAATAGTCAAACCTCCATACAACTCAACGATTCGGTCACTGAATATAATGCCGAGTTAAGTAAAAGCCTCAATTCTTTAAGCCAACAACTAAATAACGTAAACATCATTTTTTTTGATGTTAATTATTTATTTAAACAAATTTTCGCTAATTCTAAACAATATGGTTTTACAAACGTGCTCGACTCTTGTTTAGGAAACTCAGTTTTAATAACCATACCTGCTTCTCCTCCATCATTTGAGTGTAAGACTAACCCAAACAGGTTCTTGTTCTGGGACAGCATCCATCCTACAACTACTGGTCATAAAGTTATAGCGGAATATGCAGCTTCAGTATTAAAATCTCAATCTATGTTGAAATCTTTTAAAAAATTAGGAACATCTAGAAAATAGAATTATTGCATAAATACTGAAATTGTCATGTTGAGCGGAGCAAAACATCTGCTTATAGCAACTGAAGGATTTCTCGTGCAGAGTTAAAGGAGGTTGAAAAAGTCACTTATGCAGTAAAAAAGCTCTCAGGGCATAAGCTGTCAATTCGTAGATACAGCACTATTGAGAGCTATATTTCCTCGGACTAGGTGGAAGTAAGAGAACAATTTCAGGGGACACAGAGCAACAAAAAACTACTGAGACTTTATTAGAAAATTTTGATCGAGATAGCGGATTAATTCATTCTGATTGGGGATTCGCGCTACCCTAAGTCTGAAAGCCAAGGAAAAATGACATGAGAAAATGGATTTGGCTGATGCTGTTGGTGTTGATAGCAGTTGCTGTGGTTGGTAGCAGAGGTAGTACGTTTTTTGAACAGCGTCCCTCACCAGCAATTGTTGAGCGCATTCCAGTGGAAACACCCCAACCACAGCCACAGTCAAAGAAAGTTGACAGTGCGCCGCAAGTGTCTACTGACAAGTTGTTAACCCATATCCAAAAGTTGAATTTTCAGCGCTACACAACAAAAGAGCGATCGCTTACTCGCACTTATATCACAACTGAACTGAGAAAATTAGGTTGGAAGCCGAAATTAGAAAACTTCTCTGACGGTGTGAATATTTTTGCCGAACGTGTAGGAACTAACAAAGCTGCGAAAGCAATTCTCGTAGGAGCGCATTACGACACAGTTGCCTTATCCCCTGGTGCTGATGATAACGCCAGTGGTGTAGCTGTAGTGCTGGAAGTAGCCCGATTGCTTGGTTCCCGTTCCACACCACGGACGTTACAGCTAGCTTTTTTTGACAAAGAGGAAGCAGGACTTTTGGGTAGTCAGGCTTTCATTAGCAAGACAGCACGCTTACAAAACTTGAGCGGAGCGATCGTTATGGATATGGTCGGTTATGCTTGTTACACTCGTGGGTGTCAAAAATACCCTGCCGGATTGCCGATTACCCCACCTAGCGATAAGGGCGACTTTTTGGCAGTAGTCGGTGATACAGAACATTTGCCTTTACTGAATGCCTTTCAAAACTCACAGAACATCCCCTCAATCGCCCTGAATAAACAGCAATCAAATCTACCACCAGTTCTGACACTGCCGATTCCTCTAAAAGGTTTACTGACACCCGATACCCTACGCAGCGACCATGCACCATTTTGGTATCAGGGTGTAGGTGCTGTGCTGGTGACAGATACCGCAAATTTACGTACTCCCCACTATCATAAACCTAGCGATGTTCCGGCGACTATCGAGCGATCGTTCTTCACAGGAGCAGCACAGATTGTGGTCAATGCTACTACTGCCTTGTTAGAGAAGACCGAAGTTTTAGAAACTCAACCATCAAGCTGACTTATGAATTATGTTCACTAGTGTTTAGTTCAGGGAAAGTCAACGTCCAGTTCTGTTTATCATTGAGGTTGAAGTACAAACCTTGGAAAATCAGCCGCAGAGCTATTCGAGTTCTAATAAACTTCCTCACCAGATAAGTGCCTGGTTCAGCAAAGATATCATTAAAGTTTTTTTTATCACCAAATTGTTTTGAACAGTAACTCCCAGCACCTTGGACTGTCACCACAAAAAATGGAGATTGTTTGTATTCTTCAGGAATCATAAAGATTCCATATACATGGTGACGACCACGCCACGGCTGAACAATAACCTTAGTAGCATGTACTTGAAATTTTTTAGTTTTTGATGCGAGAAAAGCCTCGATATTGCAATCAGAATCATTCACAGGCGACCATAGTGTAATAATACTCAGGGAGAGCAGCAAAATTAAAATATAGCGGAGTCTGCGACGCATAAAGCCAAGAAAAATTTTTGATGCGGCTGGTAGAATTTGATGAGTAATAATAGTGCAGCTACAGCAGTAAGACTATCCACCTGCAACACCTCTGCAACACGTTCTAAAAGGCAAAGACAAAACATTAATCTGTCGTTAAACTTTCCTGTTAGAAGAACTTATAGTCGCTCAATTTCCGATTTTAGATTTTAGATTGACTCCATATATAAATTTAGTTGCTCTGAATAAAGAATTTTGGATTGTCACTGTTACAGTATTAAACCTACCTGAGAAACAATCTGGCTTTTGTGGCTGTTAACACTGATTTATCCTCAAATTTTTAGTTGTGATAAATCCTACAATTCGTTGCTTTTGTTATGCTTTTGATGTGGTTCTGTTTGCAGCAGCAGATACTTTCAGGAGATCAGGGCGTAGGCGTAGCCCGTCGTAGACATCGCCATCAAGTTCAGAAAAAATCTACTTTTATTTCTAGGGAATTAATGGGGTAGTCAAATACACAAATATCCGTTATATTCCCGTAAGTAACACTTGGTATAAATATTTATGGGAATAAGTTGGGGAAGTCTGAAGACAGTGGCGGGTTTCTTTGGCGCGATTGTACTTACACAGTTTGGGGCAAATACTTCGGCAATTGCGGCTGACACTGTTGTTGTGCGTTTGGGTTTATTTACAGAATCCATCTCCCTGGCTGAGTTGCAAAATGCTGCAAAAACTGGGGAATTGCCTGGGAGTTTACAGTCTTACACTAAAGGATTATCTGAACAACAACGCCGCGTCTTCTTAGGGGCGCTGGGCATGAATATACCGATGAATGTTGTCACACTTGATAGGTTAATTAATACTCAGATTGGCACAACTATTCTCAATGACTTTGCTACGGCCTTAGCGCGAAAGGACAAAGCTGGGGTACAAGCACTGAGAGCAGGATTGATATTAGGCTCTACTGCTCCGCAGGGTCTTTCTATACTGAGTTTTATCGCCGCTTATCCTAGTAAACGCCTAGAAATTAATTTGCCACAGGCTTTTATAGTTGCAGGGAATTTGAATACAGCTTTTTGGCGGACTCAGCAATTTATGCTAGCGATCGCTCCCCAACTCGACCCCAAAACACCGCAGATTGCTTTCCCTTTTGATCCCAGCCAACCAGGAAGCGCCCAAGTAAAAATACTCAACCTAAGCCTGAATGACCAAAAGCGCGATCGTAAAATTCCAGTTGATGTTTACTGGTCAACTGCTGCAAATCCTAATAAACCCGTAATTGTCTTTTCTCATGGCTTTGGGTCAGTCCGCACAGACTTGCGTTACCTAGCAGAACATCTAGCATCCCACGGTTATGTAGTAGCAGCTTTAGAACATCCCGGTAGTAATGAGGCAAATACTAACTTGGCATTACAAGGTAAAACCAGAATTGTAAAGCCTCAAGAGTTTTTGTATCGTCCTCAAGATATTAGTTTTGTCCTCGACGAATTAGAAAAGCTCAACCAAACGGCTAATCATCCCCTGCAAGGGAAAGTTGCAACCACGAACGCGATGGTTGTTGGCTATTCTTTTGGTGGTGGTACAGCTTTAGCACTTGCTGGAGCCGAGTTACAACTCGAACATCTCAAACAACGCTGCAAAAAGAACTTGACTATCTTGAGTCTGGCAGAAGGTATGCAGTGCATCGCTGAAGAACTGCCAGAAAATAGCTATCAACTACGAGATACCAGAATAAAACAGGCGATCGCTCTTAATCCAACAACTTCTCTGATTTTTGGCGAAACTGGGTTAACTAAGATACAAGTTCCTACCCTAGTGTTAGCAGGTTCCGCAGATAAAACCACTCCAGCTTTAACTGAACAGATTGTGGGATTTGACAAAATTCCATCCCCCAAATGGCTAGTTGGTATAGTTGGGGGTACTCATCTAAGTGTAAAAGACCCCAGCACCACTTTGGATCAGGTAGGACAACCGAATACACCGATCAGTGGCGGTGAAGTTGTGGGTGAACAAGCCGCTGATGTTCGTAAGTACGTTAAAGCTATAGCTTTGGCCTTTGCTGCACAGATGACTCCAGAAGCTAAAAATTATGCTGTCTTTTTGACATCAGATTATGCCCAGTTTGCTTCAACTCCCGCATTCCCATTTCGCCTAATTACGCAGATTCCTCCTGATGCTATGGCTGTGGTGAAAGAATTTGTTGGGAAATAAGGGACTTCCAATTAAACAGATATCCAATTTTGTGAGTAGCTTGCTTAAGGGTAGGGGTATGGAGAACGACAGAAGTTGCCGCTTATTCTGCCTCCCCTACGATTTATAAATTATTGACCTGGTAAACTTACCACTGACGCCGCTGATCAACTTGGACTTATTTTTTAATATTTCACTTAGACGAAGTTATACCTGCTTGATAACAAATGTATAGCTGCTGTTAAGGGGATACTAAATTTTTACAGTAAAAATAAATATTAGACATAAACTTTATAATATATTCGTTAAAAATAATAGAAACTTAAAATTGTAAAAAAAGTAGGTGCATCTGCTGGATAATACATATGTATTCTAGCGAAAATACAAAAAATAAATGAACTAAATTCCTTTAAATTCATAAAAAGGCTAGAGAGTTTTTTTCTGCTATAAACCAGAGAGCAACCTAAAATACTAAATGTCAAGGCGGGTTTTGCTTGTTTAGATAATAATTAGTTTCACAAACATCATATTGTAAAAATAATTTTGGATTCAGAATTAAACAATTACTTCATTTCACTCAAGCCCATGCAACTCTATACAACTCGTGAAATCGAACAACTCCAGCAGCATCAAGACCTTCCTTGCTTAATTGAAATTATTGAGTGGGTGAAAAATTTTTTAGGAAGACCTCATCCTAACTTAGGAAGACCTGGCGCAGTTTGCCCTTTTGTACCTTTATCTCTCAAGTCAAATAGTATTCGTCTGGCAGTTATTCACACAAAAGATTTGTATCCAGAACAATTAGCAGAAGTTGTTGGACGCTACCGAGATATATTTCTTGAGATGGATGTTAAAGAGCAGGAATTGGCAATTAATAAAGCTTTTTTACTTATCTTTCCTGACATTCATATAGAAGACGCTCCTAAACTGATAGATAGTGTCCAACAACAACTTAAACCTTTATTTGTTGAGTCAGGATTGATGATAGGAGAATTTCATAAACGGAATGAAAGTCCTGGTCTGCACAACCCAAACTTTCGTCCACTTCGTAGCCCTATTCCGTTGTTGGCTATCCGGTTTATGGTTGAAGCTGACCTCCCCTTTCTTCAGAGTCCGGCTGATCCGCACTTACGTATTCGGTATCTCGAAGCTTATTTAAAGCGTTTTGGTCATAAATTTACAGATGAAACAAAGTTTAAAAATGCTCATCAAGCATTGGCTTTAGCAAAAGAACAACTTCAACAAGAAAATTTACTGAGTTATTGTATGTAGAACCCATTTGACATCTTTTATTGTATAGGAATCGTACTTGAATCTTGCTAAGTATACTGAGAAATAAACCTTTGTATGGCAAGCTTCTAGCCAATTTGGTTTTTCAGAAATCAAATATGAGTCCTATATTAATGTAAGGTAATGGCAAAAGCCGAATCCAGTTACTATGTCGTATTCCAATAGCCTAACCGACGAAGAATGGGAAATTATTGAACTTCACTCACTGCACCAAAACAAATGTATCTGATGATGTGGGTTTACTTGAGATGTTGATTCAAAACATTGATTACAGCACTTCCAGGTGTTACGAGGTACAATAACAGCAATTAGCAAACCAGTTTTTTAAATGTTGAGG
>NZ_JABXKQ010000118.1 GCF_017114945.1 Nostoc sp. JL34
GCAAAAGCCAGTGATACTCGCTTTCCTTCTTATTTGTTTGAAACCAAGGGCGAAATTGTAGATGTCAAAGGTGATTACGCCCTGATTAAGTTCGGAAAAGTGCCAACACCTAATATTTGGTTACGTGTGGATCAACTCGAAGAGTTTAAATAATCAAAGGTTCTCACAATGAAGTAGGGGCAATTCATGAATTTCCTCTACATGTTGTAACTTTGCGTAAGTTCTATTGCAATCCTGAATCAAACGCGCAGAAACAAGATCCCCGACTTCTTAAAAGTTGTCGGGGATCTGCGGATTACAATTCTCACAAATCAAATAGGATTATTATATAGGCGCTAGTGAAGTCTAATCTTCAAATAGTAGCGATCGCACTTTAATAATTATGTCTTCTTCGCCTAACTCCCCAATTGTGTGCAATTTACCCCGTGTCACCATTGTCGGTGCGGGTAGGGTTGGCAGTACTTTAGCTCAACGGATTGCGGAGAAAAACCTGGCAGATGTAGTTTTACTAGATATTATTGCGGGAATGCCCCAAGGTTTGGCACTGGATTTGATGGAAGCCAGGGGAATTGAAATACATAATCGCCAGATTATCGGCACAAATAATTATGCTGATACATCTGGTTCTCAAATTGTGGTGATTACCGCCGGACTACCCCGCAAACCAGGGATGAGTCGGGATGATTTGCTGAAGACCAATGCGAAAATTGTCGTGGAAGCGGCAAAAAATGCGATCGCTCATTCTCCCAATGCTATTTTTATTGTCGTCACCAATCCCTTGGATGTGATGACTTATTTAGCTTGGCAAGCAACAGGTTTACCACGCGATCGCATTATGGGTATGGCTGGTGTGTTAGACTCTGCCCGTTTTGAAACCTTCATTGCCCTAGAATTGGGCGTTTTACCTGCCGATGTCAAAGCGATGGTTTTGGGTAGTCACGGCGATTTGATGGTGCCGTTGTCTCGTTATGCTACCGTTAACGGCATTCCCATCACTGAATTACTGGATGCAGCCACAATTGAACGCCTAGTACAAAGAACTCGGAACGGTGGCGCAGAAATTGTGGAATTGATGCAGACGGGAGGTGCTTTTTTTGCTCCGGCATCGGCTACTAGTATGATGGTAGAATCGATTTTGCTAAATCAGTCGCGGTTGTTACCTGTGGCGGCGTATCTGCAAGGTGAATACGGTTTAGAAGATGTTGTGATTGGTGTTCCCTGTCGATTGGGATGCGGTGGAATTGAGAGCGTTTTGGAATTGACGCTTACAGATGAAGAAAGAAAAGCTTTGCATACTTCGGCTCAATTTGTGCGTCAAAATATTGAGCGATCGCATGAAATTTTAGCTAATTAGATTCTCCTAAATCCCCCTTAAAAAAAGGGGGATTTTGAGAGAGATTGCCCCCCTTAAAAACGGGGATTGAGGGGTTAGATTTCGCGTTAACGACGGGAATCCTGATCTGCGGGGTCGCCGTAGGGATCTTCGCTAGCTGGGCGAACGTCACCAAACTCCCCTGTGTCTGCGGGGTCGCCGTAAGGGTCTTCACTAGCTGGGCGAACGTTGCCGTAAGAGGAGATATCTGCGGGATCGCCGTAGGGGTCTTCACTAGCTGGGGCGACGTTGCCGTAAGATGCTGGATCTGCGGGATCGCCGTAGGGATCTTCGCTGGCTGGACGTACATTGCGATCGCGGTATTCGGCATCTTCAGCTTTATCGCTGTTCGATCCCAAGAGTAAATCTTTCGCCTTTCGGAAAAATTCATCTACCATAATCTGTCTCCTGATTTAAGTTGGTGTTTCCGACGTGCGCGATCGGCGTTATCCTCCGGAAAACCCGCTTGCTTATTTACACACGCTTCGCTGATCTAAAGTGCCGGAGCTGCGGATGAAGTTATACCAGTTAGATCGCGACCTGTGGTACTCCGGTTATAGCCTTGGAATTCCCGATACTTTTGTGCCTCAGATTCCGGGACTCGAATTCCTTCTGCTGGTGGCGTTACCCAGTGAGCGCGATGTTCAGCATCGCGGTAGTATACACGCCCGTTTTTGGAAAGATAGTATTTACCTTGCGCTCCTTCTTGTGAAGCATTTTTATGCTGGTTGTAGAGGTAATAAAGTCCAGCGGCTCCTGCCAAAAGCGCTACTTTCTGCCCTGTACCCAATCCTTTCTTAGCTTCTGGTTGGTTTGTGCGATCGCTCACTGTTCTACCAATACTATCATCCACTGGTGGTGGAACTGAAGCGTTTTTGGAACCGCCTCCGCAGCTACTCAGTAAGGGTACCATTAACAATGCCGAGAGCAGCACTGCAAATAGACGCGAAACTATTTTACGTTCTTTATATATTGTGTTCATTGGATTTCGTTATCACCTGTATTTGCTAAAAGCCTTGCTGTTGCAAAAACAAAGTTGGAATTCCTGTTATTTCGCTTGGAATTGAAAAAACGTCTTACCACTCAATTTACAACTGCACAGCTACAGCGTTTCATTGTTATGATGATCCATTTTCTCAAGTATTCCATCCCGCCTTTGGAAGAAACTGCATTCATCCTAAGGAAATATATTGTTGATTTTTTATGAATCTATTTAGCTAAAACGCTGAAATATTCAGCAATTTCTCGGTTATTTTTTCTGAGTAAATAAATTAAAAATATACAGTTACTATGAGAATTTTTGTCAGAAAATACACTCAATATGATATCAAAAAATACAGTCCAAACTAGAACTCGTCTCCTTTTGGCTTTATGGGATTTGGGAGGAACGCAGCAGGAAGTTAAGAAAGGTCAACTCACCAAAAGAATTGTATCCAAGAGCCAGAAGGTAGCAGATTATCAGGTCATATTCGAGGAATTACAGAAGCAGGGTGCGATCGCTATTTCCAAAAAGGGATATTCTCTGTTATCTGGCAAGGGTTTAGAGGTATTGGGTGAGGGTTTGAGAAGTGGCGATTTTAAGTTTGAAGGGACGATTGTCGGTACTTGGGCAGCGAATGCCTTGGTGAAGTGGATTAGTCAAATTGATGTTGCGGTAACTAGTGCAGATGTACCAGTTAAGGGGAAGGGTGCGATCGCATCTTACGACGAGTTTAAGTCAGTGGCGCTGAATGTCTACGACAAGTTGAACCAAAACTATAACCTAGATGATCTGGTGCCAATTTATCGTATCAGGAGAGAAATAGGCGATCAGATCACTCGTGAAGATTTCAATGAATGGCTGTTGGAAATGCAGGAGAAGGATATTTTGCAACTTCAAGGTGGAAGTTTACCAGACAATGACCCAGGAAAACTAGAAGATTCGGTAACGACTGAAGTCAGTGGATTGCGTTGCTATGCTAAACGTTTAAACTAATCCACCAATTTTTGTAATTTTTGATAATTCTCTCCTAGCCCTCATACACAATTAGTTTAAATCTATGTCTAGTGATTTAATTAATGTTATCAGCAAAAACAACCCATTTCAGGGACGCTTAGTAGTTAGAGATCAGAATGTTTGGGGACAAGGGTTTCCTGATGTACCATCTTTAAATTCTCATGCTTCTGATGCTGTTTATGACGCAGTTGAAAAAGTTCGTAGCGGACAAAGGAAAGTAGTTGGTATTACAATTACAGCAGAAAGAGGTTTAGGAAAAAGTCATGTTATCAGCAGAATACGTCATCAATTGCAAGTTGATGGTAGTGCTTTATTTGTTTACATGAGTCAGTGCAGTAACCTAAACCGTATTAAAGCAGAATTCTTAACTACTCTAGCCAATAGCCTTAAACAAATAGGTAGTCAAGGTGTTAGTCAATGGCAATACTTAGCAACAGCTTTAATTAATGAAGCTTTCAACAAAAACTATACATCTCAACAGCTAATAAATCAATTTCCTGGGGCATTGGCCAAAAATCCTAAGGTGGTTGAAGTTTTACGAGATAAGGTGCTTGGTATCAAGCCTGATCTCGAAAATCCTGATATTATCACAGCGATTTTATGGACACTATCTCCTGATCCAGCTTATGAAATTTTTGCTATTAGATGGCTTGCCGGTAATAGCTTACCACAAGTCAAAGCTGATGCAATGGGTTTAGCCAATGTCAGTGCAGATGATAAAGAGGCTGAATCTTTCACTACGGTGCGGCAAATTCTCAACTTAATTGGTGATTACAAACCAATAGTAGTTTGTTTTGATGAGATGGAAACAGACCACTGTAATGAAATAGGATATACTGGACGACAAGTAACTGCCATTTTTGCTAAAGACTTATACGACAAAATTAAGCGTGGCGTTTTACTAACTTCTATTTTTCCTGATCAGTGGATTAATGAAGTTAAAAGATTAGGAAATGCTGATTCGGTTGTAGATAGAATTGGAGAGCAAGTTATTGAACTGAAGTATCTCAATTCTGATGATGTTATTAATTTAGTTTCTCGATGGCTGGAAGAATTTTATCAAGAAAATGGGTTAACACCTCCTCATGAACTTTACCCATTTGATGAACAAAAGCTAAGAGCATTAGGTAAAGAAAGACCAATAGTTAGAAAAGTTTTGAAATGGTGTGCTGACAATTTTAAACTTCCTGGTGATAACGGAGGAATAGGCTTAGATATACACCCTGTAGAACCTGCTTATAATCAACAAATATCGGCTTTAGAAACTACCATACAAGATTACATGGAGGATAAAGCAACTCTTGCTCAAGCACTCCGATTAGGATTTAGTGCAGTCATTGGTGAAACTATAGAGAATGTACAAATTGAAAAAGTTGTCGATGTTCAAGTAAAAGCTGTTGATAGAGGATATCTTGATTTTAAAATTGTTGGCAAGGAAAACGGTAAAGATGTCAAAATTGCCGTAGCTGTTCTGCAAGAGTCTGGGGGCTTATTTGTCCAAGCTACATTGAAGCGATTAATCGACTACAGAAAATTTGATTTAACCCGTGGGTGCTTAGTTCGCTCTAAACAAATTAATAAAGGTGCTGCTAAAGCGCAAAAGTATTTAAGTGAGCTTTTATCAGCTGAATTAGCTGGTGAATGGGTATTATTAAAAACTGAAGACATAAAACCACTTTTGGCATTACATTTTGTCATGAAAGGTCGTGAGAATGATGAGTTAAGTGAAGAGCAAATTATTGATTTTATTCGCAAAAAGCGGATAGGAATTGATAATTATCTTATCGGTGAAATTCTCAGCAATCCATCAGGACAAGTTCCTGAAGATGCAATTGATGAAGAAAATGAAAGTGGTAATATCACCTTAACAGAGGTTGCAAATGTAGTAAGTGTTGCTTCAGATGATTTATTCCAGGAATAATGATTAATACAGCTTTACGTTTACCAGCACTAGAAATTGAGGCGTTGTTGCAAGGGAGAATAATTGCAGTAATGCCTAATAAATTTATTACTCCGGGGCGAGAATTTGCCCTTTCACCAGCAGATACTTCAATTAATTTACTACCAGTTGAACAGTACTATCACTTAAGTTTCTTACCTATTACCCAAAGTAAACTTGCACAAATAAATAGTCAGGGCATTTTAATACAATCTCAGCAAATGAGTTTACTTTCAGATGAGGAACAGTTAAAACTACCCCTTTTAGCTTATGAAACAGTCTTACTTAAAGCTTGGGCTAAGTGTGAACTGTGTCAAATTATTAACAATGCTGGAACTTTGGCTACTTTATCACAGCTAACTATTTGGACAACAGAAGCTTTAAAGGAAATACTAAAGCAAAGGCAAAATATTTTTTTGGCATATTTGCGAGTATATCACTTGCCTAAATCAATTGAAGTCCCGATAAAATCAAGTAGCCAGTTTCTTGCATTACCGCAACCTCTGAATGTTTCTGAAGCCAACCCAGTATTAAACGATCGCACCTTCGCCCAACGCAAACGCCAATTAGAAAAACTAGAACCCCCGCTGCATCCTGAATTGGAAGAATTGCAGAGTGCGATCGCATCCCTAGCCATTAGCCAACCAGCAGCTAAACAATTAGACGATGATATCAAGGTATTCTTAGGTTGGAGTAGTGACAAGCTGATTAAGCAAACCGATGCAAATTTAGCTTGGATAAATGATATTGCAAAATTAGGCGATCGCAGTATCGAGTTAGAGGAGAGAAAAACTAACTATCTAGCTGGTACAGATTTTGAAAATGTAGTGCGTGATAGCCTAGAGCTTCTGGGATTTACGATTGACTATGCTCACAAAGGCGGTGCGGGTGGTTTAGATTTATTTTGTTCCAAACCATACCCATTATTTGGTGAATGCAAAGCAGGTAGAAAGATTCCCAATGATACCGCAGTGCAACTATTGAATTTGGGAATGCTACGCCGACCAGACCTTTTTAATCAGGCTGCTAAATTAATTATTGGCCCTGGTGAACCAACAACCCAACTACAAGACGCTGCAAAAATACAAGGTATGGCTATTATTAAACCAGAAACTCTTCAGAAATTAGTCAAATTGCAAAGCAACCATCGCAATTCAGTAGACTTATTTAAGCTAAAAGAATATTTAAAAGCAGGTCAATCTGATGAGGAAGTAGAAAAATATATTGACCAAGTTTATACAGATATTAGTCTGCGATCGCAGATAATCACAGCAGTTAAAGAACTCTCTGAACAAGACAACGAAACTTCAAAACCTATACATCCGAGTTTCACTGTTACAGAAATTCGTGTTCATTACAATGCTACTCATAATCCCCGACTAAATGATGAAGTAGTTCACGATTTACTGATAGAACTTTCCTCACCTTTAACAGGCTACTTGGGGCGGATTAAAGGTAGTGATTGGAATAGCGATCGCTTTTATTTTCTCCGTGATTTACTTATTAACTGAAAACAGCAAAATATATCTTTTTTCTTACCTCTGCATTCTCTGCGCCTTGGTGGTTCGTTTCAAAATAACTGAAGTGCGTAGGCGTAGCTTGTCGTAGGCATCGCTTTTACTTTTTCCACGACTTACTTATTGACTGAATATAGTACAATATATCTCTTTTGTTCCCTCTGCTTTCTCTGCAAAGGCGGTTCGTTTAAAAATATATATCACTGAAGTCTAGGTTGTTTTACAGTTGATTTATTCATTAATAATTAATACTATCTATTGACTTAGTTTTATTTTATGAGAATCAATAACGAGTGTAGGCGCAGCCTGCCGCAGGTATCGCAATCCTTCGATTTTTAGTCAGTATATTTTATTTATAGTAATAAGATTTACATAAATTTTATACTTAGCCACCGTGTAGCTTCATTTACAGAATATAGAAGATTTATTACTGTCGAAGAAACACATTATACTTACTACACTGGTATTAATTAATAAAAATCCTCTACCAAGTTTAAAACTTAGGCGAGATGACCCATGTATTATCAAATTTGGAATTTCTTTCTTAAAGAAGATAAATACAATTATTGGAAAGAAAAAATAAAAGTTAACAAAAATTTTGACAAAGTTACATGGCAAAAGATTATCGATTTTCTGTCAATAGTAGAGCAAACTTTCCAATTGAAAAGTCAACTAGCAGAAACCGATAGCCTTGAGCCATTTCTCAAGTTAGCAACAGAAAATGGTTACAATTTGACCGCAGAAGAACTTGCCTGGTTTCTAATTACCAGAAGACAGATTTGGGATCTTTTTGATTTTGCACAAAAAACGCCATCTCTCAAAGAAGAATTGTTAATAGCGAAAGATCCGCAGCAGTTTGTCAACATAGCAGCCGAAAACGGCTATTACTTTTCTGTAGAAGAGTTAGCTTGGCTGTTAATTGAAATCAAATCATCTTCCGAATTAGTATCTATTAACAACAGCGTTGGAGAGATTCTCACAGTATCCAGCTACGGCAGAATTGAAACAGGATACTGGATTTGGCTGGCAGAACATTGGGGAATCGTACCGCCATTCTGTCATCGGGATAAACCAGGTACTTTTTTATGTCAAAATATCAACAATCCTTTTTTACCCGATCGCTGCTTCTTACCCAAGAGTTACTTTAGTCAGCGCCTCATGGTAACTCATAATTAAAATAATTCGTAATTAGGCAAAGGAAAAAAAGAAAGCAATACTTAACGAAACAGCATTGAGTTATGAAACTTAATTACGAATTACAAATTACAAATTATACAGTGAAGCATCCTAGACGGAAGATATATCTTCGTATCTAAGATGCTTCACAAAAAAATTGTTGCTGAGACAACAATTATGGACAAAATGTGATATTTAGACTAGAGCTATCAGCTAGCAGAAACTGTCAAACTACCAGGTTTCTGAAGATCACCTTGTAAAACCACACCTCGTTGATTGGCATGGATATGACGCAAAATCTTGTAAATTGCCTCAACTTGCTCTGATGCGCCTGCCTTCTCGGCTAGTTCCTCAAGAGAAAGGGGAGTTTTTTCTTTTTGTAACACTGCTACCACTCGTGTTTGCAAATCGAGAATAGAGGCGGCAGCTTTTTTGCCAGCTTCTACGCCTGGTTGATGGTAGGCGTTGACGTTAACCAAGCTAGCGTATAAACCAACAGCGCGTTCATACAAAGCTATTAATGCCCCTACAGTTCGAGGATTAACTTGGGGAATGGTGACTGTAATCGAATCGCGGTGATTTTCATAAAGCGCTTGTCGGGTTCCTTGAAGAAAACCGGAAAGATAATCGCCTGATGTAACTCCCGGATCTATTTCAGTGGATGGGCCTTGACGATCTTCCAACACTTCGATGAAGGTAGCAAAGAAATTCGCCACACCCTCGCGTAACTGCTGGACATAAGCGTGTTGATCTGTTGAGCCTTTGTTGCCATAAACGGCGATGCCTTGATGGACAACGTTGCCGTCTAAGTCTTTTTCCTTGCCCAAGGATTCCATCACCAGCTGTTGTAAATAGCGACTGAATAAAAATAAGCTGTCCTTGTAAGGTAGGACAACCATATCTTTTTCGCCCTTTCCATTGCCTGCAAAGTACCAAGATAAAGCAAGCAAGGCTGCTGGGTTATTTTTCACATCTGGAACGCGGGTAGCGTCATCCATTTCTTTTGCACCATCTAGTATGGCGCGAACATCAATGCCCTGCAATGCGGCTGGTACTAGCCCCACAGCAGACATTTCTGAGGTGCGTCCTCCTACCCAGTCATACATGGGAAATCTGGCCAGCCAACCTTCATCTTTGGCCAGTTTATCGAGGTTGCTATCAACGCTGGTAATAGCTACCGCATATTGGGCAAATTCCAAATTGTGTCCAGCGTAGGCTTTTTTAACTTCAATCATGCCGTTGCGAGGTTCTGGTGTTCCCCCAGATTTGGAAATCACCAATACCAAAGTGCTGGCGAGGCTATTTCGGAGATGATTGATAACGCGATCGATACCTGCGGGATCGTTGTTATCGATAAAGTGAAGTTTCAGGGGCGGGAAATCAGGAGCAAGGGCTTCCGCGACGAATTGGGGGCCGAGGGCGGAACCACCAATGCCAATGGAAATAATATCCGTGAAGCGGCTTGCTCTGGGAGGATGAATAGCACCTGTTTGGACTTTTTCCGCAAAGGCTTCGATTTGTTCTAGGGTTTGGACAATTTCTTGTGTAAGTTCTGGAGCTGGTGCTAAATCAGGATTTCGCAGCCAGTAGTGTCCAACCATGCGATTCTCATCAGGATTTGCGATCGCACCCTTCTCTAGTTGAGCCATATCCGCAAACGCCTTGTCAAACTTCGGCTGCAACGATTCCACGAAGGCATCATCGAACCGCATCCGACTCACGTCTAAGTACAGTCCTAATCCCTCGTGGAAATATAACCAGTTTTGGTATCGTTGCCAAAGTGCCCTAGCATCCATAGGGAAATCTCAAATAAAGTGTTTTTCAAAAACCAGTTTAATGTAAGGTTATAGCGATCCCTGCCTAGCCTTATACAGTTTACAGTTTTAAGTGTTCTCTTGACTCCTCTCCTTAGACATCTGGCATAGGGATGACACGCAGAAATTTCACAATTTCACCCCTGATTTCTATACCAATGAGATAATTATCGAGGGTGAAGCGGTGAAAAATGCCTTCACTATCAAGCTGTCGCAGTTCTTTTAAATCAGTCAGTTGCCACTTTTGGGCTAACTCAATAAAAACAAAATCATGCACCCGCTCGTAGGCGGCAGGTTCTAAATTCTTCAGGTCTAATAAAAAAGACCTGGCATAGCGCATTTCCAGACTCACTAGGCGTTACCTTAACCAAAACTTGAGGGGCCACTGGCACTAGAAAAGAAAGCGCTGCTGAATCAAAAAAACATCAACAGTCTTACCGCTTCTTCATGGGTTAAGATATCCCAGGGTTGCTGCGATCGCTTAACTTGTTGTATGGCTTTGAGCATATAAAAGTCACAATGTAAAGCTTCCAGAACGTCCCAAATGCTTTGCAAATCCTCATCGGCTAACTGCTCGATTAAGTGATGCATTCTAAGTCGTAGCAAATTCATACGTCAATTATTCCCTACAAGCAAACACCAACAATAAATAGTATTCCCAAAAAATTGGCAAGGCTTAACGGCAATGTAGCACTATGCTCAAGCTACGCTAAAATTTATTCGCCCAGCGAAGAGAGAAGAAACGCAAGGCTGACTTTTCACTGTATCTGGAAAATCTCTCTCCTAAAAAGAGGAGCCACTGCGTTGGGTGGCTCTGCCGACTTGAAGCACTTGGTGTTAGAGACATTTAAATTTTCCCCCTTCCCGCGTCGGGAAGGGAGTTAGGAGGTTAGGATTTTTCCAGATCCGGTGAAAAGTCAAAAGAGCAGGGAGCAAAGGGAAAAGAGGTAATTCATTTTCTCCCTTGCACCCTGCCCAATGCCCCATGCCCAAATAACTATTTAATATGGTTGACTATCTAATTTTCTTAGCAATTTCTACAGCACTTTTTGCTTTATTCGGTCTGGGACTGAATTTACAGTGGGGTTTTACGGGGTTAATTAACTTTGGTCATATTGCTTTCATGACCCTGGGAGCATATACAACGGTATTGTTAAGCTTAAAGGGCGTACCCCTACTGATATCGGCACTGGCTGGAGCAATTGTCGCCGCCTTGTTGGGTTTGATAATTGGTTTTGCAACTCTACGCTTGCGGGAAGATTATCTGGGAATTGTCACCATCGGGACGGGCGAATTAATTCGTTTGGTGGTAAACAATCAGGAATTACCTGTGGGTGATACCTGGATTTCTGGGGCATTTGGTGTGCAAAGTTATCCCATACCCCTATCCACAGAGCCGAATTTGTTTGTCAAATTTGTGATGATTGGGTTGTTAACGCTACTAGCTGCCGTAACTTTTTTTACGTTGTGGCAATGGATTCGTACCACCCAAATATCTCGGACTACTGATTTAGGCAAAAGGACAACTAGCAAACAAGAATTTGTGTCGCGCTTGGCTGTGGGAATTGTATTAGCAGTTTTGGCAGCAGCGATTTATATTTCTGGGGTAATCGGACTGTACAATTACAACCCAAAAGCGGGTTTGATGCTGGTGTTGCTGCTGGTTTTAGCATTTGTATATTGGCGGTTAGAAATTTTGGTGCGATCGCCTTGGGGTAGAATTCTCAAAGCCATCCGCGAAGATGAAGAAATTCCCAAGGCACTGGGAAAAAATGTCTTTTGGTATAAATTACAATCATTAATGTTAGGGGGTGCGATCGCAGGTATCGCTGGTGCTTTCTTCGCTTGGCAACTCAGCGCCATTTATCCTGATAATTTCCAACCACAGATCACTTTTGACACTTGGATTATGGTGATCTTAGGTGGTTCTGGGAATAATGTTGGCACAATCTTAGGGGCGGTAATTTTCTTTGCTTACGATGCGTTAACGCGAGAAGTCTTACCCAGAATCGTTCCCCTTGATGAAGCCCGTTTAGGTGCATTTCGCATCATGGTAATCGGACTAATTTTGATGGTACTGATGATTTGGCGTCCTCAAGGTATCTTAGGGAAAAAGGAGGAACTCACCCTTGGTAAATAACCAGTCATCGCCACTTCCACTTTTGGTAGCCACTGGACTTTCTAAAAGCTTTGGTGGTATCAAAGCAGTTAATGAGGCGAAAATCGAAGTTCCTAAAGGCAGCATTACGGGCTTGATTGGCCCCAATGGTGCTGGTAAAACTACTTTATTTAACTTACTCTCAAACTTCATTCGCCCAGATAAGGGACGAGTGATTTTTGACGGCGAACCGATTCACAATTTGCAACCATATCAAATCGCCCAGCAGGGAGTAATCCGCACTTTTCAGGTTGCACGAACTCTCTCGCGGTTGTCGGTGTTAGAAAATATGCTGCTGGCGGCGCAAAAACAAACAGGTGAAAATTTTTGGCAAGTGCAATTGCAACCGCACGTTGTCGCTAAGGAAGAAAAGCAACTCCAAGAACGAGCAATGTTCCTATTAGAATCGGTGGGTTTGGCAAAAAAAGCACACGATTATGCTGGTTGCTTGTCTGGTGGACAACGCAAGCTGCTGGAAATGGGACGGGCGCTGATGACTAATCCCAAGTTAATTTTGTTGGATGAACCCGCAGCCGGGGTAAATCCCAGGCTGATTGATGATATTTGCGATCGCATTATCACTTGGAATCGTCAAGATGGCATGACCTTTTTGATTATTGAACACAACATGGATGTGGTTATGTCCTTGTGCGATCGTGTTTGGGTACTTGCCGAAGGGCAGAATTTGGCTGATGGTACACCAGCAGAGATTCAAACTAATCCCAAAGTTTTGGAAGCTTATTTGGGAAAATAGAGTGCGATTAGGGACTTCCAAGAAAGAAATTATCCAATCTTGTGGGGTGGGCATCTTGCCATAGGTGTCAAGTTAAGCTCAAACTTCCTATATCAATAAGCATTTATGCTTAACAATTTGGTTTGAAAGGGACAAAAAACGAACTTTTTCAGGGACTATTAATGCTTTGTTTATTAGCATCACTCCCAGCTTGCGTATAAAAGTCAGAAAAAAGTTCACCTTTATACTTCGTTCCTAACAAAACCTATCGTTGACAAATGGGTTTTAACCTTAAGTTGACACTAATGGCATCTTGCCCGCCTTCGACTACGGGCTATCGTGTCGCCCACCCCACAATAAATAGTTGTACATTTTTTTATTTGAAAGTCCCTTAGCTTTCTGTTTATGTAATGTATTTAGTGATTTGACTTTGAACAAATAAAAGTACATAAATACTGAAACTTGTCCAAAGTCAAATCTCTGTTGAAGAATTGAAGAGGCGATTTAATTCTACTGTATTTAATGCAGCAGAAATTTACCCAAATCCTAGCCCTGGAGGATGGGACGAAGAGGAGATAGAGCCTTTGTTTGAACTATATCCAAAATTGGTAGAGTTTTTTCAGAATGCTGCTAAAGAAGGTGATATTGTTTTGCTCTCATCTGATTAATTTTTTTGGAAATTTGGCTCTTGTTAAAATCGAGTTGTATATCTCAGTGGAAAAAGCTTTTTATGTCGATGATGACAGTCAGAGATTTAGAGCAAGTTCAAACCGCTTTTACTGAAGCCGGTTTAGATTACCAGCTGGAACTCGAAAATGGGAAAATTTCAATCATGGGCCCGTCAGATATTGTATCCAGCGAAATCAGTAGTCGTCTCATCGCCTTTCTCTTTGCTTGGATAAATCCTCGTCGCTGGGGAAGAGTGTTTGATTCTGCCGGCGGTTTCATCATGCCAGATACAAACCTCAAAGCACCCGATGTTTCCTTTGTTCGCGCTTCCCGACTTCTCCAAAGTCCTCGTTACTTTGGAGAACTTGTCCCTGACTTGGTGGTAGAAATTAAATCTCAGAGCGATAAAATTAAACTTATAGCAGCCAAAATTCTGAAATTTATAGAACTAGGAGCGATCGTCGGTATTCTAATTGACCCTGATGAAGAGACAGTTACAATTTATCGCTCTATAGGCGAACCTACAGTTTTAGAAAATGGCGAAATTTTAACCATACCAGAACTTTTTCCCGGTTGGGAATTGCCCGTTACTGAATTGTGGCCTCCTATCTTTACCGA
>NZ_JABXKQ010000179.1 GCF_017114945.1 Nostoc sp. JL34
TGTATTTACTTATCTTTACATAGTCTGGTTTTTTTATGCCCACCTACTTAATCACTGTTCTTTCTTGATGGAAGGTGTGCCTAGCGTTGTAAATCACTTGCGATCGCTTGGTCAGGTACAATTAGCAACCAGTGTTATTGTTGCTGGTGAGTTGCACTTTATGGCACAAAACTCACATCAAAAAGCTGCTAATTTAATAAAAATTAATGCATTTCTCAAACGAATTAACCTATACGGGATCGACAAAGAAACAACAGAAATCTACGGTGATTTTAAATCAGAAATTATCAAACAATTCGGCCCAAAAGAAAAAAATAAACGTAAAACAACCAAACTAAATACCATAGGCATTAGTGAAAATGATCTCTGGATAGCTGCTACAGTTTTACGTCATTCATTGACTCTTGTTTCATCTGATAGCGACTTTGAACGAATGCGACAAGTAAGAGAAATTTCTTGATAAAGTTGGGTGTAAATTAAACAGCGTAAAAAAACAGCTAATTTACACCTACTCAATTAATGCAAAAACTTCTCCACACATCTCACAAATATTTCCACACCCATTCCCAACGCCGTACTTGTAGAAAATATTCCCCATTCCCCATTCCCCATTCCCCATTCCCCATTCCCTATTCCCTCTATCGGAACCACCAACTTCCCCAATTGCTGTAAAACTGAAACCGTCCAAAACCAAGAAATTGACCGTGAGATTTTTCACCCACAGGGTATGCAGTAACACCCAATAAGTAAACACCAGAAAAGCTTGGATTACTCACAGGGCGGAGAGCAATGGTAATTGTCTGTCCTGGAGTCACAGGTGGGTCAAAGTTTACAGAAACGGTGCGTGTGTCACGCTCGTTTGTGACTGGGCCTAGCTTCAGTTGCGTTTCTTTGCGATCGCGTGTCCCGACAAATGCGCGGGTATCATTAAGATGATAGCGGATGTTTTCTGATCCCTCTTTTTGGGCGATCGTTACCTTCTGGAGGGATTCTCCAGCATTTTCCGGCACATTAATGGTGAAATAGTAAGTTCCGCCCCAAACATTCACTTCTTTGTAAGTAGTTGTCGCGTTAACAAGTTTCGGTGGTTGGACAAAATAGACAAGGCCATCTCTAAGCTGCACAGCTTGAGTCACCGGAACCGCTACTTCTCCAATGGCTATTGCTAACGAGAGGGTTATTCCAAACAAAGTTGCAACGCGCATGATTCAGATATAAAAAAACGCACTTATTCTAATTCTAGTCCTTTGGGAATTAGAGACTTGGGAATGATAGAAGCTTGTTTTTCCCCAAACGAAGATTTCGTGTACCACCAAGCCCAAGCAATTAAAACAGCTTGAAAAGGAAGTCTAACTACGTGTAACCAAGGTGAGTTTGGTATATGTTCTAGCTGAATATGATTAACCGCCATATTGATATTGGCTGGAAAAACCGCAATAAAAAGAGCAATAAGTCCCCAAGCAGCAGCTTGACTTACAGGCGGGACTAATAAACCAATACCACCCAAGATTTCATAAAAGCCACTGAGATAAACTAATCCTAAAGGGTAAGGAAGTTGCGGTGGCATAATTTTGACAAATGGTTCTGGAATCACAAAATGTGTCACTCCAACCACAATGATCGATATCGCAAGGATGACACGTAAGATTTCTTTATACTTTTTCATAGTTTTTGCCTCATTATATTAAAAATCCGATTTGATTCGGAGAAATTAATTGTGTAGAGAGGGAAATCTTAACAGGGAAGCGCCTAGCTTTGGCTCTTTTTAGAGTCTAAAACAAGACCGATCGCAAAGTCATTACTAAACAAACCTACACTAGTTTTAAATTTACCAAATGCTGGCGATCGCGCTATCTTGAAAATGAACTTTCAAATATGCGAAACTGATGAAAGGCAAGCAAGTTTTACTCACAGGTGGTACTGGTGGACTAGGTTTAGGTGTGACACCAGTCGTTCTCGCCCAAGGTGCAAAGGTGACAATTCCTTATCGGAATATCAAAGATGTTGAAAGCCTCAAGAGCATTCTTTCACCCACTGATTTTGCCAAACTTTCCTTTGTCTCCTCTAATCTAGAAGAGGAAGCCTCAGTAGAAAATCTCATCAACAGCATCGGACGAGTAGATGTGTTAATTCATTTGGTGGGTGGCTTTTCGATGGGGAAAACCCACGAATATAGTTTTTCCAGTTGGAAACACGAATTAGATATCAACTTGAATACTACTTTCTTGACTTGCAAATATAGTCTGAAAAAAATGTTGGAGCATGGTTATGGACGCATTGTTACAGTAGGTTCTAAGGCGGCTGTGGAACCTGCTGGGCAATTTGCAGCATATTCCGCTGCTAAAGCCGGTGTGGTAGCTTTGACACAAGCGATCGCTGATGAAACTAAAGGTACAAATATCACTGCTAATGTCGTCCTTCCCAGCGTCATTGATACCCCCAACAACCGCCAAGCAATGGGTGCAGAAAATGCTGACAAGTGGGTTAAACCTGAATCATTAGCGCAAATAATCTGCTTTTTAGCTTCAGAAGCTGCTAAAGATATTCGAGGTGCAGCAATTCCTGTCTACGGCAATATTTAGTTGGAATACTAAAAATCTGCATTATTGGTGAATTTGAATTCAGTAACACTAATTTAATTCGCCATTTTGTAGAATCACACATAGGATTAAAGTTAAAGATGAAAACAACTATTAAGTAGAAGCAACTTTACATTCAACTGTCAATCCTCCAAAAGAAATATATTAAAAGTATTAAGCAAGTTTATTTATGCCCACCTACTTAATTCTGATCGAGCAACTCCAAAGGTTACTCCTAGTGCAGCACGGCGTCAATCCACTACCATCTCAATTAACCTAAGCAACTGGTTAAAGGTAGGCAAACTGACGCTACAGTATACTAGTTGTTTTCGTTCAACATACTGGATTGATGTTAAAAAATAGCACACTTAATTAATTAATATCAATTTCAGTAATCAAGCTGAGTAATAGTAACTTATCCAAACTTTGTCTAAACAGGCTTGTATATTGCTTAAATATTTGAAATAATAGCTAAAATAATTATCATTGGTGCTGAATTGTTAATTGTTAGCTCTGATTATTGAGTTATTAATTATCAGTGTGATAATAGTATCATCTGGCAAAATTAGAGTTTTTCTCTCCCTATCCTTTGAAATCTCCTCTTTACTCTGAATCTTCCTATTAAAGATAAGTCTAAAGCCTGCTCCCATACCACAATGAAAGACCAAGTACTAGATCAGATTTTTAACAAACCTTCTTTTCCCCTGAAATTTGAACGCTTGGAACTGGATGATAATTTCCGCATCATAGATACATCCGAGCAGGTGCAACGGTTTGCAGAACGTCCTGAGGAGGTGATCCGGGGAAAAGATGTCCGACTAAGTTTTCCTGAGTTAATAGGACTTGAAGATATCCTGACATCTGTCTTGCAAGGGGAGCAAGAACTGTTTGAATTACAAGCAATTGAACGATGGCGAGAGAATAATGTTCTTGTATATATAGATATGTATATTATCGGTGAACAGCAGGAAAATAAATTTGAAAATAAATTAATAGTCCTGATTGAAGATGTTACCGATAGGCTTGTTTTAAAGCAAAAAGTAGCACAGCAAGCTAATGAAAAAAATCTGTTATCAAGTGCTTTAATCTCATGCGAAAATTACATGGAACAAGTAATTGCTTCAATGGCAGATGCTTTGTTAGTAACCAGTAATTCCGGAAAAATCAAAAAAGTCAATCGGGCTGCTCAACAATTGTTTGGCTTTCAGGAAAAAGAATTAATTAATCAACCAATCTCGCTGATAATTGATAACAATCAAATTTTCATAGAAGCTATTTATCAACATTCTTATTTAAAGCGAAAATTACATAATTTAGAGGTAGTTTGTCGAACCAAAACTAGAGAAAAGCTGTTGATTGATTTTTCTTGTTCAGTGATTGCGAAAAAAACAGAAGGATTAGAAGATATTGTCTACATTGGTCGGGATATTACTGCTTGGCAACGCCGGGAACAGCGTACAAGTGCCCAGTATGCTATTACTCGCATATTATCAGAATCACAGAGCGTAAAGCAGGGAATTCCGCAAATTTTGCAGTCGATTTGTCAAAATTTGGGATGGGATTTAGGCGAACTTTGGACACCAAGTCAATATATTGGGACTTCGGTACAAGGAGATAGCCTCAATGCAGTGCTAAGGTGTGTGGAAATTTGGTCAAGTCGATTAATTTCTGTTCGAGAGTTTAAAGCAATTACCTGGCAAACTACATATACACCTGGTGTTGGCTTTCCTGGTCGAATTTGGATCAGACGTTTGCCATTATGGATTAAAGACATCACAGAAGATGGAGACACTCGGCGATCGCAACCTGCTGCTGAGGCTCGATTGCACGCAGCTTTTGGTTTCCCCATCTTAGACGATAGTGAAATCTTAGGAGTGATGGTTTTCTTTAGCCGGGACGTACAACCAAAAGATAAAGACCTATTGCAAATGATGGGTTCTATTGGTAGCCAAATCGCCCAATTTATCAAACGCAAACAAGCAGAAGATGCTCTTGTAGAAAGTGAAGAACGATATCGAGATTTATTTGAAAATGCTAATGACCTGATTCAATCCGTCGATCCGTCTGGTCGTTTTTTATATGTCAATCGTGCATGGCGAGAAACTTTGGGATATAGCGAAGCTGAAATTGCCAATATGAATATTTTCGATATTATACATCCAGAGTTTAAACAACACTGTTTGGAAAGATTTTATCGCGTGTTATCAGGAAAAAAGCTTGGGCAAGTAAAAGCTGCATTCGTTACAAAAGACGGCCAAACAATTTTTTTAGAAGGTAACATTAACTGTAAATTTGTCGAAGATCATCCAGTTGCGACTCGCGGCATTTTTCGCAATGTCACCCAGCGACTAGCAGCAGAAGAAGCGTTGCGCCATCAGCAGAAAGAAACCGAACGCTTGTTGCTGAATATTTTGCCAGCAGCAATTTCCAATGAACTCAAGGAAGAACCAGCTAGCATTGCTGAAGACTTGGCTGATGTCACAGTTTTATTTGCAGATATCCTCGGCTTGACCGAAATTGCTACTTCTATAAGTGCAATTCAACTGGTAAACTTAATCAACCCAATTTCCTCAGCTTTCGATCGCCTCACCAAACAACATAGTTTAGAGAGAATCAAGACCATTAACGATGCTTATATGGTAGTTGCTGGCTTGTCCCCACGCCGCCGGGATCATGCTCAAGCGATCGCCATTATGGCACTAGATATGCAAACTGCGATCGCTCTATTTAATACTGAGAATAACCAAAACTTTAGTATTCGTATCGGCATCCATAGTGGTTCCGTAGTGGCGGGAGAAATTAATCTGAACAAGTTTACTTATGATCTCTGGGGAGACACAGTAAACATCGCTAGCTGCATGGAATCTCAAGGTATTGCTGGTAAAATCCAGGTAACAGAAGATATTTATAAGTCCTTGTGTGATGAATTTTTATTGGAAAAACGAGGCGAAATCGAAGTTAAAGGCAAAGGGAAGATGACAACTTACTTGTTGATTGGACGGAAGGGATGAGGAGGATGAGGAAGCAATTTTTTTGCCTCATCTCCCCATTCCACACTCCCCTAATGAGTATTCGGAATCAGTCGGCCACACGGATAAGTCGCTGTTTGCTGTGAAGCACTTTCAGCAACTGCTGCTGGAACCTGATCCGATGGTCGGGTTTTGGCTGCTAGATAGTCTTTTTGCAGTTTATCCAAAATGGCTTCTCGCCTGTCATATATACGCTTTAATGGACGAGGCTGGCATTTATTAAGAACATACGCCGTCACAAGTGGTAGAGCGATCGTGCTATCGGTATAACAAACTATTGTGTTAGGTAACTCATCCGGGTCAATTTTACCCCAACTTACAGCTTCCGATGGGGTTGCTCCAGATAAACCACCTGTATCTGGACGCGCATCGGTAAACTGCACAAAGTAATCGTGTCCTCGTTCTTCTAGTCCTAAAACCTCGTGAAGTTGCGGTTGAGTTTGTAGCAAAAAGTTCTTAGGACTACCACCACCGAGAATTACAGCTGCACTTTTACCTCCTGATTCACGGGCATTATATGCGATCGCTGCTGTCTCATTCACGTCAATTGATGGATCTATCACCAACTGCGAACCTTCTAATGCTAAAGCCGCCACGTTCATCCCAATTGAACTATCTCCTGGAGAAGACGTATAAATCGGTACGCCATATTCATAAGCTGTAGCTAACAAGCAGGAATGCTGCACACCCAATTGCTTTTCTACTTCCCGGACATATTTACCTAGTAAATGGTGAAACTCAGCAGTTCCCATCCGCTTTTGAAACGCTTCTCCTTGGAGAATTTTGCGGATGAACGCATCAGTTTCTAGCAGCACATCGTAACCAAAGATAATGTCATAAATGCGGATCGTACCTTCTTGGCGAAGTTTCACATCATCCAAAAACGGATTACCAGCAAAGAGTTCAAAACCCAATCCGTAGTGCATATCGTGATAAAGATTTGCACCAGTGCTAATCATCCAGTCAATAAAGCCGTTGCGAATTAAGGGTGCAAGCGCTGAAACCCCGAATCCTGCTGGCGTCATCGCACCGGAAAGGCTAACTCCCACCGTGACGCCTTCCGTTAGTACATCGCGACTCAGTAGCTGGCAGATTTCCCGCAACCGCGCTGAGTTGTAAGCGGTGAAGTATTGATCGATCAAATCCACCACATTGATATCATTTGATATAGGTGTAGGTGCGATTTTTTGACCCAGCTGTTTAGACATTTTGGCACTCCCGAACAGTAAACTCGCCGAATCTAATGTTATCTAGCTTTCAGCCAAAGTGACAGCAATACTTTTTGATCACTACCTTGAAAAAGGAAGTGGGGAGTAGGAAAAGAAAGCTTTTTCAGCCCTTTTGGGATTTTCCCATGATTAGCTGTCTTGAAATTTTATAAGCATTTCACAAGCACATTAGTCACATTGCTGCGAAATTGCACCATAGCCTCACTAGCACCGAAATGTTCTGCAATTTGAGGTAACAACATCTTGCGTTGTGTCGCCCACAGTAGACCACGTTTGGGAATTTGAAGGCATCCCCCTAGATAAGTTGCTTCATCTTCGTTGTTTTGTTTACGTTTTGGTAGTCCAGTTACAGGATTAAAGCCTACAGGCTTATGATTCAGCAATACATGAGCTATTTCATGCATCAAATTTGATTCACGCCGTGTAGGTGCATGACGTGGGTTGTATACAATCCAGAGTGGGCGATCGCTTATAATCGCTCCTGACCACCCATCGCTAGCAAGTAGCAGTGTTACTTGCTCTGGCTCTAGATTTGGAACCCGATCGGGTGTAAAAAGTGTTGCCCCTAACTTGGTTGCTAGAATGTCTGCGGGTAACGGCTCAAACGATCGCACTCGAAGTAAGCTTCGTTGTTCAGTTGCGATCGCTTCACAGCGTTGCCTAAATTCCGGCGATAGACTTTGAATTAATGGCATATATTAGGGATCTTGCTTCAATTCGCCATTATTTTGAGACAGATCACGATACGCTGCTTTGACTAAGGATGCTAAAGCATTAGCGATCGCTGGATCAAGGTTTTTGTCAGCGCGTAGTTGAATAGCGATCGCTTCAGGTGTATCCAGTTAATCCTCTTGTGAGGATCTAAACAACTCAGCAGGTGGCACTTCTAGCCAGTATGATATAACGCACTAGTATCTAGCTAAACTTTCAACATCATCAGGTTGATGTGCTGGTTTGAGATACATTGCACATTCTCTGACAACATCATCTAAATTAGCATTATTTTGTTTAGACCACTCTTTTATGCAAGCATAGCTAAGTTCTTCAATTTCATCAGCATTAACAAGGGCACGCTCAGTATGTTCCTCACATTCAAGCAAATCAAGTAATTGATTACGTAATATGTTCCGCAAGCTTTTTGACTTAGGTTCATAAACAGCCCATTTGTCTTCATCTTCGTGTTTAAACAAGACATAAATTAAAATTGTTCGCCCTGAATAAATTTTTGCACTAATAACATCGTCACGAATATTACGGGCATAGTCGCGGTTATTATATAGCTTAGATGCATGGTGATAAAATGGCGATATATTATCATCGACTAAAGCCTCTAAATCAAGTACACCTGATTGAATTGTTACTTTGGATGCATTTTTGAAAAAATTAACTTCTTCTTTTTCATTTATAGAGAGAACAGGAAGCTCCATAATTTCTTGAGATTGACTGTGGCGATTTGCCAGGTTACTATAACGTTTTGCAATGCCTAAATCTCGTAAAGCATCACCTTCTAGCGGTGGAACAAAAGTGTAAAGCTCCACAGTGCGCGGTTCAATCCAGGGTCTTAGAACACGGCCTGCTCTTTGTGTAGGCTCAATTGCTGTCCAAGCTAGATCGTAATTGATAACTACAGGTGCATCTTGTAAATTAATGCCAACACCATGAGCATCAGTTGAAATAAAAACATCGTAAGTCTCTTCATACTTTCCTTCAGCTCGGTTTGCGACTGGGGCAAACTTTTTAATTGCTTGTAAAATCTCTCGCTCACTTTTAGGTACGTATTGACTTTTTCCTTGCTTACTTGTGCGCTTCATTGTGCCAAATACTCTCAGATAGGGAAGTAAAGTATTAACGGCTCTCACCAAATAGACCACTGTTGCACGACGCTCACAAAAAATGATAACTTTTTTATTATTAGAGTGAACTTCTTGGAGAAAGCTACATAGAGATGCAAGCTTCTGATCATCAGTAAACTGCATTTGGTTTAATCGACTTAGGAGCGGCTCTAATATTTCACGGCGCTGAGATTGAGACATTTCAAACTCAAAATCATATGACAAGTTTCGCTTGCCTGGGGTATTTATAACTTTTTTGATAATTTCACGAAGTGCCCATGGTGAACTGGCCCAGGCAACTTCTGCTTGCGTTTCTATAAACTTGCGTGACTCTGGAGGATCTATAACGGTAAAGCAACCATCCCTAAAAACTTGAGAGATTTCGCTTTCCATGAATAGATGGAAATTAACTCGATATAACTTGACAAGCGGAATATATCGCTTTGGCTGTCCAAACTGAATTAATACGCCATTCTCTAGCTTCTGTCCATACTGTTGTGCAACATAAGGTGTAGTTAATTGAGACACAACAGACAAGTTAATAAATCCTTTTATACTATCTGTATGCCAATTGAAATTTTTCTTGTTTTGTTTATCTGAAAAAGTTTCAATTTCCGCAGTGTGAGGTAGAAGCAAAATTTGGTGATTGAGATTCCTAATATCTTTAGAATAAGGTGAACCAGTAAGAAGTAAGACTTTACAGCCACTTTCTTTAATTCGTAAAATCAATCTTTGGAATGAGCGCCTTCTAGGACCTTCTGCACTATCATGGCAATTTCGGAATAGATGGCATTCATCAATAATAATGAGCCATTGCTTATTTATTTTTTCTTCTATTTCGATAAAGTGTTCAAGATTACGATCATGGCTTGGATCTTCTTTATCTAAAGCTTGATAGCCGATATAGGTCTGAGGGATACCCGCATCCATAAATTCAGACTTCCATTGCCTTTTTACTAATTTGGGACCAATAATCATTACATGTATAATTTTATCTGCTCTAAAAAGTTTCAAGGCGAGGTGAGTAGCAACAACGGTCTTTCCAAGTCCTGTTGAAGCAACCAACATGACTCCGCTGTGATCGCTTATTTTCTGTAAAGCTTCAGCAATCATTGCTCTTTGATAATTCGTTGGCGGAGTATATCTGTTATCAATTTCTACATCCTCAAAAACAAGTAAGGTTTTGAGGTAAATATCCCACGGAGAAGCAAGTTTCAACCAATCTTCAAGAGCTTTAAGTAGCCTATGAGTTAAATCTATTGCTTCAGCAAAATATCCATCAAATTTCTTGACAAGTTTTACAATTTCTTTCTTCCGACTCAGTGGATTACCAGCTTCAACCTGTTGCATTAAGCCATGTTTAGTTAAATTGGCTGAGGTAATGATGACAACCTTACAGTCAACAAAGTAAAGTTTTGCATGATGTTTCCTAGCGCGTGCATCAACAATCCGAAATTGACCCGTCCGAATTTTATCAACTAAATCTGCTACAGCTTGACGGCGATTACCTGGTGATGATCCTGTTGCTAAATCTTTCTTAATTTCTTGGATTAGAAGATGCTGTGCGTGTCTTTCGTCTTGTCTTTGAGTTCGTTCGTTAATTCCAACCAACAGATCAACATACTTTCCTTTTACAACATTCCGAATCTGATCCCAGCCGTTTACAGTAAAATAGCCAGATGCAATACGTATTTTTGATTGGCACTTTGGGAAGTAGTATTGGATTTGTTCATAGATTGTCTTGGAATCAAACCAGGATCTTGGCAGAGAATCAGTCATAACTCAGTGATAATACGTTTGAACTATAGATAATAATACATCTGAACTAAATTTTGTCAAAAATGTAACTTTTCGCCGCTTATTGACAACTTTAGTAGTCAATGTGGTTCTAATTTGCTGACTATCTCTGAAACCTTCTATTTTCAGATTTGCTAGTTTTCACGTTGGTAATGCCCACGCTGTTTTGATGCCAGAACAGCAAGCCAGAGAAGCGATCACGATCGCCTTCTTTTACTAGTCAATTCCTACGATCAAGCTCGTTGGGCAGCAAACGAAATTCGCAATTGCTGGTCAAGTATGCAGGACTTTGTTTATCACCTAGTTCCTGACAATATAGAGACATACACGGAAGATAACTTTGATGAGCTGTATGGAAGAAGTTCTCTCATCTAATCGCAAGAAAAAGGTCTGGATACCATATCGACAGTTAAACAATGGATTGCTTGCCTGTGTATCAACATTGACACATGGTTTTGAATACTTTGATACAGGCGATTATCGAGTATTAGCTGTGGGAACGGTTGAAAATCCGTTGCGAGTTCCAATACCTGAGCAAATATATGAGTTAGTGATGATTTGGGCGCAGGAGTGGACAAAGCAATTTGATGGTAAGGGTAAACCAGATCAGGTGAATAGTGTTTGCGATCGCTTCCTTAAAAACATGGCCATAATTCCTACTAATTGGAATTGGCAACCTATTACTCCAAAAAAGCTCATTCAAAACATCAATGCTGAAAAAGGACTGGGATACCAAGCCATTCCTAGTTTCTTAGCAACATTGCTGCATGAAAAAAAATGTGTTATTCATTCTAGGCAGAGAAAGCAAGAAATCCAGTGGCGCAAGGTACAAGGCGATGGCTCAGGTCGTACTGGACTATTCCTAGTCAGTCAAGCATTTCCGGCACTGTATACAGATGACTATGGCAACGAAAGGGAAGGTTATTTTGTCTATCGCTTAGATTTTCGCGTTCAGACTCAAGCAGGGCGATTCAACCAAAATAGTAAGCTTAAACCGTGGATTTTTTTGCATTTAAGTTGTCAACCATATGCTCATGAGCCATTAATTGAAATGAATTACGGTCGTGATATTTCTGTGCTGATGGGGATGAATGAGGAACGTCTATCTGGTTACGAAGTAGATTCAACTTTGATACGTCTTACCATTGAGAACAATGGGAGAGAAGATAGTAATTTGTGGAAATTTCAATTACCAAATCTGCTAGCTGCATTCAAAGCGCGTTCCCTTGAAACAACCGATAATATTCGTTGCAACCCTTCTCAATACGGCAATTTAGATAATCATCCTAACTGGAATAGAGATGAATATTATTTAGTTCATGCTGAAGGATACAAGTATGAACATGAAAACCATAAAAGAGGACATAGTATTAAACCAGGATTTAGTTTACAGGAACGTGGTGATATTGTTGCTCAAGTCTTAGAGCTTCTAGACGATGTTTTGATACCTGATGATCCAATGCAATCTGATATTCCTGCTCCATCTGGTCAAAAAACACCCTTGGCGATGCGCGATTACGAATATATCTCTCAACCTCCAAGTTTTACAAAACAACAAAAAGAAAAGCTGACTGAAAAAGAAATTAACCAACGTGTAGATAACCGTCGTCAAGAAAGACAAACGATCATTTCTGATGCTATTGAGCGGGCATTGCAAGGAAAACCCATACATCTTTTTATTCTGTGGCGCGAACGAGATACCTGTGATGTAACTTACCAGACATTGCGTGATGCTTTCCTGCTCAATGAAGGAGAAAATTTTCCAGAGCATGTCAAAGTATCATCTGTATGGATTAATGATCCAAATCTTTTGAAACCCCTCGACACAGCCGGAATCGCACCTAAAGATGGTCAAGAGTTTGATAAACAAATCCGCAAGCAGCATCAAATAAAACTCGATGCATGGCGCAACTTTTTGAAACATGAGGTTATTGCTTTAATTGACTCTACTACTAAGCCTTACTGTTTTGCGATCGTTGAGATTGGACAAACAAAAAAGAAGGAAGTTCATCCCAAACAAAGCATTTATAGAGTAGTTCGTGAAGCATGTGTGTTAGAAAAAATCAGTTCCCAAATGGTGCAAACAGTTAAACCAAAATCATCTGACCAAGAAGATGAAACCACAGACACATCGCCATCTTACAGCAAGAAGACAGAAGGACGTATTCTAAATGCTGTACTGGATCTAACGCTACGCCAGATTGGGGCACTCTATGGACTGCCCTCAGAAGTCTATGAACGGACAGGGATACCAAAGGAAATAGCCCAAAACCTAGATGTAATTGCCCTTTGTCGCCGAAAAGCTACTCAAGGACAAGATAATATTCACTATGCTTTAGCTGTTCGTCTGCGGGCAAATGGTGCAGTTGATGTGTTATTTCCCGATCGCAACTATTGGATTCCTTATGCACAGGCGGGGATTGAACTGGGACAGATTTTCTCACGGGTACGGTGCGATCGCAATTACAAAACAGTTCAGTTAAAGGGAATAGAGCTTGCAAAATTTGCGGTGGATGTACTAACGCAAGTAAGCGAAAAACCCACCCTTGTCTTAATCGAAGCCGATGTATGGCGTAATGAACGTGGTGAAGAAAACGGAGGTCAAGCTTGGTTCCAACTAAAAAATGAATATCTTCTTGCAAAACGGGATATCTTAGACTTCCAACACGTTCCAGGTCATGCTTGTGTATATCCTTGTGACCATAACCAACTTAGGAACCTGCTGGGAATAATTCGCTTCCGCACTGGCGACGAGACAACTCAATACATCACCAATCGACAAGCTTGGAATGAGAATTCTCCAGCACGAGATTTAATTCGCTTAAGTGGTTTTTACGATACCTCTGTCCCTGAGTTGCTCCATTACTTCTCTATCGGAAGATTACCGCAAACACAAAAAGCTCAAGATACCTCAACAGCACGCGAACTCTATATGCTTGATTCTCAAGATGACGAATACGGTGTAAATATTGCATTCAAGCACCAGCAGATGCTAGAAATGCTTCCTTTCTTCATTCGTTCAGATTTTCAAAAAACAGAAGAAAGCCTAAAATCACTTTGCCGCATACCACACTACTTAAGAATTTCACCAGCGTGGGCTATGGGTAATATTCATTCACCATATCCAATGCATTTAGGCAAACAACTAATCAAGGATCACTTATGCATTCTTGGTATAGAAGTTTGATTCAATAAGTAGTGTTCTGCTTTTATTAACAAACTTGAAGAATAACTACATTTTTGACTAATTGACTTGAGGTGAGACAAAAATGAATAGTTAATGGAATTAACTGAATAACTCTTAGCAGAAGATGACAAAATCCCTCATAGCTAGCAGGGCAAACGCATCTAAATATTGACGAGCCAGGATTTGAGTCGAATTCAGCGA
>NZ_JABXKQ010000166.1 GCF_017114945.1 Nostoc sp. JL34
AAACCTACGGTGTACCTGTAGAAGAAATCCAAAAAGGTATTAAGAGTGGTGTACGGAAAGTAAATATCGACACCGATAACCGTTTGGCTATTACTGCTGCTGTACGTGAAGCTTTGGCTAAAAAACCAGAGGAGTTTGACCCCCGTCACTTCCTCAAGCCTTCTATTACATACATGCAGAAGGTTTGTGCTGAACGCTATCAGCAATTTGGCACAGCTGGCAATGCAAGCAAGATTAAGCAAATTTCTTTAGAAGATTTTGCTGCTAAGTATGCTAAGGGTGAACTCAACGTTGTTACCAAAGCAGCTGCTAAAGTTTAATTTTGACAGCAAGTAAATAGGGGCATAGTGTTGCTATGCTCCTAAAAAACTGAGGATCTTAATGTTGTCAGAAACCGGGTGTTTACCCGGTTTTTTGTTTTATTCATAAGGGCTGGGAATGGGGCATTGGGCATTGAAAAGGGGCAGAGGGGCGGGGTGCAGGGGGCGGAGGGGAAAACTCTTCTCCCTTCTCCCTTGCTCCCTGCTCCCTGCTCCCTGCTCCCTTGCTTCTTCCCTAGTCCCCAGTCCCCAGTCCCCAGTCCCCAGTCCCTAAAACACTCGATGCTGTAAAGAGGGCATTTGACGACGGACTTGTTCGAGCCTAGTAGGCTTGATTTCTGCGATCGCAATTCCTGGCTTTTCCCCAGCATCGGCTAAAATTACACCCCAAGGGTCGATAATAACAGCGTGACCGTGGGTTAGCCGGCGGCCGTAGTTATTACCTGTTTGGGCAGGAGCAATGACGTAGGCGGTATTTTCGATGGCTCTGGCTTGTAGTAGTACTTGCCAGTGGTCTTTGCCTGTAAAGGCGGTAAAGGCGGCGGGAATAAAGATAACATCGGCTCCCTTATCTGCCAGATGACGATACAGTTCAGGGAAGCGGACATCATAACAAATAGAAAGCCCTAAATTACCAAGTTTTTCTGAGAAATACACGGGCGGTAGTTGCGTACCAGCCACAACTGTGCTGGATTCACGATAGGTGTTGCCATCGGGGACATCAACATCAAATAGGTGTACTTTGTAGTAGCGGGCAAGTTCTTCACCGTTTGGGTCGATTAGTAGAGTGGTGTTATAAACTTTGCCTGTATTGTCTACGGGAACTGGAAAGCTGCCGCCCAAGATGGTAATTTGAAAGCGTTGAGCCATTTTTTTGAGAAATTTTTCACTTTCACGAGCGATCGCATCTCCTTGTGCGAGTTTATCTTTTTCTTCTCCCATATAGGAAAAGTTTTCTGGCAAACCTACCAATTCAGCACCTTGACGTACAGCAAGCTCTATTAATTCTTCTGCCTGTGCCAAATTTTTCTGTAGATCGGGCACACTGGTCAATTGAATAGCGGCGGCTAAATAAGACTTCATAGATTCAACAACAAACAGTTGATTTATGGAAGATAGATTATCAAAATATATCGCTACTTCAACATCTGTGGAATTTAATTAGAAATACATCAGCCAAGATTTTCTTTAACAAACTTGTTTTCTTGCTGATCTTAATCTTCTTCTGGGTTCTAGCAAACTGAGCAAGATTGTAATTGGGTTGTGATCAAACCCTGATAAAAGCTGTCTGGTGTGAATGTACTTGCTTTAAATGCCAAACCGAGTGAATCTGCCATCTGGTAGTGAACTTTATGGTGATTCAGCTTACATCGACCACATCATTGAGGATGACTTGGAACAAACAAGTTACATTTCTTTAAAAGTTATGCCGAAAAAGAACTCCAAGCATCAAAACCAGCCTTGGAATCAATGTATTAAACAACACACTCTGCATGATATCGAAACTGTGTTTAGTCCTCTTCGGCGACTACCATAACACTGTTCGCGCAAAGTTCCCAAAATGATATAAGGACGTTGGGGTAAGAATAAGACTTCTTCTAGAGGAGGTCGTACCAAACGACCAGTTCCCACATTCCACAAACCAGCGATCGCTCCTCGACCACTAGCCCCAACAATCAATAAACCTTCTCCAGGTTGAACAGACAATAGACTTGTCTTCGACAATTACCTGTTCATAGTTTGGCGTTTGTAAAGTGACATTCTCAAAAACGAAATGATTTTCTTCTATTGATTTAATATAGCAGTTGTCGATTGTATGAGAACACCAAAGTCTTTGCTGTCAAATCATTTCAGCAAAATTTTTGTATCTCACTGAACTGCACACCGCTATATAACAAGTTGAGATCAGTGATAACCCACAACTTGGGTTATTACAGAGCAACTAATACCATTTTAGATTTTGGATTGGGAATCGTTTTGGTGCGTCTGGCTTGGTATTAATTCATCTATCAACAATCATTTTTTAAATTGGGATCAATTTATTTATGGGGATTGTTAATTATTGAATATTAAATTTGCAGCGTACCCCTTCTCTGAAGCAAGCTACGCACAGCGTATTGGATGTAAAAAAGCGACGGAACTCAGCTTTTGGGTTTTCTGTTGGCGACCCTAGCGGTAGAAATTGGTAGTGTGAAAATTAGGGAGTTGTTTTTGAAGTAGAAAACTCCTAAAAATATTCTGAAACTGTATACAAATGTAAACAAGTTTGAGAGACTAGAAATTCGCACCTCTCAAACTTGTTTATAAAAATTAACCTAAAGTTAGAACAAAATGGATAACTCAAGAGGACTTTATTGCCGATTGAGTTTCAAAGATACTTTTCGAGAGTGGAAGCTAATGTAGTTTTAGGCACGGCGCCGACCACCATATCCACTTTTTGTCCACCCTTAAAAATCATTAATGTGGGAATGCTACGAATGCCGTACTGACTAGCAACATTAGGATTTTCATCCGTATTGACTTTTACGACCTTTATTTGACCTTTGTACTGTTCGGAGATTTCATCGACAACAGGAGCTACCATACGGCATGGTCCGCACCAGGGTGCCCAAAAGTCAACTAAAACGGGTACATCGCTGTCGAGTACTTCTTGCTTGAAACTAGAATCGGTAACTTGTGCGGCTGCTGACATGCCTAAAACCTTCGCCAATAATATCTGAGCTTGGTGAAAATTCTACCATAGCAAAAACCTCAGCTTGGGAGTAGAGGATGTACATTTGCAAAGAAGCTCTAGAATTTATTTACAAACATAAGGAACCGCCCGAACAGTAGTCCGGGCGGAGTGTGGTGTGAGGAGTGAACGGAAACATGCGTCTCCGCTATTTCTATTGTAGGCGACATATCGGATTTTTCCAGCAATTGTTTAGG
The DNA here is from genome assembly GCF_017114945.1 of Nostoc sp. JL34. Classification (GTDB taxonomy): domain Bacteria; phylum Cyanobacteriota; class Cyanobacteriia; order Cyanobacteriales; family Nostocaceae; genus Nostoc. The sequence goes on from NZ_JABXKQ010000166.1 coordinate 3,249, forward strand.
GGCCTGGAAAATTTATTCAAGAATTGGGGATTGGGGACTAGGGAAGAAGCAAGGGAGCAGGGAGCCGGGAGCAAGGGAGAAGAGTTTTCCCCTCCGCCCCCTGCACCCCGCCCCTCTGCCTCTTTTCAATGCCCCATGCCTCAGACCCCATGCCCCAATTCTATTTTCCCATACCTAATTGTTGAGCTTTTTGGTAAACTTTACCCTCAGTTAATAGGGAAGGCGCAATCACAACTTCCACTTGCTGCATTTCTTTAATATTTTTGGCTCCTAAGGTGCCCATGCTGGTCTTTAAGGCTCCTAAAAGATTGTGAGTGCCATCATCTAGTCCTGCTGGGCCAATGAGTATTTGCTCTAGGCTACCAGTGGTAGCAACGCGAATCCGGGTGCCACGAGGCAAGACTGGGCTGGGAGTCGCCATACCCCAATGATAACCTCGTCCTGGGGCTTCTGCGGCTCTGGCAAAGGGGGAACCAATCATCACACCATCGGCACCGCAGGCGATGCATTTACAAATGTCTCCACCAGTGATTAAACCGCCATCAGCAATAATGGGGATATAGTTGCCAGTTTCCTTGTAGTAATCATCTCGTGCTGCGGCACAATCTGCGATCGCAGTTGCCTGTGGGACACCCACACCCAAAACCCCACGAGAAGTACAAGCTGCACCAGGCCCAATTCCCACTAGTACCCCAGCCGCCCCAGCTTTCAACAAATTCAACGTGACTTCGTAAGTCACGCAATTCCCCAACACCACGGGAATGGGCATGGAACGGCAAAATTCTGCTAAATCAAGTGGTACTAAAGACTCTGGTGACAGATGTGCAGTAGAAACTACCGTAGCCTGGACAAAAAATAAATCTGCCCCAGCTTTTGCCACCGCTTCACCGTATTTACTTGCACCGGCTGGAGTCGCACTCACCGCCGCAATGCCACCTTGTTGTTTAATTTCCTGAATACGTTGTTCAATTAATTCCGGTTTTATTGGTTCAGCATAGAGTTCTTGCATCAGAGCAACAAATTCATCTTTCCCCACAGAGGCAATCCGATCTAATATTGGCTCTGGGTCAGCATAGCGAGTTTGAATCCCCTCTAAATTGAGGACACCTAATGCTCCTAACTGTGACAAAAGTACAGCCATACGAACATCTACTACGCCATCCATTGCACTGGCAATTATCGGGATTTCTCGCTCAATATTGCCAATCCGCCACTTAGTATCTGCCAAACTGGGGTCTAGTGTTCTGTTCCCAGGGGCTAGAGCAATTTCATCTATTCCGTAAGCTCTGCGAGCTGTTTTTCCCCGCCCAAGTTGAATTTCCACGCTTTAAATTTTCTCAAATCTGTTTAAGCTAGGGTATCAAATTGTGGGAGAACTTGGGGCCTTTTTTTCCTGAATTACACAGATAAACTTGAGTAGCCCAAGCCGCCACTCAAAATTCTGGTGGAATCAAAGTACGCACCAAGGAAGCAAATGAAGAAAAGTTGTTAATTGGTTTGTATATTGTGTTATTTGAAGGTTAGTGTTGAGCTATTTTTTCGACAATTGTATTTTGCATTTGTCTGTTATTACTGAGCTAACCTCAAGATTATTGGTATCATTTATTGGCATATGCATGAGATTGACTTAGGTCAATAAATGATACCAATTTGGAATAGTTTGTATTATTTTAAATGGAGCAACTTTCTGAATATGAAGATTTTCAATTCCAAAATCTCAAATCCGTCTTGAAAAGCGTTGAGCAGAGGAAACTTCTGCTCAACGCTTTTCGCAAAATCCAAAATGGGTATGATTTACCGTTTATTTTTTGCGGCATCCACACCAGTGTAACCAGTTGCTAACCAAATTATGGCTCTAGCTCCATCGCGAATAGATTTTTCGATAGATTCAGGGCGTTTTTCTGAAGGAACTGGCACTGGTTTTAAATAAATACCCCGACTACCCAAAATAATTTCGCCGATGACACAAGCCCTACGCATGTGGAAGTCTGAAGTAATCAAATAAATGCTCTTGATACCGCGAGCTTGCAAATCATCTACTAACGTAGTAAAATTAGTAACTGTATCTACTGCTTCATAATCCAAGTGTAAACGTTTAGGATCAACACCAGCTTTAGTAAACACTCGTTGCGTGAATGTACGTGGACTACCGCCTGTAATCCAAATAGGTATATTTGGATGCTCGCGAACGAATGTAGCTGTAAATTTCTCTCGCTCTAAATGTCTCGTTGAACCACCTAACACTACAACTGCTTGCGGCTGCACAAATTGGTTTTGTACTTCTTTGTATCCCCACCACACGATTAGCGGTAGGACAAAGGCCATAAAACGAAAAGATTTACTTGTAAAGAGTAGCTTATTCAAGGCTCAATAACTTAATTTACTTAGTCCAAAATTTTCTCTGATTAGAAAAAAACAATTGATAGTAGAGTAGCAAACTTCCAAAGAATCTGCCCAAATATAAATTTGGTTGATTTTCGTGTAACAGCGCCATTAAGCGTGCCTAAAGTTTTTCCTCTAATTGATGGATTATCCTAACCGATATCGGACGATTCATCAAAGGGTTATGACCACTTTATATAGCAGGTTTCAATTGTATGGAATACAGGAGCTAGTCGCGTGGGTGGATCTCCCGACTTGAGTGAACTGGCGTACCACTACTAGGGGCACAGCAATGCGTGACCCGATGAATTGTATATATATATATATGTTAATTGTCTAAATATAACGGGACTGGTGCGACTTGAACGCACGACCTGACGCTTAGGAGGCGTCCGCTCTATCCAACTGAGCTACAACCCCAACTGTGAAGCATATATAATTATAGCAGTAGTTTTAGCCAGATTGCCAAGAATTATCCCAAGAGCCGCCGCCTACTTCTAAACCACAAAGAAGACTTTCTGCTTTTAGGATTATTTTAGATTTTCTCCCATTTAGTTCTCGTAACTCTAAATTTAGTTTTCCTTGCATGGTGTCTCGGCAACAATATCTTAAACCTTCTGCTGTGGGCGCACGCAGAGGTGTACCAGGTAGATGGGTGGTTCCTGTCAATTCAATTTCATAACTGGAGTTACTAGCTTTCATTTGCCATCTACCCCAAGGCTGAATTTCCCACTCTACTTGCGAATTCCAGGGAACGAATTCATAAAACTTACCTTGATAGTGCAAGCCAATCATCGCTACAGATTCCATCCACCACAGCACACCCCGCCGTCCACCACCAGCAGTTAATGCTAAGTCGGGTTCGCCCTCAAAGCAATTACAGTTTATCCAAAACCATTTTTGGGGAAAAGCACCACCCCAATTTTTCTCTCCGTAGGCTGGGGCGTTGGTGAATTCGTAGATTTTGCCATTCCAATCAATCTTTCCACTGGCTAGACCGTGAGCCATCAAAATTTGCCATCCCGGTTCAAAAATCTGCAAGAATGATAGCCAGCCAGCAGTTGATTGCTGAATGCTATTTTGATTGCCCCAACCGTATACTGGTTGAATTTCATACTGCCAACGGCAATAATTATTGGTGGCGCGATCGCGAATTATTCCCTGATTCAAGGTGGCTGTGGCTTGATAGCCTTCTTGGATATGATGCTCAAACTCTGCTGAGAGCAAGTATAAAGGAGAAACTTGCAAATCCGTTTTACCCCAATGACCTAAACCCAGGACATCTCGACTACCCCAAAATTTGTTGATATCAGGAAAAGTACGGCATAAATACTCATCATCTGGGCCGAGGATTTGGGCTGCACCGCCGCTGTAAGGTTTACCGCCGATGGGGTCTTCAATGGAGTACATAAAGGCAAATGTTTGCCCAATTTCCGGTAGCGTGACGCGGTAATACCAGCCTTCAAAGAAGCGGCGACTACTACCATCCCAGTGATAACCAGAATGGGGCGTTTGGGTTGATTGGAGAAGATTTGTGGGAATAGTTAACATAGATTTAGATAGTTGCCGATTTTTTCAGTATGCGCGATGTCTTCGATATCAATGATGCTTATGAAATTCTTGGGCTAGAACCCGGTGCGTCTCAAGTACAGGTGAAGCGAACTTACCGTAAACTGGTGAAAATTTGGCATCCCGATCGCTTTGTTGATCAAAAGCAAAAACAGGAAGCTGAGGAAAAAATCAAATCAATCAACGCAGCTTACAACAGGCTCAAATCTGAAATTCTATCTGAGCCGCCTCCCATTCCTGAAAATCCATCTTCATCTTCGCCTAAAAATCCCCCAAAAATATCTGTCAATCGTTGGGATGCAGAAACTTTCTATACTTTAGGAGTAGAAAATGCTACACAAGGAAGATATGAGGATGCGATCGCAGATTTTACCCACGCAATTCGTCTCAACCCTCACTATGTTGACGCATATAAATATCGTGGGCTAGTTTGCTCGCAACTGGGATATGAATATAGAGCCGCTTCAGATTTAAATAAAGCTGCACAAATAGCAGAAGAGTCAAGAAATCCTGGCGCTGCACGGAGATCATACTCACCTAGATATGTATCAAGACCTAGACCTCTGGTAGAAAGATTTTGTCAGAGGATAAAAAGTTTCCTGCGGCTAAATCGGCGTTGGTGATAGGAGCGAATATAGTTTAAGACACTTCAGACGGCGACACCAAACTGGGAGTTAGACAATACTTGTACTTGGGAATACTAAGTGTAGTAAGATTTGCTGCTGATTTCTTAGTATGAGCGATCGCCTCGATATAAATCATGTTTACGATATCCTTGGGTTAAAACCAGGTGCATCTGCTGATGAGGTCAAGCAAGCTTACCGCCAGATGGCTAAAACTTGGCATCCAGATTGTTTTTTTGAACCGCAGCAAAAGCTAGAAGCAAACGAAAAATTAAAAATTTAGATGATTTCAGTAAATTCCTAGATTTTTTATCAAACCGTCATCTGACAGTTTAATAACATCTATCTTTGGGATACTCTTTCTCTTGATTAAGTATTAACTCCCTAAAGATTAAGCATTAACTCCCTGGAGATAGAGCCACTTGCCGATCGCAGAGGTTATCCTGATAATTACCAACAGTTGAGTAGCAAATCAAACCCAATATTAATCAGCAACATATATTTTTCAGTTCATTAAAACCTCTTGTTTTTACAAAGCTTTAGTTTGTCAATATCTTGTTTGAGGAGTGAAATCAACACCTATGTCTATTCCCAATGAACGCGAAATCAAAAACAGTGAAGTCAAGCACGAATCTTACACTGATATTAATGGTAATACTCACACTGACTTGACGCGAACCACTGAAACAGTCAAGAACAGCACAGCTAATCCCAACTCTTACACTAACGGTTACATACAAGGTCGAAATACTGAGCGTAGCAATCAGCAAGCAGATTTAGCCGAGCGTGACAATAATAATGCTAGTGGTGGTTTGCTGTTGGGTATTATCATTACTTCGCTGCTTGGTTTGGTTGTAGGTGGAGTGTGGTACTTCAACCAGCAGAATAACGCAGCAGTTAACAATGCTGTGCCGGTCGTGGTTCCTGTACCGAGTAAGAGTAATCCAACTCCCAGTGCATCTCCTCAACCACAAACGACGATAATCGAAAGAACTAGGGAAGTACCTGTACCTGTTGCTGTTCCTGTTCCACAACAGCAGGTTGTACCTCCATCTGCACCTCGCCAACCGAATATTAACATTACTATTCCACCCCAGCAGCCTGCGGCAGAAAAAGCACCTTCTGTAACCCAGCCAGCCCCTAAAGCGACACAAAGTCCGGCCACAAGTCCAACTACTAATACTCCGACTTCGCAAAACGATAGTTCTACTAATACTGTCGCTCCAAGTACGAAAAGTGATAGCTCTAAAACCACTCCACCTCAAGGAGTAGACCAGTCAAATAGTACATCTAATAGTGGTTCTTCGACCGCAGGTGATAGTGCTACAGGCGGTTCTGGTCAATAATAGCTTCTGAAATTTCAGCCCACTTGATAATGTTGGCATTCACGCCAACATCTAACAAGTCGGGCAATTTTTAAGCAATATTTCTAAATTGTTGCAATAAATTAATGGTATTCAAGTTTAGTAAAGGTGTCTTGTAGCTAAACAAACACAATGCTAGATTAAGACCAAGGTACAAACAGGTTAAAAGTTAAACAAAAACTTTCGAGTTAGAGCCTGTGCCTCCTGCTCTAACATTATTGCGATCGCTATGCTTGGTTGTGGCATCCATTGAATGTGTTTTTGCCTTAAGTTCAATGAGTTGTTTTGGAGGTTTTAGAACGCACAGCCAGAAAATGCTTGCCTAGTTGGAATATAAGAATGTGCAATTCTGAGTAGAGCGATGTCTACGACGGGCTACGCGAACGCAAATACTGTCCACCTTAGTTTGAGTTAGTTATTTCTGAATTCTCCTATCTTCAAGAAACCGCCCCAAGCTGCTGATATCTATCCATCGTAGCTTCAGGCGGTTTCTGCTTTGAGTGTTATGCATTTAAATTGCACACTGACTAGTTAGCGCTGTCATTTGTCTTTTGTCATTTGTTCTTTATTTTTTATTTAGACTAATAACCAATGACTAATGACTAATGACCAATTAAAGTAATTACAGTCACTTCTGGCGGACAAAATAAACGTCCTGGTTTATAAGTTCCTAAACCACGATTGACATATAGTTGATTTTCGTTCACCTGGTGAAATCCTTGTGCCCACTCCCAATATCGCACTACTTTCGAGCAGTCTCCCAAGAAAAATGTTACCCAACGCCGCAATTTTTTGGGGATTTGTTTGAGTAGCTTTTTATAATAGAGTACTACAGGGCCAATGCCCGGAATTACGATGTGACCACCGTGGGTATGACCAGATAGTTGCAAATCTACGCGCCATTGTTGCAATATCTTAGCTGTATCTGGGTTATGGGATAAAACGATGCGCGGTGTAACGGAGTCTAGTTGATTCATGACTGGTGCGGGGTAAAATTCTCGTGACCAATAATCAGCTAGTCCTACCAGTGGTAATTCTTTTCCTAGTGGATAGGCGATTTCATTCCAAAGCACATGTACCCCAATGCTAGTTAACGCCTGTGTAACTTCTACTTGAGAGTGGCTGTAATAGATATCATGGTTCCCAAGTACCGCGTAGATACCACAGCGACTTTGCAAATGTTTTAATCGAAGCACCAATTGGTGAATTGGCGTAGGATCGTCAGTTACGTAGTCACCAGTTAATAGAATTAAATCTGGTTCAGCTTCGTTAGTAAGTGCGATCGCTCTTTCTAGCATATCTTCCGACAGCCGCAAACCATCGTAGTGAAAATCTGACAACTGCACTAACGTTGTACCTTGTAAAGATGCAGGAAGTTCTGCAATCTTAACCGTTATTTTATCTACTCTTAAATGTCCTGTAAACAACCAATGCATAAGGCAACCGATACTCCTCATACCAGCGTTTACAGCTTACCAAAAATAAAAATGTAACTTGATAAAATGCAATAATTTATGTCATCTACTATAAATACAATTAATTCATTAATTTAAATTCAGTCAGGCACTCATTAGCTGGAATACCTGCTGTAATTGCATTCTTTTATTTTGAATTTTGAATTAGCTACTCACCTTCTAGGGTGATTATAGTAACTTCTGGGCGGCAAAATAAGCGTCCTGGGAGGTAAGTTCCCAAACCGCGATTGACATATAACTGATTTTTTCCTACCTGATGCAAGCCCTGTGCCCATTCCCAATGGCTGACTACAGAAACATTTACTTCCAAAAATGGGACTCGACGCCGCACTTGTTTGGGTATTTTCCCTACAAGCTTTTCATAAAACAACGCCACAGGGCCAATTCCGGGAATCACGATTTGACCACCGTGAGTATGACCAGATAATTGTAAATCGACTCGCCATGCTTGTAATATTTCCGCAGTATCTGGGTTGTGGGATAAAACGATGCAGGGTGTGTCAGGGTTTAGCTGATTCATAATTGGTGCGGGGTGGAATTCCCGTGACCAACTATCCGCCAGTCCAACAAGTGGCAATTCTTTTCCTAGTGGATAAGCAATTTCGTTCCAAAGGACGTGAATCCCAATGCTAGTAAGGGCATCTGTAACTTCTGCTTTTGCCTGTCTGTAATGTATATCGTGATTGCCAAGAATAGCATAGATACCACTGCGACTTTGCAGATGTTTGAGTCGAAGTACCAGTTGGTGAATTGGCGTCGGATCGTCAGTTACGTAGTCACCAGTTAATAAAATTAAATCTGGTTCAGCTTCGTTAGTAACTGCGATCGCTTTTTCTAGCATATCTTCCGACAGCCGCAAACCATCGTAGTGAAAATCTGACAACTGCACCAGCTTCTTACCTTGTAACGATGCAGGCAATCCTGCAATGTTAACCGTCAATTCTTCTGTACTCAACGGCCCAGATAACAACCAATGCATAAGATGTTCAATAAACTTTAATCATAGCGCTTACAGCTTAACTAAACATTGTCGGATTGTGTGTAGCGACCAGTGCAACTTATTGAAAATTTTATGAAAGCTGTAGATTTTATAGTATTTATACTTAAATAAGTCGGCGAGAAAAATTCAATCTATATAGCGCTAGTGCCTCTAAAGCTGCTTATAAAATCTAGTATCATAAAACTTTGTCGCATAAGAAAGCGCTAGGCTATATTCAGCTAGTCTAATATCGTATCATGCTGTCCTTGTAGAGGATGTAGTCAATGCAACTTGCACCAACTGAAGAACAGATGTGGGAAGCATCAGCCTTCCAGAACCGTATCCAAATGTCTGATAGTGAAATTAATGACAAGTATGAGTCTGGCGATCAAAGAATACTCACTGAAATGAACCGTGAAAAGCTTCCGAGTTTTGTCGAAGCACTAAAGAAGCCTGGGTATATGGATGTGCGCCCTTTTTACCAAAGAAGGGATCGGTGGGATGAAAAGATGCAATCACGACTTATCGAGTCATTTTTGATCAACATTCCTGTTCCTCCAATTGTTCTTTACGAGAAGGAGTTTAACTTTTATGAGGTAATGGATGGTCAACAGAGAATTACGGCCCTTCGGGATTTTTATGAAAATCGTCTCATATTAACTGGATTAGAACTTTGGCCAGAACTCAATAAACGTACTTATGCTACTCTTCCTACAAAAATTAGAGCAGGAATTGATCGTCGCTCTATATCATCTATAGTTCTGATTACAGAGTCAGCATCTAATCCTGAAGAAGCAATGCTTTTAAAACAGCTTGCTTTTGAGCGTTTAAACACTGGCGGTATTGCACTAAGTCAGCAGGAGGTACGTAACTGTTTGTATTATGGTAAGTTCAATCAGCTATTACTTGACCTGGCAACTAATTCTATATTTGCAGAGGCTTGGGAGATTCCCTTAGATAGTAAATTAAAACTAGTTCAAAATAATTTATACAAAAAAATGGAAGATGCCGAATTAGTCCTTCGCTTTTTTGCTTTACGCCATGTCAATGACTTCCGTAGAGGAATGGAGGGATTTCTTGACCTCTATATGATTAAGAGTTTGAAATTTTCTGATGAAGATATTGATATCCTAAAAAATATTTTTATCAAAACTGTAGATTTAGCACACAAAATCTATGCAGAAAATTTATTCAAGCCTTTTGATCCCAAGACTGAGACTTGGAAAGATAGTGCTTATAAAGCATATTATGATGCTGTTATGGTTGGATTGAGTAGACATTTAGATGAAGCTGATATTTTAGTCGAGCAGAAGCCAAGAGTAATCGAAGAGACAAAGAAGTTATTTATAGAAGATAAATCAAAGCTTTTTACAGGTGCTGGAAGAACCAAGGCTGATATCCAGAAAAGAATCCGATTGTTTGATGATATGCTCTCTCAAATCATCGCCGAGTAAAGAGCGATGTTTCAAAACATTTTAATGACAGTAACAGTTAATATTTCTACTGTTCGTTCCATTATCAAGACCAATGATCGGCTGAGAGAAATTTCATTTGGATCAGGTGCTGTAATAAAGCAAGAATGGCATGAGGGAAGCGAATTTATCCTCGGCACACTAATGCAGGATATTCCCAGAGTAAAAGAGTGGCGAGTTTACGATCACTGTGCTGTAGTAACACGCCTATACGCCATTTATGAGAGCTTTGTAGAAGACTTAGTTAGCGATTGGTTAGTCCTTCTGCCAGCATTGTTTCCACTGTATTCCGACCTGGAAGATAAAATCCGAAATACTCACCAGATAGGCGTTGGAAGATTGCTGCTTGATCTGAAGAAAAGCAGGTATGAACACCTCTCTCTTGAGGAAGTTATTCGTGGGTTATTTCATGGAGCTACTGATGAAAAAGATTATGAGATATTACCAGATGCATTTCTCTTCCATGAACAGAACTTACGTAGGGAACCATTAGAGAAAATGTTGACAGAAGCAGGTATACCAAATTCATGGAACCAGGGTTAGCGCGTCTCAAACCCTATTGACAGGGGGATTATGGCAGAGGTACTGA
>NZ_JABXKQ010000036.1 GCF_017114945.1 Nostoc sp. JL34
TTGATTCTGCCACTATTCAATAGTTCATGTGTTCTAGCAAAGTTGACATGCTCCCTTCGCGGATTTCGTGTGATGTCAAGTCCGGCTAATCACTTATCATTAAAATATCTCCGCGTCTTTGCATCAGCCTAAAGGATAAGTCTTTAAGCAGACATGATATTCATACATGCCTATCGATATAGTTATATATGAATATGCTTTACGGCTCGAATCTCAGCAATTAGATGGTTGTTCAAGATTTATCTAAATGTTTTAATATTATTAAATAATTTGCAATTAAATGGAAGTCTATTATTAATAGACCACTCGGTATTTTTTGTAAGTTAAGAATTTTTAGCTAAGTAGCAACTTCAGACAATGGAAAATACATTAGTTGATAAAACCTTCCGTGACAGCACTGGGAAAATTGTTATAGCGGAGATGCCAAACCTACCGCTTATTGTTTGGATTGTAGCTAGTATACTTTCTCTAATTTTGACCAGTGGCAAAATCAATACAGTGTTAGATGTACTGGCAAATGGCTCCTTGTTTACTTGGGCGTGGCTGGAATTATTTCAAGGCGTTAATTATTTTCGGAGAGCGCTGGGTCTTGCGGTATTTATTGGTATTATCGCATCCAAAGTTCTGTAGTTATAACGGACTAAATAATTAAGCAAAATTATTTATATAGCAATCCTATTTGATTTATGAGAATTGTAACCTGTAGTTCCTCGAACTTTTGAAGAAGTCGGGTAGCTTGTCTATCACGAATTATGCAGGATTGCTATACTGCCAAAGAAGTAATGGGAGCATCCACTTTTGGCAGATAGGCTTTTTTAGACCAAACATATAGTAGGGTTTTTGGCACCAAATAATCCAAATAATTATGTTTCTTCCAAAGGTAGATGCTCCCCAAATAACCAATGCCCAATGCCCTTTATTCAAAACTCGTAGCGTAACACACTAAAACTTATATAAATAGTGCGTTAGGCTTGCCTTAATGCACTCCCACAAAACAGCAATTTACACGGTAAGCTTGTGTCTGATTTAGCGTTACACAAATATCTGCCTCGCGTTCCCGATGCAGCATTGCAAGAATTCATAGAATGGTGTGTTGTAGAGCAGGCAAAAGCCGCAGAATGTAACTTTACTCCAGATAGAAGTAAGTTAGATAATTTGCAGCCAGCAGACTACATACCGAAACTTGTTGATCAATTCATGAAAGTTAAACCAGACCCAATTAAAGCAGGTTTGGTAGCAGCGATCGCTGGTAAAGAAGCTGACAAACATGCTTTATCTGGTTTAGCGATCGTTGCCGATTTTGTATCTCTTTATGTCAAGTATTTAATTCCTAAAGAGGGAAGTACTAGAGAACAGGCTGAAGAGATATTGACTCAAGCATCACAACATCAGTCTGAGAAACTGACTGAAATTGCCAAGAAACATGGTGTAGAGTTCTAGTTTCTTGCCGATCAATCATTTTTCAGAGGCTTTGTCTATATTATTAGTCAGAGCCTCTTTTTCAATAACTGCTGATTACCTAAACGACAGCCTCATGATACCAGTATTTATACATTGGTATCCCGAAATATTTCCAAAGTCCCCCCCAATATAGCCATAGCTACCAGGCATTTCCTCGGCGAATTTTAGCTGCCATATATATAAGTATCTCTAGTAGTAATTAACTACAGGATCTACTTAATTGTAAAGTGCAGTTAGGCTTTGCAAATCTATATTACCAATCGCGGTAGAGTTTTTCTGCGTAGAACATAATCTCTTCATTTGGCAATCTAATTTTTGGTTTTTGCCGAGGATATAAACTCTCAACTGCACTTGTATCCTGTTCAATGACTGTGGCTGCTGCTTTTAAAACTGAATTTTTAAATAGAAATTTCATCAAAGGATTGATGACTTTGGCATACATCAAAATAAACGTCTTGGTGATTTTTTCTGTTTCCGGGTAGAGAATATGAATTTGAGCAATATCACCAATAGGGGTTTTAGCAAACAAAGCTGTTGTTGAAGGAAAAGCGTATTCAAGTCTGTTAGCAAGCATTTTAGGTAAAATTCCCAAAATAGGGTTTTTGATAATTTCTACTAGTGTGTTGTTGGCTCTTGTCAGTTCTTGTTTAACTGTGGCAAAATATCCTTTTTCTTCAAAATGACTTACATTACAAGATGTAATTTTAAATAGTTCTTTATGAGTCCCATTCTGATGGTTATAGTCATAGTTAACCATCAGATTAGTCAAAAAATTACCCTGAATACTTTTGTCCCCAGTTACCCCAATAAACTCGTATTCATCGACAATTTTTTGATGCAAATCTGGGATGGGTAATCTTGGTTCAAATCCAGTATAAGTCCAGATGCAATCATTGCTAATAATTAATTCTAATGGTTTGATAATTGGCTGAGTATCCTTTTTTTCTCCTTGCTGTAGTCTGCCTTCTCCATCAAATTCTAGTGCATGAAAAGGGCAAATAATAGTATCTCTCTCTTGACAAATCCAACCGTCTGATAAGGGTGCTTGCATGTGTGGGCAGATGTTATCAAGGGCAAATACTTCGCCTTTTGGATTGTGCCAAATGACATAATCTTGTCCGTTTAAAGTTATTTTATTGGGTTTATTCACTCCTAATGTAGATTTATGCGCGATTAACCAAGGCGCACCAGGTAAAATTGGTTCCATTTTTCCTCCAAAATTTTGAGAAGTTGTTTATTTAAAGTTCTATAGATGTGCTAGTAAAATCTCACACAATCTTGAAAGTTAAAAGTTGTGTATCATCTGTCTGAAATTTTACTTTTGAATGCAAATTGGGATAGATAAAGTCTTGTTTGCAATGGACGAACTAATACTACTGAGCATTTGCTCGGCTATGTTTGGCTACTGCATTGCTGAATCATGTGATTAACTAACTAATTTTTTAGTTAGTTAGTATTAACTTAATAAATTTCATCTTCTATGTCAACTACTAACCAAGTTTTTAGTTAATATATTTTCGTTATGATGATGGAGCAATGTGGGTCGTTCAACGCAGTCAAAATTATCATCTAAAAAGCCGCGTCAGGTGCGCGATGCAGAAGCGACGAAAAAGCAGATTCTCGATGCGGCAGAAGCGGAGTTTGCCAGAAATGGACTCAGTGGAGCGCGGACAGAGGCGATCGCTAGAGGTGCAGGTGTCACCACAGCAATGATTTACTACTATTTCCAGAGCAAGGAAGGACTATATCAAGCTGTTCTGCAACGTCCGGCGGTGGAGATGCACGAAGGGTTTGAGCAGCTAAATCTAGATCAGTTACCACCAGAGGAAGCCTTGAAACTGCTAGTCAAAGGAGCGATCGCTTATGAAGCTGCTCACCCGCATAGAGGAATGCTTTGGTTCCAAGAAGCAAACCAAAATCAGGGAAAGTATTTTAAACAAGGAAATTGGCAAGAAAATTTTAGCTATCTCATCAAGATTTTAGAGCGGGGGATGACAGAAGGTTGTTTCCGTCAACTCGATCCATTTCTCACCACTCTGCATATTATTGGGGTTTGTAATTTATACTTCAACGCTTATGAAAACATCAAGCATACCAGACCCGATTTGGAATTACTAAGTCCAGAAATGATTGAGCAGCATACTCAAGCAGCAGTTAATTTTATCTTGGCTGGTGTGCGACGTAGTGAGAATTAGGGATTTAATATTGGGAAAACTGCGATCTATTGATAAACGTGATAAAGATGCGGTGAAAGCCTTACAGTTAGTTGCGGATCACCAATTGGAATTACTAAAAAAGTGGCGAGAATATCATGGTTAAGAAGATTGCGGCTACAGAAGAATTAAAAGAAAAGCTAGCCAATGCGAATCCCTCTCCTCTCTGTCAGACCATCAAGTTTAGCCAGTATTCTTAAACCTTCTTCTGGGTTCCCAGTTGCGGCCATTGCTTTAAATCTAGTACTGGCATCAAATTCTGCTAGAGCTATGATGGAAAGTTCTTCAATCAGCTTATTTACACTTATGCCTTTAGCTTGAGCAAGTTCTTTTTATCTGTTGTGTTTTTCGTCTGGTAAACGAATAGTTAAAGTAGCCATTTTTGTTTAACTCCTAATAATTTCTTCGGGTTTTAAGATTGATAAGTTAGGAAATAACACCCACTAAAGAAAACCTCTTAACAAGATTATCAACAGATATGCGTAGCCCGTCGTAGACATCGCATTACGAATTCCGCCCAGTGCTACTAGCCTTCAACTTCGGATAAGCAATCCGTTTGTGATGAAATTGCTGCCAAACATCCACAAATATCTGAGCAATTTGTGACATCTCTTCTCGTGTTAATCCTGAATCTACGAGTTGATTGTCTTGCCATTTGGCACGCAGGATATTATTCAGCATTGTTAAAGCTTGTTCGGTGGAAACATCTTTGAGCGATCGCTTCTCTCCCAAAGGTTTAGCCGATGCTTGCAGCGATCGCAGCGCCGCTTCACAAGAATCTGCTAACATGACAATTCCTGTTTCCCGTGATTGGGGAATTGGGCCATCGTAGCGAAAGTCTGCGTCATCTACAGTTAAACTTGGATCTGACTGAGCCATTTGCTGGGCTTGGTGATGGAAATAAGCAATCAGCATCGTTCCCTGATGCTCTGGAATAAAAGCTTGAATTGCTGTAGGTAAAAGGTGTTTACGCGCCATCACCAACCCTTCAGTTACGTGCTTTTTAATAATTTCTGCACTCTTCCAAGGATCTTTAATCTCAGTATCGTGTTTATTCGGCCCCCCCATTTGATTTTCAATAAAACCAAGGGGGTCATGCATTTTGCCAATATCATGATATAGTGTCCCAGCCCTGACTAATTCAACATTGCATCCTAATTCTTTGGCAGCAGCTTCAGCAAGGGTAGCGACAAGTAAGGTATGTTGAAAAGTACCGGGAGTTTCAGTAGCAAGTCGTTTTAATAAAGGGCGGTTAGGGTTCGCTAGTTCTGCTAGGCGGATTGGGGTAACTAAATCAAAAACTTTTTCTAAATAAGGACTCAAGCCCAAGGCGACAACACTCCAGCCTAAGCCGGATAAAGCAAATAATCCCGCTTCTTGGAGAATGATATACCAGATTGAACCAAATACTTGACCAATTAAAATTTTAACAATCAGGTAAATGCCGCCCTGAGTTAAGGCGATCGCAACGCCTAATAATGCCAACTCTTCACGCGATCGCAATCGTTGGGCAATGTAACTACCTAATATTCCTCCCCCAACACCAGCTAAAAGCGCAGCCTTGCTCATATCCAAACTAATGCCTAATATCGGCCACAGCAGACCGACAACTGTCAAGCCCAAAGTGGGGCCGTAAAAGCTTCCCAACAATAAACCAAGGGCACTCCAGGTGGTATAGGGCAATCCGATGACGATGACTCCTGGCACACTCAGAGTTAGCAGTAACACCAACAAGCGATCGCGTTGTCGCAATTCGTAATCGATATGGCGTTCTATCCAGACAAAAATGCCAATGGCGATCGCAATCACGCCTCCTAACTTCAACAATTCCTGCCACTTTACCTCCCGACGAATCAGGTGATAATGCTCCAGCACCTCAAAGTCCCAGGCAGTAATCTGCTCTCCTCTTTTAATAATCGCCTCACCATGCCGTACCTTCACCATCACGGGTGGCACTCCAGCAGCTGCCTTTTGAGCATTTTGTCTCGTTTGTTCTTCATCTTTTTGCAGATTCGGCTTGAGTACAGCTAACAACAGGTTCTTTGCCAAAGTTTCAGCGGATTCTGGTACAAAGGTCTGTAATTGTAAACTCACCGCATCCTGTAAGATATTTTTTGGCAATCCTTGTGGAATACCTTGGGTGAGAATCCGCTCTGTACTCTGATGGATTCCCATTTGTGTTTTTTCCCATTCCACATCTGACAAATCCAAGAGTAGAGATTCTTCGTATACTGCTTCTGGACTCACAGTCTCTAACTGTAAAAGTTTGGCAGTGGCTTGGGTATATCTTTGGCGTGTTTGAGAAATTTGGGCAATCAGTAAAGATAAACTTTTCTCAGAAGTTGTGAGACGGTAAGATTCTAGTTCTGCTACTGCTTGAGTAAAATCAGTGTTTTGAGAAAAATCAACTGGTTCTTTCTTCTGTGGACTTTGGGAGTCAGATTTGGGTGGTGTTGTGCGCGGCTGGCGTTCCTGATTGGGTGCAGCTATAGATGATGTCCGGGATGAGGCGGCGGTTCCTCCTGTTCCTTTCTTCTGCTGATTTTTACTATTTTCTACAGCCAATAGCAGTGCTTGCCATTCTAAGTCAGGACAAGAGCGGAGGTAACGCTGGGTAGAGATGGATAAAACTACAGGATCTAAAAAAGGAAAAGCTCCAGCAATAGCGCGAATTTCGTTGCCATCATCTAGAAGTTGTTGCAAATTTTCGTTGATTTGTTCGTTCATTCGCGCATCAAGCATCAACACTTGTAAGGAGCTTTTACTGACGGCTTTGCGCTTGGCTTCTGTTTTTTTCTGGTCTTCGATGCTATCTGTGTAAGGCGCTGTAATTGTCTGGGGCGCAGGATGTCCTACTTGGAGTTGCGTCTGGTTGTATAATTTATGCCCAATAATACCAGTGAGGGACACTAAAGCGATCGCCAAAATCACGGAGTAACGCTGTTCATGTGCCCAATCTAAACCGACTGCACAAATACTACTCTTAGTTTTGACAGATTTTGTCTTTGACCTTAGCGCTCTTTCTTGTTTTCGGCGATTGCTTTTGTCATTGGTTTTTGACAAAAACAGGAATATATTCTTGAACATAGTCCTTAGAAGTTCCCTTATATGGCTTTTGCCTTTGGGACTTCTCATTAACTTTCCCTTACGGCATAGTCCTTTGTACTGTCGCCGCCAGTGAGTTAATTGCTGGGTCAAGAACTGCAAAAATTGCTGCATTTTCATTATCTCTGCCTGCAATTGCCAAATTTGATAGATCAAAAAAAGACAATCATCAGGAAAGTTTGATCTGCGGCTGCTGCAACTACGGTGCGGGGGCTTTTTTGTTGGCAATTTGCCACAATAGCTAGCTACAGAATCAGTCCGAGGTTTGCTGAAAAATTCTAGTATATAAGACTAATACACTGTGGCAAAAGTTTGCCGACCTTTAACAAGGGGTTTAACCCCTTGTCTGAGTTAATTGAGATTAACGTGACCGAATAACGCGAGGAGCTGCGTAAACTGAAAGCGGAGCCACCTCACATCCCTCCTCTATTAAGTCCCTTGGATTTAGGGCAAGATCATACACTCCTGACCACACCGCCACAAATGCATCGGTTAATTTTAACATTTGGGAAAAGCTAGTTAGTCCCCATGCTGGAGAATTCTTCTGCAAGAACAAGACTTGCCAATTTACAGGAATTCCACCTGTACCGTTATATGCTCCTGATAAAGCACCAGTAATTACACCTGTAGCCTGTGAGCTTAGAAGCGTAGCATCTTGCACTTGAGAATTACCATTGTGAGTAGCCTGCAAAACTGCAAGGCGAAAGTCTTCCAAGGTACTTAAAAAACAGTAGAATGCCATAGCAATAGTGTTAGTGAGTTTTTCTTCCCTAGCAAACTCAGCTTGCGCCCTTGACAATCCAGCCCCTTGTGCTAATAAATTTTGGACTCTTAATAATTTTTTTGGTATTGATGTCGGTGTTTCGCCGAGAAAAGCAACTATTTGCGGAATCAGGGTTAGGGGGTCGAGTTTTTCAGTTAGAGCAAGAGCGATCGCATATCCTACTGCTAGTGTTCCATCCCGTACTACTGGATCATCCTCCCAGATTTTCAGCACACGCAGCAAGTTTTGTCGGAGCTTAATTGGATTTTCGTGAAAAAATAGTGCTACTGGTAGTGTGGCAATAATTATTTTTATTGATATATCATCAGTTGCTGCTAAAGGAGGAGACTCTTGTTGCTGACGCCCTATCCAATCATCTAAATCTAATCTACCCAATGCAATCAAACTCTGAGTACCCAGAACCGCCATTCTGCCTAAATCTAGGTAACTCTGAAACTGTATTTCACCACCATAGGTTAAACTTCCCCCCAGGAATGCTCCGAGTAAAGTACCTTTAAACCGACTTATAGGAGAGTAACGCATATAATTTTGGATTTTAGATTTTGGATTGAAGAATTTAATTCAAAATCTAAACTCTAAAATCAATTCATTTTTCATGCTTATATGCTTCTTAAATGATTCACTAATGCTTGTAAGCCCAACAAGTAACTTTGTTCGCCAAAACCACTTATTTGCCCGATCGCAACTGGGGCGATGTACGAATGATGGCGAAAATCTTCCCGGCGATAAATATTACTCAGATGTACTTCTACTGTGGGTAAATTAACAGCAGCGATCGCATCTCGCAATGCCACACTTGTATGGGTATACGCTCCGGCATTAATCAGAATTCCCTGATATTGCCCTAACGCGCTATGAATAGTATCTACCAAAATTCCTTCATGATTTGACTGCAAAGGAAAAACTTTCGCCTGTAACTTGAATGCTTCTTGTTCTAACAGGCGGTTAATTTCAGCTAGTGTCAACGAACCATAAATTCCTGGTTCTCGCTGTCCTAGCAAATTTAAGTTTGGCCCATGCAGTGCCAGAATACTTAAGGGTTGCAACGTCGAATTTACCACTTTGGGTTTAGTGGCGACGGCGCGAGCGATCGTTTACAGGAATCGGAATCAGTTCCGGTTCCGGTTCAGCCTCTGGCCCTAACAGGCTCTCTATCAGCCTCCGAGCTAATTCCTTAAGCTTTTCCAGCACCTTTTCTATATAGTCCATGAACTGACCGCTCCTGAGATACTACCTCAATTTTTGATTAACAGGTACGCAGAAAATGGCATATTTTCGCACCTCTGGCTTCCAATCGGGCTGATACACAATCCCGTATTTGGGACATAAGCCACTTCTAAAATTTGGCGTTGTGTTTTCCCTTACTTTTTAGAGTATCACACTTGAACCTACTGAACTGTATCCTATCAAGGATGGATATCAAGGGTCAAGAGTCGGATTTTGGACTCTTGAGTGCCAATTAAGACTAGAAAGCCATTTGACGAGTTGTAAAGTATTAAGGGTCAAGAGTTGGACTTTGGACTTTTGAGTACCAATTTTAGATTGCTTGATAGCGCAGCGTTAGCGAGTATTCTGCCAACGCGAAGGAGCGTCTCTCTCGTAGAGAAGGAAAGATGCCAAGAGCGTTAGCAAGTCAGACGCTACCTACACACAGTCGCTAACACTTCTCTACGAGACGCTGTGCGAACCCTATCAAGCGTCACCAGCGTCTTTTAGATTTTTAGATTTTTCGTTGATGCCAGACTAACATTCAGCTACCTAACACTTCTTGTAGGTGAAACAAATCTAAAATCCAAAATTGTTTGACTTGCAACTAGCTTTCTGTGGCCTTCTTTTTCGCAGCGGTCGTTGATGATTTAGCAGTTGACTTAGATTTGGAACTCGTTGATTTACTCGTTTTGCGAGTCGATTTCCCGGTCGAGGTCTTAGCTGCTAACAAGTTCAGCGCCGCGGCCAGGGTTACATCTTCTACCGATTGGCCTTCTGGGATACTCACATTAGTTTTGCCATGCTTGATGTAAGGGCCATAAGGGCCATCGTAGATGTTGATTGTTTCCCCGTCCTCTGGATGCGTACCCAATTCGCGTAAGGCTGCCTTGGACTTGCTGTTGGTGGAACTGCGTCCCTTTTTTGGTTCGGACAACAATTCCAATGCACGTTCTAAGCTAATTGCCAATACATTATCAGCAGCTTTCAGGGAGCGGTAGTCTTTTCCCTCCTTACCTTGGTCATGAACCACATAAGGGCCAAAGCGTCCCAAACTTGCTTGGATTTTACCGCCAGTGACTGGATGAACTCCCAATGTCCGGGGTAGTGCCAACAAACCAACAGCCATTTCCAGGGTAACGGTTTCTGGGGTGACACCTTTAAGTAAGGAGGCTTGTTTCGGTTTGGGGTTTTCGTCGGTTTTATCACCCAATTGGACGTAGGGCCCGTAAGCACCAATTTTCACATAAATCGGTTCGCCAGTTTCGGGATGCCGACCTACCTGGTCAGGACCTGTGATTTTCTGCCGCAGCAATACTTCTACCTGTTTGGGGTCGAGGTCAGCTGGTGTCAGGTCTTTGGGAATTGAGGCGGTGATAACACCGTCACCATTTTCGACTTCAATATAGGGGCCATATTTACCAATGCGGACTTTGGCATCTAGATTCTCCAGTTCTACAGTCCTAGCTTTGGTGGCATCAATTTGACTTTCCTGTTCTCTAACTAGGGTTTCTAGCCCTTTCTCTCCTAAATAGAATTGCTGCAAGTAGGGTAGCCATTTCGCTTCACCTGTGGCAATGTCATCGAGGGTTTGCTCCATCTTTGAGGTAAAACTGGGATCAACGATGTCTGGAAAATGTTTTTCCAGTAAGTCGGTGACGGCGAAAGCTGTGAAGGTGGGAATAAGAGCGTTAGTCACCAAATGGGCATAACCCTTGTCAATGATCGTGCCAATGATGCTGGCGTAGGTACTGGGACGACCGATACCTTCGCTTTCTAAGGTTTTTACCAAAGAAGCTTCGGTGTATCTAGCTGGTGGTTGGGTTTCGTGCCCAACTGCTTCTAAGTCTGTACAATTCGGATGATCTCCTACTTTCAGATTCGGCAAAATTACTTCCTGGTCTTCCAGTGCTGCTTCCGGGTCGTCTGAGCCTTCAACGTAGGCACGTAAGTATCCGGGAAATTCAATCCGTTTGCCAGAAGAACGGAATCCAGCATCCTCGACTTGCAATTGCACGGTAATTTGAGTTTGCCGAGAATCAGCCATTTGACAAGCGACAGTCCGCTTCCAAATTAAATCGTAAAGCGCAAGTTCTCGACCGCCCAAAGCAGTTTCTTGGGGGGTGCGGAAGGTGCTACCCGCTGGACGAATTGCTTCGTGTGCCTCTTGTGCGCCTTTGGATTTGGTGGTGTATTGCCGGGGTTGGGGACTGAGGTATTGTTTACCGTAAAGCTTTTCTACACAACTCCGAGCAGCTGCGATCGCTTGATCTGACAAATGCACTGAATCTGTCCGCATATAGGTAATATACCCTTGCTCGTACAAATTCTGAGCAACCCGCATTGTGTCACGAGCCGAGAGACGCAGTTTCCGGTTAGATTCTTGCTGCAACGTCGAGGTCGTGAACGGTGGCGACGGTTTGCGCGTCACAGGGCGTTCCTCAATGTCGTTAACACTCCAGGTTTTCCCAGTTAGGCGTTCCTTGAGCGCTACCGCCTGTTCTTCGTTGAGCAACAAGACATTGCGACCTGCGGTAATTTGTCCGGTTGCAGCGTCAAAATCACTACCGTTAGCGATTTTGGTTCCTCCCAGTGTTACCAACTGGGCACCAAAGGGGGTTTTTTCCTTTGACAAACTAGCTTTCAAATCCCAGTACGTACCCTCATGGAAAGCACGACGTTGGCGTTCCCTAGTGACTAAAAGTCGCACAGCTACAGATTGCACTCGCCCAGCAGACAATCCCCAAGCGATTTTTTTCCATAGCAGGGGAGACAGGGTATAGCCCACCAGTCGATCTAAAATCCGCCGAGTTTCTTGGGCGCGAACCAACTGCTCATCAATATTGCGGCAGTTTTTCAGAGCTTTTTTGATCGCTTCTTGGGTAATTTCGTGAAACACCATCCGCTTAGTCGGAACTTTCGGCTTCAGCAATTGGTATAAATGCCAACTAATGCTTTCACCTTCCCGGTCTTCGTCCGTTGCCAGAATCAGTTCATCTACATCCTTGAGGGCATCTTTCAGCTGGGTAACAATTTTCTTTTTGTCTTTCGGGACAACATACACCGGTTCAAAGTCGGCGTCCACATTTACTCCTAGCTGCGCCCATGTTTCCCCCTTGACGGCAGCGGGAATTTCACTAGCCGACTGGGGTAGGTCACGCACATGACCCATAGACGCCTCCACCCGATAGCCTGCTGGCAGGTAGTTGCGAATGGTACGAGCTTTGGTTGGAGATTCGACGATGACGAGAGTTGACATGGAAATTTCAATAAAAAGAAGAGCTACTAAGCTAAACAGTCAAATTGAGGTAACTTTTGCAAATTGTCAAGATAAATGGTCACGCTTAGGGCGGTGATTTAATCCTCACATAAACTGCCTGCTTGGGAGAAAATCCGCTGAACCTAGGGCCCAGTCTGTCCCAGAGGATAAATGAGGGTACGCTGGGTCTGAATTTCCAGCTATTTCAATCTTTAACTTATCTAACGCATAATTGGCGACTACAGTTTTAAAAATTTGGGGATTGGGGACTGGGGGATAAGAAAGCAGGGGAAGCAAAAGAAGAATAACTATCGATTTGACCAATGCCCTATGCCCAATTCCCAATGCCCCACTTTAATAGAGCTTGTGCCAAAATTAAATCAAACTTGAGAGCAAAAGCGAAGTGGGATTTGTACCCATGTCAGGAAAACAAAACCATGCAACCAATTCGTCAGGGTGATGTTATCTTACTACCTGTGCAGCAGGTTGAAGGACAAAAAATACCTCATTTAACTTTGGTAGAAGGCGAAGTTACGGGTCATAAACATCGGATTACTGAGGGCAAGGCGGAATTATCTGACAAAGATGGCACACTATATTTACGTGTTATTTCAGATTCGGCATTGCTAGCTTATGAGGAGCATAAAGCTATTTCTATTCCCCAAGGTCACTGGATGGTGAAAATTCAGCGAGAATACGAGCCTGAAGGTTGGCGTTATGTCGCTGATTGAGAAGTTAACGCCTGAGCAAGAAGCTTTGATTCCAGTTTATCGAGAGAAGTGGAGAGCGATCGCACTTTCAACTGAGCGAATTGATCGTGAAAAAGCGGCGGAAGCTGTAAAAGTTGCCTATACTGCTTTTGGTTTTGAAGAACCTGATATTATTTTTTGCGATAGTCCTTATGCTGGTCTAAAAATTGTAATTCAGAAGCAGCTAAAACACCGATTCAACACGGAATTTCATAACCAACTTTTGTACCAATTTAGAAATGAATTACGTAGCTAAGTTGCATGGCAGCTAGAGAGCCAATTAATGGAACAACTAGTTACTGTCGTGTTATCAGATTTAACTATACTAGAAGACATATTGAGAGTTGAATTAAAAACTCAACTTCAACTGATAACAAATCTTCGTAGTCCTTGGTTTAAAGCTCAGTTATATTCAAGCGTATGTAGTTGGGTAGATTTTTATATTTCGGTATTAAATTGCTCTTACAACCAACTAAAATGGCAAGCTTTACAGTCACTACTAGAGTATTGTAACTGGATTTTGCCTTATGAAAAAATTTGTATAGAACCCATTTGACATCTTTTACTGTGTTGAAGTAAAGTGAGCGCAAA